>NZ_JH651384.1:2876192-3194942 GCF_000260135.1 Thiothrix nivea DSM 5205 | reverse complement strand
ACGAATTCGACGGGGCGCAAATCCTTGCGGTAAATCGGCTTATCCTGCTTGTCGAATACGAATGTGCCCAACTCATGTAATGGCACAAATTGCCCGGTATGGTTGGTGACCGGCAATTGCGACAAACGGTAAATCTGCGACCGGGCGCTCAGCGGTACCTGCATGACAATGCGGGTTGGGTCAATCAGGGCGTTTTTCTTGATGTCGCCCAAGATGAAGCCCCCCATGGCCATTTCCAGCGTGCGGTTGACATCTTCCGCCGTAATGCCATTGCGTTGCGCTTTGTCGGAATCGACGATGAAACGCAGGATGTCGTGGTCGTCTTCCATCATGCTGTCCACGTCATCCAGGTTTGCGGCCTGGCCGAAGAATTTCGTCATATCCGCTGCCACCTGGCGGCGGGTATTAGCGTCCGGACCATAGATTTCCGCCACCACGGATTGCAGCACGGGTGGGCCAGGCGGCATTTCGACCACCTGAAGTTTGCCACGAGTACCTTTGAGCAGCGGTTGCAACAGCGCGCGCGCCTCCACCGCAATCTGGTGGCTGGTGCGCTCACGATCATGCTTGTCCGTCAGTTGCACCTGGATGTCAGCCTGCCAAGCTTGCTGGCGCAGGTAGTAATGCCGCACCAAACCATTGAAGTTGAAGGGTGAAGCTGTACCAACATAGGTTTGCAGCGCGGTCACTTCCGGAATGCCTTGCAGCTTGCTCGCCATCGTATGTACCAGATTGGCGGTGACAGGCAGCGCCGTACCTTCCGGCATGTTCAGTACCACATTGAATTCAGGCTTGTTATCTAGCGGAAGCATTTTCACCCGCACGGCTTTGAACGGGTAGAACAGCAACATAAAGGCAAAGAACACCACCACAATGCTGAGCAGGAACAAACGTCCCTTGGCCTTGCTCGTCACCAGCGGCACAATGATGCCACGGAAAAAGCGTTCCATCTTGGCGGCCTGCTTGTGCTCCTTTTCGGCGGACTCATGCAGGCTTTGCAGGGATGGCTTGAAACGGTTGGTCAACCAGGGTGTGAAAGCAAAGGCGGCAAACAGCGAGATGACCATCGCTACCGAACCCAGCAACGGGATGGGCAGCATGTAAGGCCCCATCATGCCACTGACGAAACCCATCGGCAGCAGAGCGGCGATAACGGTGGCGGTCGCCAGAATGGTCGGGTTACCCACCTCACGCACCGCGTCAATCGCGGTTTCAACATCGGTATCCTCAATCAACAACCAGCGGCGGTAAATATTTTCCACCACCACGATGGCATCATCCACCAGAATCCCGATGGAAAAGATCAACGCAAACAAGCTCACCCGGTCAATGGTCATACCCATAAGCCAGGCCGAAAACACGGTCGTGGTAATAACCGCCGGAATAACGATCAGCACCACCCCGGCAGCACGTAAACCAAGGAAGAACCACACCAGCAGCGTCACCACGCCGGTCGCCACGAACAGTTTAAAGATCAGTTCATCAACCTTGGCTTTAGCGGTTTCACCGTAGTTACGGGTGACAGCCACATTGATATTGTCAGGGATAATGCGCCCTTTCAGGGTTTCCAGCTTCGCCAGCACCGCATTGGCCACATCCACGCCGTTGGTACCATGCTTTTTGGCAATCGCCAAGGTGACTGCAGGCGCATTGTCAGCCTGTTCCGCGCCTTCTGGCAGTTCATGGCCGGTGTAATAACCAACCGAACGGGCTGCATCGCTAGGCTCTTCCGTCACCGTCGCCACGTCACGTACATAAACGGGACGCCCCTCAATGACCGCCACCATCAGACGTTTCACATCCTCGGCAGAATTGAGGAAAGCACCGCTGTATACCCGGAACACACGCTCATCCGGCTCCACCGCCCCGGTATTACGCTGGGAGTTAGCCATGCGGATCGCGTTCGCCACCTGCTCCAGGGAAACGCCAAACGTCGCCAGGCGCTCGGGAAGGATTTCCACTTTCAGTTCTTCATGTCGCCCGTCGACAATAAAGCTTTGGCTGGTGTTTTCCACCTCGCGCAGGATTTGCAGTACATCCAGCCCTACCAGGCGCAAGTTGGCGTCATCTACTTCATTTGACCACAGGGTCAGGGTCACCAGCGGTACATCATCCGCACCCTTGGGCTTGACCAACGGCGGATTTGCGCCAATAGGAATACGGTCTTTGTTGGACTCCAGCTTGTCATACAGTTTGACCAGCGAAGGCTCAAGCTGCTGACCGACGATGAACTGCACCGTCACCATCGCCTGTTCGCGCGCGGAATAGGAGTAAACATGGTCGACCCCGGTCATTTCCGACATGATGCTTTCCAGCGGGCGGGCAATGAGATTCTCCACCTCTTGCGCCGACGCACCGGGGTAACGCACGAAAATATCCACCATCGGCACGGAAATCTGCGGATCTTCCTGACGTGGCGTCATTTGCAAGCCCAGCAAGCCAACAGCAAAGAAAGCCAGCAACAGCAATAGGGAAAGCGGCGAAGTGATAAATGCCTTGGCCATGGAACCGGCCATACCCAGATTATGGTGCGGCGCTGCTGGATTGGTATGTTGGGAATCAGTCATATCTACTTTCCATCACAAGGCATACTATTGATTTTTAAAGGGCATCCAGCCCGATGAAACACCCGCAGGCGGCTTGTCAATGACACGCTCGTCCGGCTTCAGGCCAGACACCACTTCCACCATGCCATTGCCCTGTTCTGCACCAAGGCGCACCAGCCGCAACTCCGACGTATTGCGGTCATTCACGACCAGCACGCTGGGTAAGCTGCGCCCGCTCAACAAGGCCGTTTTCGGAATGACGATGACCTTGGCATCGCCGTTTTTGGGTTCAGGCAAAAACACTTCCGCGTACATGCCCGGCGCGGCCACAATATCCACGGGCAGGTCAAACTTCACCGTTACAGTATGGCGGTTGGGGTCAGCGACCGGGTAAATCTGTGAAACCTTCGCCATGGTACTGCTATTGCCGTCAATCCTGACCGGCACTACCATCCCTTCGGCAAGGTTACCTACCAATCCGGAAGGCACATCCGCCAACAAGCGTTTATACTTGACGTAACCGTATTTGATCAAGGGCTGACCCGGTTGGACGGTATCACCCTCTTCCACCATCTTTTCCAAGATAATGCCTTCAAAGGGAGCCATTGACTTGGCATCACGCAAAGCTGCTTCAATTTCCTGCAACTGCGACACAGCCTGCTGCAAATTGCTTTGCGCCTGCGAAACGCCGGTAGCACTGCTCATCAGGTCGGTATAACGGCCCATATCGGAATCGTAATTACCCATAAACGAATCAGCGAACGGGCGTACCGCAAACATGTCAAACATCGCAGGCAAGCCAAAGCCGGGCATCGCGCCAATATCTTTACTGCGCGGGGAAACCAACTCTCGGGTATATTGCGCCTGGGAATTTTGCAACGCCGCCTGGGCAATGGAAATCTGTGCCAAGACAGCATTGCGCTTGGCCAATAACTGGGACTCATCCACCTGAACGATGACATCGCCTTGCTTGAAACTGGAACCCGCCTCACCTGCAACCAGCTTGACCACACCGGGCACCTGCGCGGATAACGTCACTTCCTTGTAGGGAATGACGGTACTTCCCAGTACGGACTGTGACAATGAACTGGTGGACTCAACACGCACGATGTCTGCTGCCTGTACGACAGGCAGCAGACAACTGCACACGAGCACTGCCATTAACCACAGCGTATTTATTTTTATCCTCATCGGTGTTTGTTCTTTCCTCAAAGCGGCGTAATCCTGAAAGCGCGCGGGAGGAAACACCAGTGACGCCACGCGCACCTGAACCTCACCATCCCCTCCGGATAATCTAGGCGAAACTATATCCTGTAAATCCATCCAATTCCAGTCAGATAGACACGAATATTAGCATATACTTATAAATATGTCATGAAAATACGCCGCACGCTTCCAAAGCGTTTATGCTGGAGAGAGAACTCCACCGCCACCAGTTTTTCCAGCACTTTCGGCAACTTGTCCACAAAGCCACCCCCGGCCTCAAGCCTGAAACGGAAGCGTGGTTCCCCTTCCACCCCATCCAACAAGACCAGCGATACCGGCTGCGCACTTTCCACATGGTCGACCAGATTCCAAGTTTGCCGCAGCAATTTACCATCTTCCAACACATAACGAACCCGCTGCAAACTGCTGCGCATCATGCCCTGGCCATCCGCCCGCAACTGCCAGGCAACATCGGGGTTACCACCACGGGTAAATTCCAGCGACACCCCCAATGCTTCAGGCTGGATGATGCTATTGTCTTCCTCGCGCTCCTGACCATTGTTCGCGGGGCGCAACAGTGCCAACTGGTGCATATCCCGCTCCACGAAAGCCATCGCACGTTGCAACTGCTGGAATTCAGCCTGTGGCTCTTCCACCCGACGGCTTGCATCCAACAACAAATTAACCGACTGATACGCCATCATCACCAACAAGGCAAACACCGCCAGTGAAATCATCAACTCAACCAGGGTAAAGCCACGGGAATGTTTCATTGCGCCTTATTCCTGCGCCGTGGTTGCGGGTTGGCCACATAGCCTACCTCCACTGCCATCACTTGCCGCTCCTGCCCAGCAGGGAATACACTGACCTTGATCCGGCGCAAATCTGCCTCCCCCGGCATGGCGGTAATTTCCTGCTGCCATTGCCAAGATGTGCCGCCCATTTCCGCCTTGCCCTCGGCCTTGCCAATGGCTGGGAAACCCTTGGCAGTCTGTTCCTCTGTAATCCGGTTAAGCGCCACCCAACGTGCCAAGGTAGTGTCTTTCATGCGGTTATAACCGGCGAAATCACCACTGCTGGTTTCCACGCTGACAGCAATGACTAACCCCAGCAACAGCAGGGCAAACATGATTTCGATCAGGTTGAAACCCTGCTGGCAGCAAATGGAAGGGGATATGCGGCGCACCTTAGCCAGTCTCCGCCGTTGCATCCAGTACACGGCCAACATTGTCAAACCTGACTATACCCTCACGTTTGCCTGTATCGCGCAGACGCCACTCAAACGGCATCATTTCCCCCGTAGGCAGGATAAACACTTGCGGGCGGATACGGCTGGCCGCAGGCAGGGCAACTTCCTGCCCTTGTAGGTATAGGGTTGGCTCATACTCCCCCCGGAACACATAATTCCCCAACAAGGCATCCTGCTGCACAGGCTGCCATTGCATGTGTTCGTCCTGGGCAAAAAAGGCATAGCCCGTATCACTGAAGCCCAACGCCAGCGCCTGCGAGCGCACAATGCTTTCATCCTGCGCCATCAGCACCCGCGTTTGCAGGCGGCTTACCTCCTCATTCAGCGGGTCGGAAACCGACAGGTTGAGCATGGAACCCGCCAGGGAATACAGGATGCCGATCACCATGATGACAATCAGCATTTCCAGCAGGGAAAACCCCCGCCACCCTGAATGGCAACGCCTTCTCAGCCGGGAACCTTTACGCATGGCCGCCTCCCCCTATTATTCCAGCTGCCAGCTACCGATGTCGTCGTCCGTACCTTCGCGCTTATCGGGGCCAAGGCTGTAAATATCGATTTCACTGCCGTGCGTGCCTGGGTTGAGGTAGCGGTAGTCATTGCCCCATGGGTCTTTGGGCAGGGCTTTCATATACGGATGCCAGCGCGGCGCATCACCCGGCTTGTTCACCAGCGCACCTAGCGCCCCCGATGGCGGGAAGGAACCGTTGTCGGCGCGGTACATTTCCAGCTTAATTTTCAGGTCACCGACCTCTTTTTTGGCCTTCAGGTTTTGTGCGTCACCCATGACATTGAGGTTGCTGAACACTAGCCCCAGCAAAATGCCAATAATGACGATGACGATCATCAACTCCGTCAAGGAAAAACCTTTTTGCCTCCGTTGATATGGCATCATTTTGCCTGTAGTCATGCGTTTCATCCTCTAAACAAGATTTCGTTAACGTGATTCTGGCATACTGTCAGACATGTTGCACACCCATAGAGCCTTCCCCACAACCCGCGTTTGCGGGAACATTTGCCTGATTGCCACTATATTCACGGTGTTGTTGCCTTTATTACAATTTTTTCACAATGCATTGCTATACCAGCGTTACCTGATTGAGGCGGGCGAAGTGTGGCGTATCTGGACTGGCAGCCTGGTACATACCAATTACTGGCATCTGACAATGAACCTGACCGGGTTCTGGATACTTGCATTGATTCAGCAGCAGCCACCCAGCAAATGGGCATTCCTCGGCCAGATTGTGTTCATCGCTACCGGCGTGGGCGCTGGCTTGTGGTTCATGAGCACCGAAGTCATTTGGTATGCAGGCTTTTCAGGCGTGCTGTATGGCTTGTTCCTGCTGGCCGGCATCCATCTGCTGGCTCTGCGGGAATGGGTAATGGCAGCGATCATCCTGGCCGGTATCTGCGGTAAAACATTGTGGGACTGGTTGCTTGGGGGGGAAACCCTGTCTGCTGACCTGATTGAAGCCCCCGTCATTTATGCCGCCCATGTTTACGGCATGGCCAGTGCACTGTTGCTTGGTATATCCACCCTGTTGCGGACATGCCGAAAGCCATGAAAGTAGCCGCACACCTGTTACAAGCGGCAAACCTGCTGCTACATCCGGGTTGCGCTTTTTGCGGCCTGCCCAGACTGCCCGGCTACCCGTTGTGTGAAGCCTGCCACGCCGATTTGCCCTGGCTACCGGTGGAATACAATCCGACCATCGCTGGTTGCACGGCCAGTCTGAGCGCGTTTGCCTACCACCCGCCCATCAACAACCTGCTACTGGGGATCAAGTTCGGCAAAAACCTGCGCGAACTGGCTGTCATGGGGGAACTCACCGCCGTCGGCATCCTGTCGCAACTGCCCACAGTACCGGATGCCATCCTGCCAGTTCCGTTGCATACGGCACGCTTACACATACGCGGTTTCAACCAGGCATTGGAACTGGCGCGACCATTGGCAAAACAGCTGGCCATTCCACTACTGACCGACACCATCACCCGCCACAAAGCTACCCAGGCACAAACCGAACTCGATTCCAACCAGCGCCAGCACAACCTGCATCAGGCGTTCCGGGTGCAAAAGCCCATCCGTCACCAACATATCGCCATTTTCGACGACGTTATCACCACCGGTTCCACCGCCCGGGAACTGGCATCCTTGTTGCTTGCCCATGGTGTACAGCAAGTCGACATTTGGTCTTGCGCGCGCTCAATCCTGCGGCAAAAGCATGAAGCCGGGGCGCAAATCGACTACCATTAACCCCTTGTTGAAAACCTACCGGAAGCATCAGCCATGATCCGCAGCATGACGGCCTTTTCCCACCGCGAACTCACCACCGCGCACGGCGTACTCAACTGGGAAGTACGCACGGTCAACCACCGTTACCTCGACATCAGTCTGCGCCTGCCAGAAGAACTACGCAGCCAGGAGAACACCTTCCGGGAAACCATCCAGAACACCCTCAAGCGCGGCAAGGTCGAAGCCACCCTGCGTTTCAGCCCTACCAAGGGCGATAACAGCGAAATCTGCATCAACGAACCGCTGGCACGCGCCCTGATCATCGCCTGCCGCCAACTGGAAGCCATCACCGACAACCCTGAACCCCTCAAGGCGGTCGACATCCTGCGCTGGCCCGGCGTTGCCCAAGATGTAGCGCCCGACACTGACATTCTGTCCGCCCACGCCAAAGCCCTGTTGCAGGACACCCTCGATGACCTGCTGGAAATGCGCGAACGCGAAGGCAAACGCCTGGCCGATTTCATCTATCAGCGTTGCGACCAAATTGCCGAAATCAACGTGCGCATCCGCAAGCACCGCCCCGGCATCATCGCCGCCCAACGGGAAAAAATCCTCAACCGCATTGAAGAGCTGAAACTTTCCCCCGACTACAACCGCATCGAGCAGGAGCTGGTGCTACTTGCCCAGCGTCTGGATGTCGATGAAGAACTCGACCGCCTGATGGCGCACCTGGACGAAATCAACGACGTGCTGGAACGCAACGAGCCGGTAGGCCGCCGCCTCGATTTCCTGATGCAGGAACTCAACCGCGAAGCCAACACGCTGGCCTCCAAATCCAACGATTCGGAAACCACCCAAGCCGCAGTCGACCTCAAGGTCATGATTGAGCAAATGCGTGAACAGGTACAAAATATTGAGTAAATTCAAGTGGGGCAATTGAATCCTAATTCGCAACCCTTATGATGGCTGGATAAAAAACGCCGCTTATGCGGCGTTTTTTATCGTAGACTCGACGGCAGAGGTATCACATGGAATACAAAGACTACTACAAAATTTTGGGGGTCGAGCGCACAGCCGACCAGGAAAGCATCAAGAAAGCTTTCCGGCGCATGGCAGCCAAGTACCACCCTGACCGTAACAAGGAAAAAGGCGCGGAAGATCGCTTCAAGGAAGTTAACGAAGCCAACGAAGTGCTGAGCGACCCAGAAAAGCGCGCCCGCTATGACCAACTGGGTTCCAAATGGCGTGCAGGTGACAATTTCAAACCACCGCCCAACTGGGGAAACACGGGAAACTCCCCCCAGTTTGATGCCTCATTTTTTGAAGACATCGCCCGCCGTGGCTTTGGCAACCAGAGTTCATCCTCCGGTTTCAGCGATTTTTTTGAGGGACTGTTTGGCTCCAGCTTCCGCCGTGGCCAACCGCCCCCTCCTCCTGGCGGTAACATTCATGCCCCTGGGCAAACGGCCACCATCCAGCTGGATCTGGAAGACATTTACCGCGGTGCCAACAAAACCATTCGCCTGCCATCGGGCAGCAGTATGCAGATCCACATTCCAGCGGGCGTGCATGGTGACAAAAAAATCCGCATACCCGGCAAGGGGCCAAACGGATCTGACTTTTTCCTCAAGGTCAAACTCAAGGAGCACCCGCTTTACCGGCTGGAAAACAATGATATTCTCATGGATTTACCCATCACACCCTGGGAGGCTGCTTTGGGTGAGACGATTACCGTGCCCACACTGGCGGGTAAAATCAGCCTGAAAATCCCAGTCGGCTCCCAATCCGGCAAAAAGATGCGACTGAAAGGCCGGGGCTTGCCTAGTGGCAGGGAACCGGGCGATTTATACATTGTGCTACACGTTAATACCCCGCCTGCTGATACTGCGGAACAAAAAGAGTATTATGCCCGGATGAAAACGCTGTTCGACTGGAACCCGCGGCAGCATATTACTTGACAAGGAACCTTTATCTCCGGATAACTGTCTGAAAACACTGGATACTACCTACACCGAGAACAGTAAAACTATGGTCATGCTCCCTGCAATGCGCAAGATGGTATTAGCCGCGACCCTCATCCTGCCACTGGTAGGGACTAATATTGCCTGTGCGGCACTCCCTGCCGAAATCAACGGGCAACCCTTGCCTTCCCTGGCATCCATGCTGGAAAAAGTTACCCCAGCTGTCGTCAATATCACCACGGAAGGGCGTCAACCCATTAATGACTCCCTACTGAATGACCCATTTTTCAAACGCTTTTTTGGTGAGGCTACGTCCAATGGTGAGCGACAAATCAGCGGTACAGGCTCTGGTGTCATCATCCACGCCCAGCGCGGCCACATATTGACCAATGCCCACGTTATTGAGGGTGCTGACGCCATCCACGTCACCCTCAAGGATGGCCGTAAATACACTGCCGAGGTTGTCGGCGTTGACCCGCGCGCAGACCTGGCAGTCTTGCAGATTCCGGCGGAACGCCTGACGGCCATGCGCTTTGGCGACTCTGACCGTCTGCGGGTGGGGGATTTTGTAGTTGCCATCGGCAACCCTTACAGCATCGGACAGACCGTTACCTCAGGCATCATTAGCGCCCTGCACCGCAACCCGGGTATCAGTGAGTATGAAAACTTCATCCAGACTGACGCGCCCATCAACCTCGGTAATTCAGGTGGCCCGCTGGTCAACCTGCGGGGCGAACTGATCGGGATCAATACGGCCATCCTGGGCGACCAGGCGGGCGGCAACCTCGGTATTGGTTTTGCCGTCCCGATCAACACCGCTGCCGGGGTCATTACCCAGATAGTCGAGTATGGCAAGGTTGAACGCGGCCAGCTGGGTATCGAGGTTCAGGATATTGATGCTCAAACAGCACGCAACTTCGGCCTCAGCCCTAATGAAGGGGCCATTATTAGCCAGATCATTGCCGCATCACCAGCAGAAAATGCGGGAATCCAGCCAGGTGACATCATCCTGCAACTCAATAGCAAAAATATTACCGGCGCTGTTGATGTCAAAAACATGGTAGGCGATTTGCGGGTGGGGTCGGAAGTCCACATGACATTGCTGCGCGCTGGCCGCCCACGCAACATAACGGTTGTCATTGGCTCAGACGGCAGTAACCGCTCTGCAAGCCCCGGCAATGAAATACCGTATATCGCCGCCGGGCAACCGTTCTGGGAAAAAGGCTTGCGTTAAGGCATGTGTTGCCTGCGGATAAGTTGCGCGCAAAACCTAGGCAGGCAACAAGATTTTCAAAGAAGAAGAAATGATAGAAAAAAATAAAAAAACATCAAACTATTTTATTTTTATAGTGCGATGAAATAAGCTATTATCCTAGCAATCCCGAAAGGGAAGGATAGATTTACTTATATTAAAAGTTTCCGTGAAGTATCAGGATGTACGATTTAACGATGCTTAAGCCCGGCATCTGTATTTCCTGTTTACGGATACAGGTTTGGTGTCCCCAATCCAGACCTGTTCATTAAACCCCGGCTTTTTAGACCCCCTGTTTGGCCGGGGTTCCTTTTTTCCACACGTGAAGAGTACCCCAGAGGAAATGAACTCTTCCTGAATATTTCTGATCGGGCTGCATCAATCTTGCCCTCCCTCGTCCCTACCTAGCCATCCGTCGAGAATATTCCAACACTCATCCAAACCTTGCTTGTTCAGCGCAGAAAAGGTCTGTACCGAAACCACGCCAAACTTGCCCAGCTCCTTGCGCACTTGCAACAACACACCAGCTCCCGCCCCCCTTGTCAGTTTGTCTGCCTTATTCAGCAGCACATGAACCGGCAGCGCCCTGCCATATGCCCAGCGCAACATGGCCTGGTCGTATTCCGTCATCGGGTGGCGAATATCCATCACCAGCACCAAGCCTCTGAGGGTGCTGCGCTGCACCAGATAGGATTCGATGAATTTCTGCCACTCCAGCTTGACGGCCTCCGGCACCTTGGCATACCCATACCCCGGCAAGTCCACCAGAAAACTGCCATCCGGCAGGCGGAAAAAGTTGATCAACTGGGTACGCCCAGGCGTCTTACTGGTTCTGGCCAGTGATTTTTGCGAACACACACGGTTGATTACGCTCGACTTTCCCGCATTGGAACGGCCAGCGAAAGCAATTTCCAGCCCAGCCTCCGCAGGCATGGTTTTGCGTGTAGTGGCGCTTTGCAGAAAAGCTGCCTGCTGAAAGTAATGGTTCATAATGTTAGCATTCTCTAATATTTTTTGCGGAACCGAAACGGAATATGGTATACAATCCAGTCGTTTTTTCGGTTGAACGCCGCTAGGAAAAGGCTGCGACACACCGGAAGAGCTGTAGAGCGTGTGGATATGGTATGCCTGCAACGGGCTGGTGCAGATTAAAATGCGTCAGCGATGATTGCAAGTTGTTGTCTCAACCGCGTGAAGACGGTTAGGCCAGGTGCACCGATCAAGGCGGACAACGGGGAGCTGCCCGGGCACAATAAATGAATGACAGAGTTTTGTAGATATCTTAGGAGCACTTTGAGATGAAAAAAGCACTCATGCTTGTACTGACCGGTCTGGCTGTCAGTGTCGCTACTTCTGCTTGGGCAGAAGGCGGCAGCGCTGAAGCAGGCAAAACCAAATCCGCGACTTGCGCTGCCTGCCACGGCATGGATGGTAACAGCGTTAACCCTGAGTGGCCAAAACTGGCTGGCCAGCACGAAAGCTACATCGTCAAACAACTGATGAACTTCAAGAACGATGAGCGCGTAAACGCCACCATGACGCCACAGGCCAAGCCTTTGAGCGATCAGGACATGGCCGACCTGGCTGCTTATTTTTCCAGCCAGGCTGTCAAGCCAGGCGAAGCTGACCAAGCCAAAGTCACACTGGGCGAACAAGTGTATAAAGGTGGCAACAATGCCTCTGGTGTTGCAGCCTGCGCAGCCTGCCACGGCCCAACCGGCGCTGGCAACCCAGCTTCCAACTTCCCATCCCTGCATGGCCAGCAAACCACTTACGTCAAAAACCAGCTGATGGCTTTCCGCAAGGGTGAGCGCGCCAATGATGCTGGCAAGATGATGCGCAACATTGCTGCCAACATGACCGACGCCGAAATTGATGCGGTTGCCGAGTACATCGCTGGCCTGAAATAATGGCATTACCGTTTGGTAACGGTTTGATGTAAAACAGGGGGTGGCTTTTGCCACCCTTTGTTGTTTTAATGCAGCATCCTGAGACAATAAGCTTTTGGTATGAAGAGCGCCCCTACTGCCAGCACACGCCTGATCAACTTTCTGGGTTCCATGAACCTGGCCATTAGCCTGTTGGTGGTATTGGCGGTTGCGTCCGTCATCGGCACCATCCTGAAACAGAACCAACCTTACACCGACTATCAGATCAAGTTCGGCCCGTTCTGGTTTGACATCTTCAAGTCACTGGGGCTGTACGATGTCTATTCCGCCCTGTGGTTCCTTGGCATCCTCGGCTTCCTGGTCATTTCCATCACCACCTGCGTCGGGCGTAATACACCCGGTATTTTGCGTGAGTTGCGCCACTTCCGTGAAAACGTGCAGGAAAAGTCGCTGCGCGCAATGAAACACCAGGCCAGTATGGACACCACCATGCCCGCAGGTGAAGCACAATCCATGGCGCAACGGATCCTTTCCAGCCAGGGCTTCAAGACCCGCCAAAAGACGGCAGACGACCACACAGTCGTGGCTGGCATGAAAGGCGGGGCTAACCATTGGGGTTACTGGCTAACCCATCTCGGCATCATCGTCATCTGCCTCGGTGGCCTGATGGATAGCCGATTGCCCCTGATGGTTGCTGAATGGCAAGGCAAACTGAAACCGGAAACACGCAATATTCCTGCCTCTGAAATCCCTACCATCAGCCAGCTTCCCGCCTCCAGCTTTTCCTACCGTGGCTCGGTGGACATTCCGGAAGGCAGCCGTGCCAACATCATTTTCCAGCCGATGCGGGATGGCTACTATGTGCAGTACCTGCCGTTTGAGGTGGAAGTGAAAGATTTCCGGGTTGAACATTACTCCACCGGGATGCCAAAATCCTTCGAGAGCGACCTGATCATTCATGACAAAGATCTGCCCGCCCCGATGGAGAAAACCATTTCCGTCAATCACCCGCTGATTTACAAAGATGTCGCCATTTATCAGGCCAATTTTGGCGACGGCGGCTCGGAAGTCAAACTGCGCCTGCACCCTTTCAGCGCCCAGTACGCCACGCAGGATATTGAAGGCAAGGTATTCCAGGACTACAACCTCAGCAGCAGCACCCAGCAATACAAGCTGGAACTGAATGACTTCCGCCCGTTCAACATCAATGACATGGAACAGGCTGACGGCAAAATCAAAAAGCAGAACATCGGCCCCAGCATCACATTCAAACTGCGTGATGCCACCGGGCAGGCGATGGAATACCAGAACTACATGAACCCGGTCAGCATCAAGGGGCAGAACTATTACATTAGCGGTGTGCGCGGCTCGCCTGCGGAACCTTTCCGTTACCTGCACATCCCTGTTGGCCCGAAAGGCGGTGTAGACCGCTTCATGAAGTTTTTGGCCAATATGCAGAACCTGGATCTGGTAAGGAAATCCGCCATTGAAACCACCCGCAGCTCAATGCAGCAAACCGCCATCAACAGCGCTGAGGTGGAAAACCAGGTGGTCGAGTCCATGGTGCGCCTGACCAGCCTGTTCGCCAGCAAGGGTTCCGAAGGCATCATGCAGGAAATCACCGAACGCTTCCCCGAAGACAAGCGGGAAGGCGCATCGGAAGCCTTCATGAAAGTCCTGAACGCCGGGCTGCGCGCCCTCTATGAAGAAACCCTCAGGCAGGAAGGCGTAAGCACTGCACCAACCGAAGCGGACTGGGCTTTCTTCGACGATAGCCTGCTGGCCATCGACAAGATTTCTGCTTACGGCTCACCCTGGTTTGTGCAACTGAGCAGTTTCAAACAAATTGAGGCATCCGGCTTGCAGATTACCCGCTCGCCGGGCAAGGATGTGGTCTACTTCGGCAGTGTCATGCTGATAGTAGGGGTATTCCTGCTGTTTTACGTGGCGCAGCGTAGAATATGGGTTTGGGTCAGGCCGCAGGAAAACGGCCAGTCTGAAATCATCGTGGCTGGCAGCGCCAACCGTAACCAGCCAGAATTTGACCGTTATTTCAAGCGCCTGCACGCGACATTCCGGCAGGCCATGGCACGCGAGGTGAAAGATGTCAGTTCCACAGGAAGCGATTGAATCCCTGCTTGAGCAGCCCAGCCTGTTCAAGCGCCTGATGCTGAAAGACTGGGCATGGGCGGCCATTGTGCTGGCTGCCACGGTATTTGTCTTCGCCACTTACGGCAACGTCATGGATGCTTATGAAATCGGTATCCTGGCTTGCACGGCCCCCGGCCTGATTGGCTTGGGGTGGTACTGGAAGGCATTCCAGCCCTATACCCTGGTGGTGGCTGCCTTCAGCCTGGTGGGTATCTGGCTGTACGGTGGCAATTACGGCAATGCCGAACAAGTATTTGGTTTGAAATATCTGTTCTCCAGCCAATCGGCCATCATGTGGATGAGCGCCCTGTTTGTCATGGCAACAGTTGCCTATTTCGGCGGGTTGTTTGCCGATCATGAATTTACTTTGAAAACAGCTTCAGCCATTACTTGGGCGGCGCTGGTTATGGGTTTTACCGGCCTGATGGTGCGCTGGTACGAATCCTACCTGATTGACCCGGAATTTGGCCACATCCCGGTCAGCAACCTGTATGAAGTCTTCATCCTGTTCTGCCTAATTACCGGGCTGCTCTACCTGTATTACGAAGGCCGTTACAAAAACCGTACCCTGGGCGGTTTTGTGTTACTGGTGATTAGTGCGGCAGTTGCTTTTTTGTTGTGGTACAGTTTCGAGCGCGACGCTGGCAAAATCACGCCGCTGGTACCGGCACTGAAAAGTTACTGGATGAAAATCCATGTACCTGCCAATTTCATCGGCTATGGCGCATTCGCGCTGGCGGCCATGACCAGCGTGGCATACCTGCTGAAAGCCAATGGTGAAAAAAGCGGTTCACCGGGTTTGCTGGCCAGACGCCTGCCGTCACTGGAATTGCTGGATGATATAACCTACAAGGCGATTGCACTGGGTTTTGCCTTCTTCACCATTGCCACCATCCTAGGTGCCATGTGGGCGGCAGAGGCATGGGGCGGCTATTGGTCATGGGATCCAAAAGAAACCTGGGCATTAATCGTCTGGTTAAATTATGCAGCATGGCTGCATTTGCGCTTCTCCAAAGGCTGGCGAGGAACCCCAATGGCATGGTGGGCGGTAGTCGGCCTGTTTGTCACCCTGTTTGCATTCCTGGGGGTTAACATGTTCCTTTCCGGGCTGCACTCCTACGGTGAACTTTGATGGCAGTCACGAGTCTCAAGAAGGGCAATCCATAACGATAACAAACCAATCCAGATAAACAGATATTCTCAGGGAGACAATGAAGCAATGAAAAAGGTGTTTGGCCATACCCTCGGCCTAGTAATGACAATCCTGCTGGTCTTGACCGGCTGCGTACCTGAATCCGGCCAAGCACAGGAATTCAAGGAAGGGACAGATTACGTCACCCTTTCGCCAGCCGTGCCTGTGCAAGCCGCTGAAGGCAAGATTGAGGTAACGGAACTGTTCTGGTACGGTTGCCCACACTGCCTGCATCTGGAACCGACCATCGGCAAATTCCTGAAAAACAAACCGGCCAATGTCGAATTCCGCCGCGTGCCTGCTACCCTCAGCCCACGTTGGGCTTTCCATGCCCGCCTGTTCTACGTCGGCCAGATGCTCGACCCGGATGGCAGCAAAAACGTCCACACCAAAATCTTTGACGCCATCCAGAAACAACGCCGCAGGATCGACAATGACGACGCTCTGCGCCGTTTTTTCACTGACATCGGCTCAACATTGATCAGGTTAACAACGCCCTAAAATCCATGGAACTTACCACCATGATGAGCCGCGCTGACGAAGTCGGCAAACTTTCCAAGGCGGATTCGGTTCCCGTCATCATTGTCAACGGTAAATACCGCACCAGCCCCAGCATGGTTGGTAATGAAGAAAAGTTGCTTCAGGTCATAGACTACCTGGTCAAGCGTGAGTCAAAGTAATCGGCAGAGGTATCCCATGCGCAAACTCAGCCTGTTAGACAAAATCCTGACCGAAATTGACCAGTCCATGCGGGTGGTGCACGCGACTGCGCCCACCACCGAGCGCCCCAACCCTGCGGAAGGGGTGCAGGAAACTGCATCGCTGAGTGATGCCGACCGGGATATCATTATCCGGCTGATGCGCATCAACCATACCGGCGAAGTGTCTGCCCAGGGTTTGTACCGCGGGCAGGCCATGACCGCCAACCGCCCGGACATCAAGCAACAGATGGATCGTGCCGCCATGGAAGAAAACGACCATCTGAACTGGACGGAAAAACGCCTGAACGAACTCGGCGGTAGGAAAAGCCTGCTGAACCCCCTATTCTACTGGGGGTCATTCGCCATCGGCGCGGCAGCGGGCAAGATTGGTGACAAATGGAGCCTCGGTTTCGTCAAAGAAACCGAAGATCAGGTTATCAAACACCTGGAAAAACACATCAACCGCCTGCCCGCGCACGCATTGGCTGACATGGCGATCCTGCAAAAGATGAGGGAAGATGAAGCCCATCACGGTGATGTTGCGATACAATCCGGCGGGGCAAAACTGCCGTTTCCGGTACGCAAGCTGTTGATGCCGCTGATGTCGAAGGTGATGACGAAAAGCACTTACTACATTTGACCCTGGAGCCACTCAATCAGCGGGTATTCAAGCCGTGTGGCCAGACACTCACATAGCTCCCCCGCCAACTCGAACGGTTGCAACATAATCCCCAAATCCTTGCACTGCGTTACCTGCAAACCGGCGTAACCGCAGGGGTTGATGCGCTGGAACGGCTCCAAATCCATGTCCACGTTCAGGCTCAGACCATGGTAGGTACGGCCTTTGGTCACCCGCAAGCCCAGCGCGGCAATCTTGCTGCCCTGCACGTAGACACCGGGCGCATCCCTATCCCCTTCCGCCACCACGCCATAATGCGCCAGTAAGTCGACGACGGCCTGTTCAATCCGCATCACCAGATCACGCACACCCAAATTGTTTTTACGGCGAATGTCCAGCAGCAGGTAAACGACAAGCTGCCCTGGCCCGTGGTAAGTCACCTGACCACCACGGTCGATGGGGATGACGGGAATATCACCGGGAGCCAACACATGCTCCATCTTGCCATTGCGCCCCAGCGTGAAAACAGGGGAATGCTGCACCAGCCAGATTTCATCGGGAGTATTTTCATCACGCTGTTGGGTAAATGCCTGCATTTGCCGCCAGACGACCTGATACTCGGCATTTTCACCCAACACCTTGATGCGCAGGGGGAAAAGCGTATTTTCTACAACGCCCACAACACCAGCTCACAAGCTTTCAGATCCTGATAGACGGCGTCAATATGTTCCTTGCTGATGGCACGCAAATTCACGGTCAGGCTTTGGTATTTACCGGCGGAACTGTCCTTGCGCTGCAAACGTTCCAGCGGGTCAAAACTGTCATCATGACGGCAAACAATTTCACAAATGCGGGCATGAAACGCCACATCCGCACGCCCCACCACCTTGATGAGGAAATCACAGGGAAATTCCATGACCAACTCTTCGCCTTGCCCAAACCGCTCCATGCCTCAACCTCTACTCCGCGCTATTAATCCGCAAAAAACTTCTGGATACCGTCCACCAAGCTGCGCCACCAACCGCCTTCTGGCACGTCTTCCAACGCCAGCAATGGCGTTTCCTTGACAACCTTGCCGAGTTCCTGGTCAGTAATGATGATGGTACCCAACCTATCTCCACGTTTAATGGGGGCGTCGATACCTTTATCAAGCTGTATGCCGCCTTTGAGCTGGTCATAACGCCCTTTGGTAATACTGACGAACAAATCACCAATCACACCAGCGGGTACTTCCGTTTTCTCGCCTTTCCAGACCCGCGCAGTCTCCAGCACAGCACCCGCGCCGTACAGCTGGTGGGTCTCAAAGGTACGGAAACCGTATTCCAGCAAACGCTGGCTGGTATTGGCGCGTTCTTCCTCGCTTTTGGCTCCCAGCACTACCGAAATCAGCCGCATGTTGTCGCGCTTGGCAGAAGCCACCAGACAGAAACCTGCCGATTCCGTATGCCCCGTTTTCAGGCCATCCACGGTCGGGTCGCGCCACAACAGCTTGTTGCGGTTTTGCTGCTTGATGTTGTTGTAACTGAATTCCTTGATCGAATAGAGCTTGTACCATTCCGGAAAATCCGTGATCAGGGCAGTCACCAACTTCACAATATCGCGCGCGGTGGTGTAATGGTTCTGGGCTGGCCAGCCTGTGACATTCATGTAATGGGTGTCATTCATGCCCAAATCAGCGGCCGTCTTATTCATGCGCTCTACAAACGCCTCTTCACTGCCCGCCAGATGCTCGACCAAAGCGACTGCGGCATCGTTGCCAGACTGGATGATCATGCCCTTGAGCAGCTTCTCGAACTGGACTTTTTTGCCCAATTCAACAAACATACGCGAACCTTCCATTTTCCACGCCTTCTCGCTGATCAGCACTTCATCCTCAAGCTTGACCCTACCCTTGCCCAGCTCCTGATACATGATGTAAGCCGTCATCAGCTTGGTGATGCTGGCCGGTTCAATGCGCATACCGGGGTTGATACCCGCCAGTTCCTCCCCACTCTGGAAATCCACCAGCAGGTAGCTCTTGGCCTCGATTTCCGGCACACCCGGAGCCAGTGAGATGATTTCGGTGGGGATGGACGGGTCATTGTAAGGAGCGGTTGAAACGTCCTTGGGCGCGGGTTCCTCTGACTCCGGCGCAGCGGCCTGCGGTGCGGCAAGCACAACCCCACCCGCCAACAGTAACCCCAATAATAGCGGCTTAAAAATCCTTGTAAGCATTATCTGTCCTTTATCTTGAGACGGATTGTTTTCATGGATGCTACGGTAACGGAGACGCGGCTAGCGCGCAACCACCTTGAAGTTGGCCAGACCATTGCTTTCCAGAATATCCTTCACGTTATCAATCTGATCCTGATTATAAAGCGGCCCAACCCTGACTTGGTACATTTCGCGCCCTTCGCGCGTGGCTGTCGCCATTTCGGTCTTGCCAAGGCCGACCGAGGTCAAGCGCACAAACATGTCCAGCGCTGCCCCCTGATCCGGCCAAGTACCTGCGATTACGTAATAGGGTTTTGATTTATCGACCGGGGCTGGCGCTTTTGCCGTGCTCAGCTTGGGGCTGGCTGCCGCCGCCACACCAGCTGGAAGCTGCTGCGGGGAAATAGCATCCACCACCACCGGTGCGCCGCTGCGTGCCTTGATGCCTAGCGCATTCGCCGCAGCAAACGACAACTGGATCAAGTCGCCCGAGTCAAAAGGCCCGCGGTCGTTAATGCGCACAATAATGCTCTTGCCATTCTGTTCATTGGTGACGCGCGCGAAACTGGGCAACGGCAATGTCCGGTGTGCTGCCGAATAACCATACATATCAAAAACTTCACAACCCGCCGTGGGCGTGCCCTGATATTCGGCCCCATACCAGGACGCAGTACCCGCTTCGGAATAATCGGCAGCAGAATCCAGCACCTGATAAGATTTATCATTGATTGTATAGGAAGAGTCATTACCACAAGTAGCGCGTGGCTGCGCACGCACCGCATCCTGAATGGCTACTGCGGGCTGCGCATCCTTTTTACCGGCATTGCTGCTGCACGCCACCAACCCCATTGCCATGGAAGCCAGCAAGACTCCCGAAAATTGCCAGTTTATTGTCATCATATTTTCCAGCTTTCTTATCATTGCCCACTAGGAAACCGGCCTGTAGATAGGCCAGTTTTCCCAAGCATACGCCTTACAAACCAAACTTACGCTGACGGATAGCCTGCGCAAGCTGGTGAACAGCCATTGCATATTTCACGCTGGGGTTGTAACGGGTAATCACATAAAAGTTTTCCCCACCGACCCAGTACTCATCTGTCGAACCTTCCAGCTTGATCAGGCTGACCTTGGCGGAATTGATCGCCCCCTGAGGCCTGACCCCGCTTGCAGCCAGTTGGCTGAGGGTGCGGGAAGGTTTCTTTGCCGAAGTTTCGGCAATACTAGCATAGCCACCACCGGAAACATATGCAGGCACGGCAACCCCACCGCCGCGTTTCCAGCCATTTTTGGCAAAGTAATTGGCCACGCTGGGAACCGCATCCTGCGGGTTCCACAAGTCGCGCTTGCCATCACGGTTGCCGTCGATGGCATAGCTGCGGTAGCTGCTGGAAATGAATTGCCCCAAGCCCATAGCCCCCGCATACGACCCGGCGAAAATCTGTGGCCTAACCTTTTCCTCACGCGCCAGCAACAAAAACTGCTCCAGCTCTTTTTGGTAGAAGCTGGAGCGGCGCGGAAAATCAAACCCCAGCGTAGTCAAAGCCCCCAACACATTGTGTTTGCCAGTATTTCTACCATACTGGGTTTCCACCCCGATAATGGCGACAACGTATTCAGGGTCGACACCGTATTGTCGGGTCGCCGCATCAATCAAGGCTGCATTGCGGTTCCAGAACTCCACCCCACCATTAATGCGCTCCTCGGTCAGGAAAATCGGCCGGTAGGCGCGCCATGCCTGCCCTTCGGTCGGTGCCCCCGCCTTGGTCAGGGCTTCCTTGTCACGCTGGACTCCGGAAAATGTTTGCTCCAGGAAAGCAAGGTCGAAACCGTGCTGGCTGTTCATCTTGCCGATAAACTGGCGCAAGGCCGGATAACTGGCATAATCGCCGCGTAACCCTGGAGGGGAACTGTTGACGGGCTGACGAGGCGTGGTGGTTACAGATGGTGGCGCTGGCACAGTATTGCCACGCGGCGGATTGCTGACAACGGGAGGAGGTAAAGACTGATTATTCGGTGCTGCGGCTGGCGGCGCAAATACCCACGGCCACTGTGGGCTGGCCGAACCTGGCGGTGTGCCACACCCACCCAGCATACTACCCAGCAATGCCACACTAGCCAAACGGACAAATATTTTCTTCCCCTGAGGTGAATCCTGCATGATTCCCATGTTTTCTCTCCTGATAGACCCTTGGGAAGCACCGGAAATCCGTCTTCAGCCCTCCCGTTGATAAATACGTTTGCGTTTCCTCATTCCCATAATGATGCCGAAAGCCATCATCAGTGTGACCACCGAAGTACCGCCGTAGCTCACCAGGGGCAAAGGCACACCGACTACCGGTAATAACCCGCTTACCATGCCGGTATTCACAAACAAATAAAAAAAGAATGACACACTCAGACCCCCGCCCAGCAGGCGGGCAAATGTATCCTCCCCTTTACTGGCCAGGTATAAACCACGCCAGATAATGAACAGGTACAATCCCATCAGGATCAGGTTGCCCACTAGCCCGAACTCTTCGCCAAACACGGCGAAAATGAAGTCTGTATGCCGTTCCGGCAGGAAATCCAGGTGGGACTGATCCCCATTCATCCAGCCCTTCCCATAAACCCCACCAGAACCAATCGCAATTTTTGACTGATAAATGTGGTAACCAGTTCCCAACAAATCGGATTCAGGGTTCAAAAGTGTGTCGACCCTCCGCCGTTGGTAGTCATGCATACCAAAAAAGTATAGCAGCGGAGCCGCTACCGACAACAACACGGCCCCTCCACCAATCAGCCACCACGACATGCCCGCCAGATAAATGACGAAAAAACCGGAGGTGGCTATCAGCAAGGCTGTCCCCAGGTCGGGCTGTTTCATGATAAGCAGCATCGGTACAAATACCAGCAACAACGCGATCAGTACATCCGTAAACCTGGGCGGCAAAGGCTTTTCAGAAAAGTAATAGGCCACCATCATCGGCACGGCCAGTTTCATGATTTCCGCAGGCTGGATGTCCACCCCAATGTTGAGCCAGCGTTGTGCGCCCTTTTTGGTAACGCCAATCACCAGCACCAGCACCAGCAAGGCCACCCCAATGCCGTACAACCACAGAGACCATAGCCTGAGCGTCTTGCTGGAAATCTGGGAAAAAATCACCAATAGCCCCAAACCAATCAGGAAATGGATAATTTGGCGCTGAACCTGATCCATATTGGCGTCACTGGCACTATAAAGCGTTCCAAGGCCAAACATGACCAACAGCGAAAGGACTGCCAGCAACACCGCATCCACCCGTTGTAACGCAATGGTCAACCAGGAAGGCAATAAACCGTTAATCATGTGGATCCTCCGCTCCCCCCGCATCCCGCCCTGCATCATCGGGAGTCAGTTTGTCATCCCCGTATTGTTTAAGCAAATAGGCATCCATGATTTTGCGCCCGATCGGTGCCGCTGTATGCCCACCACTACCTGAGGAGTTTTCAACAATGACTGCCACAGCAATTTTCGGGTCATTCACCGGTGCGAAACCAATAAACAAAGCATGGTCACGCAAGCGCTTGGCGATACGGCCAGCGTTATATTTTCCGCCTGCCAAACCAAAAACCTGCGCAGTACCCGTTTTGCCCGCAATCCGGTAGGCAGCTCCAGCACCCGCCGCGCGCGCCGTGCCGCCAGGGCGCATGACATTTTCCATCCCTTGGATAGCCAGGTTCCAGAACCGCTCATCGGCCTCAACTGGCGGGAATGGCTCAGGCTTGAGTACACTCTCCGGCTGGTTGCGGGCAATCCTCACCCCCCGCAGGATATGCGGCTTCAGGCGGGTACCATGATTGGCCATGATGGTGACAGCATGAGCCAGCTGTATGGGCGTTGCCAGCCAGTAGCCCTGGCCGATACCGATATTAACGGTATCCCCTGGATACCAGTCACGCTTGTAGCGCTCTTCTTTCCACTGTTTGGAAGGCATCAAACCAGAGGCTTCCGAAGGCAGGTCAACGCCAGTCTTTTCACCAAACCCAAACTTGCGCATGGAGCTGGAAAAACGGTCAACCCCCATCCGGTAGGCCAAATCATAGAAATAAGTGTCACAAGACTGCTGGATGGCGTATTTCAGATCCACAGAACCATGCCCGCGCTTGTTCCAGCAACGGAATACATGCTTTTGCCCTGACAGCCGGAAAAAACCAGGGTCGCGCACCCGTGAACCCGGCGTCACCACCCCTTCCACCAGCCCGGCTATGCCCACCATGGGCTTGATGGTGGAACCGGGGGGATAGGTTCCCTGCAACGCACGGTTAAACAACGGGCGGTCAGGGTTATCCCGCAGCTCGCTGTAATCTTTGTGCGAAATACCATTGATGAACAGGTTGGGGTCAAAAGTCGGCACGCTGGCCAGCGCCAGCACTTCACCATTGCCGGGATCCATGGCGATAATAGCGCCACGTTCACCATTCAGCAGCTGTTCCGCCGTGCGTTGCAAGTTGATGTCAAGACCGAGGAACAAATCCTGCCCACCCACAGGCGCTTTCTCACTAACGGTAGACTGACGCTTGCCATGCGCATCCACCTCGACCAGCAGATGCCCCGCCTGCCCATGCAAACGGTCTTCATGCGAAGCCTCAACGCCGGATTTACCGATATGGGTGGTGCCGATGTATTCATCCTTATCCACCCGCTCCAGATCGCGGGAATCAATGCGCCCGACATAACCAATGACATGGCTGGCCAGTTTGCCCAGCGGGTAAAACCGTTCCATGCGCACTTCCATGCTCACACCGGGGAAGCGCGGGCGGTTCACGGCAAAGGCGGCCACTTCCTCTTCGGTCAGGTTTTCACGGATGGGGATGGGCTGGTATTTGAAACGGCGCACCTGGGTCTTGAAGGAACGCACATCCTTTTCCTGCAAGGGGATCAGTTTGCCCAACCGCTCAACCAAGCCGTCGACATCGGCAAGGCTAGACTTTCCGTCGCCATTTTCATCGCCGATATTGTCACGCACCACCTCCAGCACATACTGGGTATGGCTATCGGCCAACAGGACGCCATTGCGGTCGTAAATCTGGCCACGGTTAGGCGGGGTGGGGATACGCTTCTGGTAATGCTGGCGCGAAAGCTCCGCATACTTACCGTATTCCACAAACTGGAGGTGGTAAAGCCTGCCTACGATTCCCAACAGGGCAAACAGGATAAGGATACCCGCGATGAGCGCACGCACGTTGAACATGTGTTGCTCATCGCGCTCAAGTTTAATGGGTCTATCACTCATGAATCCTCAATGCTGAAAGCATCCTGTCTGCCCTGTCAAAAACCGGGCGACTATAGCAGATTATGAGAATGGAATCTCCTCTGGTTTTTCCAGATTATAACGCGCTACGCTGGCGAGAATTTCCTGTTTGGCACCATCTGCGTCTGCCCAGCCTTCCACCTTGACCCACTTGTCTGCATCCAGTTCCTTATAGCGCTCGAAGAAGTGCTGGATCTGGCGCAACAGCAACGGTGGCAAATCCGTATAATTCTGAACATCGCGATAGCCAGAAGACAATTTGCGCGCCGGAACTGCCACAATTTTGGCATCAATCCCGGACTCATCAGACATCTGCAACATACCGACCGGACGTACCGGAATGACCGCGCCATGCATCAACGGGGTTGGGGTAACCACCAGCACATCTGTCGGGTCGCCATCCAGAGCCAGGGTATGCGGGATAAAACCGTAGTTGGCCGGGTAAAACATCGGCGTAGACAGGAAACGGTCAACATACAAAGCGCCACTTTTCTTATCCAGCTCATACTTGACAGGCGTGGACAGCGCCGGGATTTCAATGATGACATTCACGCATTCAGGAACGTCGCGCCCCGCAGGAACTTTATCAATATTCATGGTTTGCTCTACCGTTGTGGAAAAATCAGGGTATTATATCGTCTGTTAGCAATTCTCACAGCAACTTGTCGACAATTTTAAGAGAACCGTATGGCAAACTCATTACTTGACCAGTTACTCAAAGCGGGGCTGGTCACAGAAGAACAGGCTGAAAAAGCCAGCCAACCGAAACCATCCAATTCCAGACAAGCGCCCAGAAGAGGTCACACCTCCCATACGACCAAGCGAGCTTCACCCCCGCCAAAGCCCCAACAGAACAAGGAAGTCAAGGCTCCTCGCCCTGCCAAAAAAGAAAAAAGTGACTTGGCGCAATTCTACGAAGCCCGCAACCAGGCTGAACAGAAAGAACGCCGTGAAGAAGAACAGCGTCGCCGGGAACGGGCTGAACGCCGCAAACAAGTGCGCGCGCAAGTGGATGCTCTGGTCAGTGCAAATCTGCAAAATGTCGACGATGCAGAAATCCGTTACAATTTCGTTGTCGGTGAAAACATCAAATACCTGTACGTCACCGAACAGCAACAGCAAGATCTGGCGGACAGCAAACTGGCCATTACATTCCTGGCCGGGAAACGCTGCCTGATAACGGCAGAAACCGCACAGCAGATTCTGGCACTTGACCCTGACAAGTTGATAGTCATCAATACAGCGGTAACCGAAGCAGAAAGCTGATCAACCCTGCGCCAATGCCTGTTTGTATAGCTGGTTTTTGGGCAAACCTGTCAACCGGGCAGCAATCGCTGCTGCCTGCTTCACGGGCAACTCTTCCAACAAAATTGCCAGCACCTTGTCGGCATTGATAGCTTCAAGCTGCCCCTGCGACTCATCCTGCACCTTGCCTTCCACCACCACCACGAATTCACCGCGTGACATATTGGTATCTGTCACGATCTGCTTCACCAATTCAGCAGCGCTACCACGGTAAATGGTCTCATAGAGCTTGGTCAGTTCGCGCAATACCACTACCTGCCGACCTGCGCTAAAGGTTTCCGCCACATCTGCCAACATGTCGGCAATACGGTGGCTGGATTCGTAAAATACCAGGGTGCGCGGCTCATTTTGCAAACCCTCCAGCAGCTTACGGCGGGCGGAAGGTTTGGCAGGCAGGAAACCTTCAAACACAAACCGGTCAGTCGGCAAACCCGCGACCGACAGTGCCGCAACCAGGGCGCTGGCTCCCGGCACTGGCACTATCCGGAAACCTTCCTGCCCCAGCGCATGCACCAGCTTGTAGCCAGGGTCGCTGATCAACGGCGTGCCAGCATCACTGACCAGTGCCAGCTGCATCCCCTGTTCCAGTTCCGCGCGGATACTGGCCACCCGGTCGGCTTCGTTATGGTCATGCAAGCTGGCGAGCGTGTTCTGGACGCCGAAATGGGTAAACAGGTTGCGGGTTACGCGCGTGTCTTCTGCGTACACCTTGTCCACTTCGGCCAGAATACGCTTTGCCCGCCCGGTCATGTCCTCCAGATTACCAATCGGTGTTGCCACACAGTAGAGAATGCCTTGCGTCATGACGTTTCACATCCCCTCAAAGAAACCCCTCCTAGCCTCCCCTTATCAGGGGAGGAACAAGAAAGTGCAAACTTGCCCCCTCCCCTGATAAGGGGAGGGTTGAGGAGAGGTTTCTTCAAAACTGAGAGTGGGTGAACAGTTACCATCACGCCAACAACGGCACAATCAGCAGCGCCACGATGTTGATGATCTTGATCAGCGGGTTGACCGCAGGGCCTGCTGTATCCTTGTACGGGTCGCCCACGGTGTCGCCAGTTACCGCCGCCTTGTGGGCTTCAGAACCTTTACCACCGAAATTGCCTTCCTCAATGTATTTCTTGGCGTTATCCCACGCGCCACCACCGGTGGTCATGGAAATGGCCACGAAAATCCCGGTGATGATCGTACCCACCAGCACCCCGCCCAACGCTTGCGCGCCCAGGGTCAGGCCAACGATGACCGGCACAGCTACCGGCAGCAGTGAGGGCAGGATCATTTCCTTGATGGCCGCCTTGGTCAGCATGTCTACGCAAGTGCCATATTCCGGCTTGCCTGTGCCTTCCATGATGCCCGGAATATCACGGAACTGACGGCGCACTTCGACCACTACCGAACCCGCCGCGCGCCCGACTGCTTCCATACCCATTGCGGCGAACAGGTAAGGCACCATGCCGCCAATGAACAGGCCAATAATGACCATGTGGTTGGAAAGGTCAAACGTCATCCCCGTCTGGTGGGCAGACAGTGCGTGGGTATAATCCGCAAATAGCACCAGCGCCGCCAGACCTGCCGAACCAATCGCATAGCCTTTGGTAACGGCTTTGGTGGTATTCCCCACTGCATCCAGCGGGTCAGTGATGTTACGGATGTCTTCCGGTAAACCGGCCATTTCCGCAATCCCGCCAGCGTTGTCAGTGATCGGGCCGTAAGCATCCAGCGCCACGATGATACCTGCCATCGACAACATGGAAGTCGCCGCAATCGCAATTCCGTACAAACCTGCCAGCGCAAATGCCCCCCAGATTGCCAGGCACACAGCCAACACTGGCGCAGCGGTCGCTTTCATGGAAACGCCCAAGCCGGCAATCACGTTAGTGCCATGACCGGTGGTGGAAGCTTGCGCGATATGCCTAACGGGGCTGTACTCGGTCGCGGTGTAATATTCCGTGATCCACACCATGGCCGCTGTTAACAACAAGCCTATAACCGCAGCACCGTACAGGGCATTGACTGAATACTGCCCGTTATCCGCCATCAGGATGGAAGTAATCGGGTAGAACACCACCAGCGAAGCCACCCCCGCCACTGCCAGCCCCCGGTACAGCGCATTCATGATCTTGCCACCGGGGCGCGCCTTGACAAACATCGTCCCCAGAATGGAAGCCAGGATCGAGAACCCACCCAATACCAGCGGGTAGATAATGGCATTTTCCGAGCCACCCATCATCAGGCCGCCCAACAACATGGTGGCAATAATGGTCACAGCGTAAGTTTCAAACAGGTCAGCCGCCATACCGGCGCAGTCACCGACGTTATCACCCACGTTATCGGCGATAACTGCCGGGTTACGCGGGTCATCTTCCGGAATACCCGCCTCCACCTTACCTACTAGGTCAGCGCCTACGTCAGCGCCTTTGGTAAAAATACCACCACCCAAACGGGCAAAGATGGAAATCAGGGAACCACCGAATGCCAACCCCACCAATGCGTGGTTGGCCTCTTCGGAGGACGTGCCCGTTATGGTTAGGATAGCGTAATAACCCGCCACGCCCAGCAGCGCCAGACCCACCACCAACATACCGGTGATTGCGCCGCCCTTAAAAGCCACATCCAGCGCTGCATTCAGGCCACCTTTGGCCGCTTCCGCCGTGCGCACATTGGAGCGGACTGACACATTCATACCGATGTAGCCGGTAGCGCCCGACAACACAGCACCCAAGGCAAAACCAATGGCCGTTTTCCAACCCAAAGCGACGAAAATAACAGCAAATAACAAGATACCAACCACTGCAATGGTCGTGTATTGGCGGTTAAGATAGGCTTGCGCGCCCTCCTGCACGGCTTGCGCGATGCGGCGCATATTGGCATCACCTTCCGGCTGGGCAAGCACCCAACGGATGGTAACGGCTCCATAGATGAGCGCAGCAATTGCGCATAAGATGGCTACTGCCAATCCCGTCGACATCAGAACACCTCCATAACATTATTAGTCATTGTGAAACCCTCTTGTTTAATCTGTGGTGATAAATAAATTCAGGTTTCCGCTCACAAGCATAGCGCTATTTCTGCGTACAAACCGCAAAGATTGCATACATTTATCGAAAAAGTTCCCCCGCCAACAACCGGTTATTGATGTTTGTCATCATTTTTGCGTATTCCCCCCATCCAAGAATCCGTATGCCTGCCGCGCAAACATTCAGTCAAGGTCTGAAAAAGTGCTATATTTTGGCTGGTTCACCCTCTCCAACTGGTATCAGGATTACACCATGCACAAAAAACTCTCCCACGGCATCCGGCAATACCTATGGATCGCATTGCTGGCCGCCCCATTTCTGCTGCAAGGCTGCTCCAACAGCCTTGTCCCCGGCTCGTCAGACACAACCAGCCAAAGCGACGTCAGCATCGAACAGGCCAATGCCCTGCTCAGCAAAGGCAAGAAACGGGAAGCCGCTCAAACCTACTATGCCGCTGCCAGCCGTTACCCTTCGCCCCAGCGTGAGCGCGTTATCCTGCAAGCCGCAGAAATTGCCGCCTCCATTGGTGACGCCAAGCTGACCAACAGTTATCTGGCAAAAGTCCCGGCTTCCGCGCTGGATGGTGAAAACCGTGGCCGCCTGGCCTATGTCAAGGCCCTGCTGGCCCTGCAACAAAACAACCCTGCACTCGCCTTGCGCACCCTGCCCACCAATCTGGACAAGCTCTCACCTGCCCTGCGTGAAAAAGTCAAGCACGTGCGCAAACGCGCCCAGGCCATGGCTGGCGGAAGCACGCAAAACGTCCAGCAGGCACTGGTTCCCACCAGCGTCAACCGGGTCGCAGCCCTGCTACCGCAATCCGGCTCACTGGGCAGCGTCAGCCAGGAAATCTACCGTGGCATCGCAACCGCCCGCAATAACCTGGCCAGTAACGCCAGCGTGCAGATTTACGACGTGAATGCTGGCGGCGCTGTCGCCCAGTACCAGCGTGCCGTGGCAGATGGGGCGGACATGATTGTCGGCCCGCTCGACAAGGAATCACTGGCGCAACTGCTGGCGCAACCACGCATGTTGACCACGCCGATCCTGAGCCTCAATTACCTCACCAATAGCCTGAATGTGCCGGGCGCGCTCTACCAGTTTGGCTTGCTGCCGGAAGATGAAGCCCGTCAGGTGGCGGAATTCGCCACTGCCCGCGGCCAACGCACTGCCATCGTCATGGCTCCTGCCTCCAGTTGGGGCGAGCGGGTTGCCAATGCCTTCCGCTCTGCCTATCAGGCCAAGGGTGGGCAAGTCGTCAATATCCAGCAATACCCGGACTCCCCCTCCAATGCCTACATGCAGAACGTGCAAACCGCGCTGGCTGCCACCCAGGGCCGTGCCAGCATGGTGTTCCTGGCCGCCTCCCCCAGCCAGGCGCGCCTGATGCGCCCGTTGCTGGCAGCGCAAGCCCCATCCACGCCTGTTTACGCCACCTCGCACATCTTCTCCGGGCGGCTTGACCCCGGCAAGGATTCAGACCTCGACGGCATCATCTATACCGAAATCCCGTGGGTGATTGAGGCCCTACAAGCGGGTAGCCTGAACAACTCCGCCTTCCCGCGCATGTATGCCCTGGGTATGGATGCCTTCCTGATCGCCAAAAACCTGCCCAGCATTGCCAGCAACCCGAACGCGCAGGTCAACGGCAAAACCGGCACCATCCGTCTGGCACGTAACCGCGAAGTCCAGCGCAAGTTGTTGATGGCCACCTTTATCAACGGCGTACCGCAACCGCTTGGACAGTAAACCCACCGCGCCGCACCTGCAACGCGGCATCAGCACCGAACAACTGGCCTGTGAACATTTACAGGCCAGCGGTTTGAAACTGTTGCAACAAAACTACCGCCTCAAAATCGGCGAAATCGACCTGATCATGCTGGACGGGCACACCATCGTGTTCGTTGAGGTGCGCTACCGCAAAAACAACCGTTACGGCGGCGCATTGCACAGTATTGATCCACGCAAGCAAGCGCGCATCATCCGCACCGCACAACACTACCTTCAATACCGCGCCCCCGACGCGCAAGCACGTTTCGATGTCGTTGCGGTAGAAGGCAGCAATCACATACACTGGATCAGAAACGCTTTTGAATCGGGCTGACACATGAATTTGCAGACACGCATCCAACAACACTTCACCGCCAGCATCGAAACCAAGCAGAAAGCGCTGGGATTGCTTCAGGAACCGATCCTGCAAGCCGCTCAACTGGTGTTCACCAGCATCCAGCAGAATGGCAAAATCCTCAGTTGCGGCAACGGCGGCTCGGCTGGCGACGCCCAGCATTTTTCTTCAGAAATGCTCAACCGTTTCGAACAGGAACGCCGTGGTCTGCCCGCCATTGCGCTGACGACGGATACTTCCACCCTCACCTCCATCGCCAACGATTACCGTTACGAGCGCGTGTTCGCCCGTCAGATTGAAGCACTGGGTCGGCCCGGCGACGTGTTGCTGGCTATTTCCACCAGTGGCAATTCCGCCAATGTCAACCGCGCGATTGAAACCGCCCATGCCAGTGGGATGCGCGTGATCGCCCTCAGCGGCAAAGCTGGCGGCGAGATGAAAGACCTGCTGCAAGACGGCGACGTGGAATTGCGCGTACCCGCCGACAGCACTGCCCGCATCCAGGAAACGCACCTGCTGCTGATCCACTGCATTTGCGATCTGGTCGACCACTTGTTGCTGGCCGAAACCGCATGACCGGTTCCGATGGCAACAGCGTCCTCCTGCTGCGCGAAGCCGCCCCCTACGTCTACCAGCACCGGGACAAAACCTTTGTCATCGCCTTCCCCGGTGAAGTGGTGGAGCAAGACAGTTTCCGCCGCCTGATCCAGGACATTGCCATCATTGCCGCGCTCGGCTGCCGCATCGTCATCGTCCACGGCACGCGCGCGCAGATTAACCAGCGGCTGGCAGTGGCAGGGCGGGTTTCCCATTTCCACCACAATATCCGCGTCACCGCGCCTGACGACATCCCGCTGGTAGAAGAGGCGGTCGGTCATCTGCGTATCCGCATTGAAAAGCTGCTCAGCCATGCCCTGAACCAACCCAGTTTCGCGGGTGAAGACATCGGCATCTGTTCCGGCAACTACCTGACGGCGCAACCACTGGGCATCATTGATGGCGTGGATTACAGCCATACCGGCAAAATCCGCCGCATTGCCCATGCCTTGATTGCCCAACAACTGGACAGCCACAACATCGTGCTGGTTTCCCCGCTCGGTTATTCCCCCAGTGGTGAAACCTACAACCTAGATTACGAGCAGGTAGCACTCAGCACCGCGAAAGAACTCGCCGCCGACAAGATCATTTTCCTCAGCGACCATGATTTGCAACTGCCGCGCGAGCTGGTGGCCGGGCAAGTCAACCATGACCCCTCCGCCTCCCCTTTCCTGCTGAAAATCGCCAGCTTGCTGCTGCACAGCGAGATTGAGCGCGTGCATCTGCTCAACGCTGCGCAAGATGGCGCGTTATTGCTGGAACTGTATACCCGCGATGGGGTAGGCAGCATGGTCGCCACCGAGCAGTTTGAAAGCCTGCGGGCGGCAACGGTAGAAGACATCAGCGGCATCCTGGAACTGATCCGCCCGCTGGAGCAACGCGGTGTGCTAATCAAGCGATCCCGCGAACAACTGGAACTGGAAATCGGCAAGTTCCACATCATCACCCGCGACCGCGAAGTGATTGCCTGCGTTGCCCTGTACGACACTGACGCCCCAGAAGTAGCCGAACTCGCCTGTCTGGTGGTCAACCCACAATACCGGGGCGGCAACCGGGGCGACAAGCTGCTGCGGCACGTTGCCCAACTGGCGAAAGCGCAAGGCAAAACCCGCCTGCTGGTGCTCACCACGCAAACGACTGACTGGTTCCGGGAACGCGGGTTTGTGAAAGGCAGCGTGGAAGAACTCCCCGCCAACAAGAAATCGCTGTATAACTTCCAGCGCAATTCGCAGGTGCTATTCCAGGAACTGGCCTGAAACAGCACCCACCACACTCATTCAATGACTTTTGGCACCAGATAGAGGCCATTTTCCACTTCAGGAGCCACTGCCTGGTATTTTTCCCGGTGGTTGGTTTCCGTCACCACATCCTCGCGCAAGCGCTGGGTCATGTCGAGCGGGTGTGCCATTGGCTCCACGCCGGTGGTATCCACAGCGCTCAACTGATCGACAAGATCAAGGATATTGGAAAGGTTGCGTACATAACCCTCCAGCTGCTCTTCTGGCACCGCCATGCGGGCCAGATGGGCGACTTTTTTCACTTCTTCGGCAGAAATAGACATGGTTCAGCCCTCCAGCTTTTTCTTCAGGATGTCATTCAGCGCCGCCGGGTTAGCCTTGCCTTTGGAAGCCTTCATCGCCTGACCAACGAAGAAGCCAAACAGCTTGTCTTTGCCGCCGCGGTATTCCGCCACTTGCGACGGGTTGTTGGCAATAATCTCGTCGATCACAGCCTCGATCGCGCTGGTGTCGGTAATCTGCTTCAGACCTTTCTTGTCGATGACTGCATCAGCGGAGCCTTCGCCAGCCCACATCGCGGCGAATACGTCGCGGGCGATCTTGTTGGAAACGGTATTGTCCTGAATGCGCTTGAGCAGTTCCACCAGTGCGTCGCTGCTGACCGGGGAGGCGGCAATGTCCATACCGTTATCCGCCAGCGTTTTGCTGACTTCCCCATTAACCCAGTTGGCGGCCAGTTTGGCATCGCCACACGCTTTGGCCACCGCCTCGAAATACTCCGCCTCGTCACGGTTCTGGGTCAACAGGCTGGCGTCGTAATCGTTGAGGCCATATTCGCTCATGAAACGCTGTTTTTTCGCATCCGGCAGTTCCGGCAGGGTGGCGCGCACGGCTTCGATGTCTTCCGCCGTGATCGCGACTGGCAGCAGGTCAGGGTCGGGGAAGTAACGGTAGTCGTTAGCGTCTTCCTTGCCACGCATGGAGCGGGTTTCGTCACGATCTGGGTCATACAGGCGGGTTTCCTGCACGACTTTGCCACCGGATTCGATCAGGTCGATCTGGCGTTCAACTTCGTGATTGATGGCGCGTTCGATGAAGCGGAACGAGTTCAGGTTCTTGATTTCCGCGCGGGTGCCGAAGTCTGCACCGGGGCGGCGCACCGATACGTTGGCATCGCAGCGGAACGAGCCTTCCTGCATGTTGCCATCACACACGCCAAGGTAGCGCACCAGCGCGTGCAGTTTTTTCATGTAGGCAACCGCTTCCTTGGCGGAACGCATGTCGGGTTCGGAAACGATTTCCAGCAGTGGTGTACCTGCGCGGTTAAGGTCGATGCCGGTCTTGCCGTGGAAGTCTTCGTGCAGGGATTTGCCAGCGTCCTCTTCCAGATGCGCGCGGGTGATGCCGATGCGTTTGACTTCGCCGTCTTCCAGCTCGATGTCCATGTGGCCTTTGCCGACTACGGGCAGTTCGTACTGGCTGATCTGGTAGCCTTTCGGCAGGTCAGGGTAGAAGTAGTTTTTGCGGGCGAATACGGATTTTGGCGCAATGTGTGCGTCAATCGCCAGACCGAAGCGGATAGCCATTTCAACCGCTTTCCTGTTCAACACCGGCAGTACGCCCGGCATTCCGAGGTCAACCAGATTGGCCTGTGTGTTCGGCTCCGCGCCGTAGGCAATTGATGAGCCGGAGAAGATTTTTGAATTGGTGGAAAGCTGGGCGTGAATTTCCAGACCAATGACGGTTTCCCATTCCATGATGCTTTCCTCCTTACGCAAACTTCGCTGGCAAACGGGTGTGCCAGTCAGTCCAAGATTGGTACTGATGCGCGATATTCAACATGCGCGCTTCCTCGAAATAGTTGCCGACCAACTGGATGCCGACCGGTAAGCCATCCGCCGCGAAGCCGACCGGGAAGGTCATGCCTGGCAGACCGGCTAGACTGACCGGGATGGTGTAGAGATCTTCGAGGTACATTGCAATCGGGTCGTCTTTTTTCGCGCCGATACCGAAAGCAGTAGTCGGGCAGGATGGCCCCATGATCACGTCCACGTCGGCAAATGCTGTATCGAAGTCCTGTTTGATCAGGCGGCGTACCTGCTGGGCTTTCAGGTAGTAGGCGTCGTAATAGCCTGCGGAAAGTGCGTAGGTGCCGATCATGATGCGGCGTTTGACTTCCGCGCCGAAACCTTCCCAGCGGCTGCGTTCGTACAGGTCGGTGAGGTCTTTCGGGTCTTCGCAGCGATGGCCGAAACGCACGCCGTCGAAGCGCGACAGGTTGGAGGAGCATTCCGCCGGAGCAACCACGTAGTAAACCGGCACGGCCAGATGGCTGTTGGGCAGGGAAACTTCCTTGATGATCGCGCCCTTGGCTTCAAATTCCTTGATGGCGCGTTCGATGACGTCACCCACCTTTGCATCCAGCCCTGCGGAGAAAAACTCTTTCGGCAGGCCGATTTTCAGCCCTTCGATGGAATCATTCAGGGTGGCGGTGTAGTCAGGGACGGCACGATCCACGCTGGTGGAGTCGCGGGAATCCAAACCGGAGATCACGTTCATGGTAATCGCGCAATCTTCAGCGGACGGAGCCATCGGCCCACACTGATCCAGACTGGAGGCGAACGCAATCATGCCGTAGCGAGAAATACGCCCGTAGGTCGGCTTGATGCCGGTGATATTGCAGAAAGAGGCTGGCTGGCGGATGGAGCCACCCGTATCCGTACCCAGTGTCATTGGAGCCAGACGCGCCGCAATCGTCGCAGCACCGCCGCCGGAGCTGCCGCCCGGCACCTTGTCGGTATCCCACGGGTTACGCACATTGCCGAACGCGGAGGTTTCGTTGGAGGAACCCATCGCGAATTCATCCATATTGTTCTTGCCGAGCAATACGCCGCCCGCTGCTTTCAGCTTTGCTGCCACATGCGCGTCGTAAGGCGAAATGAAATTCGACAACATGTTGGAGGCGCAGGTCGTGCGCACCCCTTCCGAGCAGAACAGGTCTTTCAGTGCATACGGAACGCCCGCCATCGGGCCGGACAGCTCACCCTTGCGGATGCGGTTGTCGATGTCGACCGCCTGTGCCTTGGCGGAATCGCGGGTGATGGTGATGTAAGCGTTCAGCTCAGGATTGAAGCGTTCGATACGATCAAGATACGCATCGGTCGCTTCCATGACTGAAAATACGCCCGATTGCACCCCGTCGCGGATGCCCTTGAGCGACAGGGTATGAATGGAATCAGCCTTGGACATGGTTTCTCCGGTTTATACCCCAAGGGGTAAATCAATGAACGGCTAACTATAGTCAAGCCGCTTGTCACTGGCAACCGGAACACACCACTATTACCGGGGAACGCTGCCAAGCACAATATAATTGGCAGAACCGGTACTGTTGTCAGGGAACAAAATCACCGTACCGATCAAGAGATTTATTTCATTGGCCGGACCGCTGAATACGACATACCCATCCATGTTTAAATCAGTTGCGTAATAACCACGCAACTGAAAATTGGCATTAACCTTGGTATTTTCCGGTGCCACCAGAATTGAACCCAAGATGACACTGCTGTCACTCCCTGGCCCATTGAGGATCACCGAGTTGCTGTTGTTGGTATCACCTGACCACATTATCGACGTCTGGCCATCTTGCAGACGCGCCAAGTTGCCACCGAAAACAGGGGTTGCGGAGCTGGTGAAATCAATCAGGGTCGAGGCAGTTGATAGGTTAAGCGGTGTCGCCGTCATCACCCCCAAGTGATTACGGTGACGCACGACCACGTAATATCTACCATCAGCAACATTCAACAATTGCAGTTTTTTCGAGCCTGTGACAGCATCAACGATGTCACCATCGCGTTGCAGGATAGCAGCCATGCCCCCCCTACGGGCGGTAGGATCCAACGCATCCCGCAACTCAACCAGCACCCAATCAACCGGGGCATTGCCGTTAGTTGCATTTTTAACTGCCTGAGACATGGTTTCAGTGCCATGGTAATCAAACGGGGAAAGGGTGCTGCTTGAGTTACCGTAACCAAATGCCGTCTTCAGTTCACCGTAAGGTTGCAAATCAGGAATAAACCCCAATCTGCCCAAATCGTCATCCATCATTCCGGTCGTGGAATCGTATGCACCGTTCAGGAACGCCCGCACTTCCACGCCAACCGTTAAGTCTTCCGATATGTCCAAATAAGAAGGATAGCCATTGTTATCATCGTCAACCGCATCGTCGGGGTTACCGTCACCATTGGGGTCTGGCTGCTCATCCTTGGTGGGCGAACCATCATTGTCATCATCGGCATCCAGATAATCCGGCATACTATCCAAATCTGTGTCACGGGCATCAGCCGGGATACCATCCCCGTTAGCATCCGGTGCTTCATATCGGGTCAGGATGGTGTCATTATCGTCATCAGTATCCAGATAATCCGGAATGCCGTCGTGGTCAATATCACGCGCATCCGCCGGATCATGGTCGCCATTCGGATCAGGCATTTCGTATTTTGTCAGGATAGTGTCACCGTCATCATCCGGGTCAAGGGCATCAATGAGACCATCTTTATCATGGTCTAACGGCTCTGTAGGGTCATGGACTTCATTCAAATCGTCGAGGCCATCACCGTCACTATCCCAATTCCAAAGGTTGGTACCGATAAATTTTTCCGCCGAATCCATCAACCCATCATGATCATTGTCTTCGTCAACATCCAGGACAGAAACGATCAGTACCCGTGCCACACAAGCCCCATCAGAATCGCAGACTTTCACACCAGTGATATACGCATTATCATGGTTGTGATCCAGCGGGTTTTCATAATCCGGTAAATTTTTAAATATAAGCACACCTGTTACGCTATCTAAGCTAAACAGTGCATTGTCTGGCTGTGGATCAAATGAGTAGACCAAACCATTGTCTTCAGAATCTTCATTGTCGACCGCATTGAAATCATCCACGATGGCATCACTGTTTTCATAATAAAGGACGGAACCCGGGTTGGAGATAGTCGGTGCTTGATTTTGGGGTTTCTCATCCGCATCGAGCACTTGAATACTCAGTATCTGGGTGTCAAACAAACTACCATCACTAACCTTGACCTGAACTTCATAGACATTGTCCTTGCCCATATCCTGCGGGTTTTCATAATCAGGAGCCTCGATGAAACTCAGGACACCAGCACTACTGATCAGGAACAAGTGCCGGTCATCTCCCCCATCGAGGGAGTAAGTAATAAAATCCCTGTCAGCATCCGCCGCCGACACGATTAGTGGAACCTTTTGGTTCTCTTCCATCTTGATTACGGCGGAAGGCTCGCTGTTATTATAAGTGATTTGAGGCGCAACATTCTCCACCACATCAGTCACTGTCACAAACAGGGTTTGGGAGCTAGCCTTCAGGCCATCTGTGGCCTCCACTTTAACAATATAGACATTGTTACGGTTTGCATCCTGTGGATTCTCATAATCTGGTGGCTGACTAAAAGCCAACTTGCCGCTATTACTGTTGATCTGGAATAAAGCTTCATCTTCTCCAGCGAGTAAGCGGTAACTTACCGTGTCACCATCAAAATCTATTGCCTCTATAACCGTTACTGCCTGGCGATTCTCCGGCATATTCATACTGGCAGTTGCCCCACCGCCATTACTGATGATTTTAGGAGCCAACCCCTCAGTCACATCCTGCACCTGTACATTCAGGGCTTGCAAGCCCACAAGACTCCCGTCAGTCGCGCCAACCTCAACCTCATAGAGGTTATCCTTACCCTCATCCTGCGGCGATTCATAATCCGGAGCAGTAATAAAACTCAGCGCGCCAGTGGCAGGATTGATGCTGAATCTGGCCGCATCTTTGCCCCCATTAATATAATAGGTAATGGCGTCACCATTCGGGTCAGTTGCAGAGACTATAGTGACTGCCGTTTGCCCTTCCTTGACAGAAACATATGCACTCCCCCCCCCACTATTACTGTTAATCTTGGGAGCCAGGTTTGCAGCTGAAGACAGGGTGAGACTTGCCGTATCATCCTCAGCCGGGTTACTTCCGGCATTGAACGGGGTGGAGTCCGGATCTTCGTTAAATGCATACAGGATTTCACCATTAATGACATAGTTACCCGCACTACCCACCTGCGCCCGTACCGTCAAAGTCTTGGAGCCATTGGCCGGTATCTCGCCAGCATCCCATTCACCGGTTGCCGGGTTGAAAGTTCCTGCCGAATTGTCACCCACCCACGTCAAGCCCGCAGGCCAGTCCAACCCCACCCGCACCAGGCTGGTGGCCGTATTCGAGGCATTGCTGATGGTATAGTTGATTTTTACTTCACTACCTTGCGCGGGCGTCAGCTTGTCCGCGCTAGCCTGCAAGGACAGATCCACCGTCTCCGACTTGGTACTGGTCAGCCATTTGAAAAAAGCGCCAGAATCATAAGCAGGATCCCCCACATCGGCCAGTGCCAGCTTGACATGGTAGCTATGGCCTGCCGACAAATTGGCAAGTGATGCTGTAATCGGGTGGCTAATACCATCCAGCTGGGTTAACGGGTTTCCCCCACCATTACCGTTGTCAATGAAATAATTGGCGTTGCCGAGATTACAGGTTGCCCCATCCGCTGCCGAACCAGCCTTACCGCCATTGACATTGTTGACCGCGATGGCGTCACCTGACCCCGGCATGAAGGCCGCGTTCTGCACACCATCAAGCCCTGGCCCCGACACGAACAAACCAAAGGCATCATTGAAGCGGCTGCAAACATACTCGGGGTACTCTTCCGAACCAAACGCAAACACAAAGTTGAGCCGGTCACCTTGCGGCACAATGTCAAACTCGACAATAGCGGGATCGTATTTGGCCTTGGAGCCGAAGCGGGCTATATCCTGGTCAGCGTACACAGCACCGGTATTATGGGAATAGGCAGCGGAATTGTTGGGGCCTTGCAAGCTCCCGACATTGCCGGTGCTAAGAAACATGCCCGTATCAACACCCAACAACGCTTTGCCGCCGGAAAAAATACCGAACTGCTGTTCTGCACCATGGGGAATGGCAAGGTTGCTTACTGTCAAACCCGGGCCGTCCAGAATACCACTAAGTTGGGCAATACTTGCGCCCGGATTATACACCACTTCCGCCTGAACAGGCGCAGCGGAGAGCAACGCCAATAGCAGCCCCCCTCTGACAAGCTTTGAAATCATCACAGCCCCTTCCAACTTTATTGTTATTCATTCGCAGAAGCCCCTCAGCAAGTTTCCGGCTTCAATAGGAAGCAAGGTTATATAATAAATATAATTTATTCAATCAAAAGTTCTCCTTTCATCGGATCGTACCGTTCACGGGTTTCACCCTGCGCGTCTTACCGCCATACTCCCAACAAACCCAAACACACAACAAGAACAAAGGGTACCAATATGCTTCAACGTCTTGCAGCGGTAGCCATACTGATGATCACTGCCAGCAGCTCAGCCTCCATGGCTTATACCGATACCTCTATCTGGGAATCCTGGCCAACCATTGTTGCCCCACAGCCCCAAACCCAGGCTTACCAACAACCCCACCGGGAATTTACCCCCAGCCGCCAGGGCAGTTTCCAGCCACAGTTCCAGCTGGCCGCTTACCACCCGGCAGCCCCGCCACGTGACGGCGCCATCCAGCATGGTTTACGCAGCCTTGCCAAACTACTGGAACGCCGTAACCCTTGGGAAAACACACCCTTGATGGGCAACAGCGTCACCCACGGAATGCTGGCTGAAACCGTGCAGGCGCTACTCAACTGGAACGGCCCCTTACTGCCAGAAACCTTGTCGCGCCAGTTTGACCTACTACCCATTGATTCCGCCAAAGGGCAAGGGTTGGGCGATTTCACTGGCTATTTCACCCCGGAACTGAATGGCAGCCGCATCCGCACCGGGCGCTTCAAAACCCCTGTCTACAAAATGCCCCCGCGGAAACTGGCCAACGCCAGCCATGCCGACATTGCCAACGGCGTGCTGACTGGGCGCGGGCTGGAGATCGCCTGGGTCGATAACCCCTTTGCGCTGTATATCGCCCAAGTACAAGGCGCGGCACTGATCCACTTCACCGATGGCAGCCAAAGCCTGATCGACTATGCGGGCAACAATGGCAAGCCGTTCTCCTCCGTCAGCAGTTACCTGCTCAAAACCGGTTACAAACGCGGCTCACTGAGTAATGCGGAAATTAACAACTGGCTGCATGAGCACCCGGAAAAAATCCGCGAAGTGCTGACCAGCAACCCACGCTACATCTTTTTCAAGGAAACCAACGCCATACCTACCACAGCCTCGGGCAATGGCGTGATTCCCGGCCATACCATCGCGGTTGACAACCACCATATACCGCATGGCGCGGTCCTGCTGGCGGAACTGCCGCGTTTCGACGGGAACGGAAACCCCACTGGCACGGAATGGCGCGTACTGTTTGCCCAGGATCGCGGCAAGGACATCCGTGGTAAAGGGCGCATGGATCTGTACCTTGGCATCGGCCAAGCAGCGGAAACCGCCGCCTACCGGATTTCCGGCGCTCACCGCACCTATTTACTGATGCGCAAACCCGGCTAGCCCTCCTCCCCGGAACTTATGATTGATTTCTCAGCAAAATCAGCCATAATAAACAAAAATTATTTTATAGAAGAGGGCTGACATGTTCCGGACAATCCTGCTGGCCGCAAGCGCCTGCCTGCTTGCGGGGAGTGTTCACGCACAACAACCTGCCAACACTTTCCAACCATCAAACTGTGATGCCAGTATTCAGGGAAACCAGATTGCCCTGCGCCCGTCGTGCCTGCGCACTGCGCCCACACTACGCAACGCCTTGGCTGACTTATCCGTGTACTTGCATACCACTAACCCCGACAAGCTGGTTTCCCCAGGCTATGCAGGGCCTTTGGAGGTGGAAAAGCTCCAGCAGACGGTCGAGCAATTGCTTCAGAAAATGGATAACGCCTCCGCTGGCGACGTGCAATTCCACTTCTACGCGTTGGGCGACCCGGATGATAAACGCCCGGTGCAATTTGGTGGCTATTTCACGCCAGTGCTGGAGGTCAGCGCCAAACCCACCGGCGCATTCCAGTACCCCATTTACGCCAAACCAGCGGATGGAACAACCCGCCTGCCAACGCGCGGGGAAATCATGCAGGGCGCATTGCGCGGCAAAGGGCTGGAAATTGCCTGGACTAACAACCCGGTGGACTACTATTTCATGCAGGTACAAGGTTCCGGCTTGATCCGCTATCAGGATGGGCGCACGCAATTGCTGGGCTTTGCTGGCAAAAATGGCTACCCCTACACCAGCATCGGGCGTTACATGCAACAACAGGGCTATTTGCGTACCGGCAACCTTTCCAATACCGCTATCCGCCAATGGTTCAAGCTGAACCCTGGCAAGGCGGATGAAGTGCTGGCGGCCAACCAATCTTTCGTGTTTTTCCAGCCAACCGACGAAGCCGTCCGTAGCGCATCCGGCCTGCCGGTCGTGGCTGGCCATACCGCATCCGTCGACCCCAGCATCATCCCATTCGGCTCCATCCTGCTCGCTGAGCTGCCTTTACGTGACAACAACGGCAAAATCGTGCAACATGAATGGCGTTTATTGCTCGCCACCGACCGTCGGGCTGACGACAAAACGGCTGTCAGGATAGGCATCTACACCGGCGAAGGCGAAGCAGCAAAAGCAGCTGCGGCACGCTTTTTCCCTGCTGGCCGTGCGTTCATACTGCAAAGTGGGGCATAATTTTACCCATGGATTGAACTGCGCGGGCAATTCCGGCATCCAAGGCTATACTAAACAGAATAAATGATTGATTTCGATACAGGGTCTTTTCTTATGTTGGGTTATATTGACTGGATCATCATCCTGATTGCGCTGATGGCTGCGCTCGGTGCGGTATTGCTGTTGTTACCACAAACGACCAGCAAGGAAACCCAGCAGCTACGGGTAGTACGCCTGCAAGCCGAAAATGACCGCAAGCGGGTGGCCGAAGTGCTGGAAATGACCCAGCATGGCGTCAAGGACGCAGAAGCCCTGCTGGAAAAACTCAAGGCACAAGTCGAACACAGCAACCGCACTTACGAAGCCAGCCAGGCACGCGCCGAACAGGCAGAACGCATCATCGAGCGCGTCACCACCGCTGAAGGCGAAATCCGCGACATTTCCAGCCAACTTGGCGAACGCCTGCAACACCTGCAAGGCTATTGGGATGAACAACTCGGCGATTCCGTAGAAAGCGTCAAGCGCATCCGCAGCAAGCTGCACGAGGGTCTGACCCAGGTTGACGACAGCCTCAACCGCCTGCGCGAACAAGAAACCATGGCGCAAAGCTTCACCCGCAAGCTGATCGAGCACCAGCACGCTCAAGCCCTCAGCCAGCAGGAAAACGCCCGCCTGTCCGCCGAGGTACACAGCCGTCTGGAAGAAATGCTCAAGGAATCCAGCCACCTGCTGGAACAAATGAATATCTACCAGACAGACGCCGACACCATCTTCCAGAAATTCAGTGCGGACATGGAAGGGCTGGAATCACAGGCCAGCGAACACTTCAGCACCCTGTTCCAGGCCACCGACTTGGCGCGCCACGAGCTCAACTCCGGCCTGGAAGAAAGCCGCACCCACGTGGAAACCATGCGCCGCCGCGAAGAGCAAAGCAACGACCTCAGCCGCCGCATTTCCCAACATTTCGAGCAAATCGACCACATCCGCGTCGACCGCATTGCCAAAACGCTGGATCTCACCGAGCAAATGTCCACCGACCTGCACAAAGGCATGGAAAACGCCCGCGACCTGCTCTCCTCACTGGAAGTAGCTGTCCAGAACGTTACCGCTAGCCTGGACTCAAGGCAGCCACAGGAAGAAGTGACGGAAGACGCGCCCGAACTGCTGGATGATGTTGGCAATCTGGTCAACCTGATCCATGAACAGCAAGCCGCTTCCAATGCCGACAGCACAGCGGAAGACGAAGCCGCCGAACCACAGGGGATTGAAGCCAGCAATCTGGCAGATCTCGGCAGCCTCAAGCCAGTCAAGGCCGAAGAAGAGCCAACCCCACACAACCTGCTGACGCTACGCGCTTACCGTTAAGGCATTTCCGCCTCCTCATCCCGCGCTTGTAACTCCCACATATGCTGGTACTGCCCACGCAGTGCCAGCAGTTCGTTGTGTGTCCCCTGCTCCACCACTTTCCCGCCATCCATCACCAGGATCAGGTCGGCATCCACCACCGTGGATAACCGATGCGCGATCATCAGCGTGGTGTGATGCCCAGCGACTTCGTGCAGGGTTTGCTGGATGGCCTGTTCGGTAGCACTATCCAGCGAGGAAGTGGCTTCGTCGAAAATCAGGATCGGCGGCTGCTTGAGGATGGCACGCGCAATCGCTACCCGCTGTTTTTCCCCACCGGAAAGTTTCAGGCCGCGCTCGCCCACCACGGTTTCCCAACCATCCGGCAGGCTGTCGATGAAGCGGCGGATGTGCGCCATGTCAGCGGCTTTTTCCAGCTCCGCCTGCGACGCCTGCGGGTTGCCGTACAGCAGGTTGTAGCGGATAGTGTCGTTGAACAGCACCGTATCCTGCGGCACGATGCCAATGGCTTTGCGCAGGCTGGCTTGCGTAACCTGCGCAATATCTTGCCCGTCGATCAGTATGCACCCACCAGTCACGTCGTAGAACCGGTACAGCAAACGTGACAGGGTGGATTTGCCCGCACCGCTATGCCCGACCACCGCCACAATTTTCCCGGCAGGTACGCTGAAACTGACGCTGTGCAGGATCGGGCGTTCGGGTTGATAGGCGAAATCGACAGCTTCGAAACGGATGGCTCCCTCACGCACCTGCAATTCCGGCGCATTCGCTGCATCTTTCACTTCCTGCTCCGTTTCCAGCAAGCGGAACACCATATCCATATCCGCCAGCGTGTATTTGACCTGCCGGTAGACGATGCCGAGCGTACCCAACGGCAGGAACAGTTGCAGCAGGAAAGCATTCACCATGACCAGATCACCGATGCCCATTTCCCCGCTGACCACCGCGTTGGCGGCGAAGAACATGATGATGGTGACGCCGATGGCAATGATGGATGCTTGCCCGAAATTCAGCAGTGACATGGAGGTCTGGCTTTTGACTGCCACATCCTCCCATTGACCGAGGGTGGCGTCATAGCGGTCGATTTCCAGCTTTTCGTTATTGAAGTACTTGACCGTTTCATAGTTGATCAGGCTGTCGACAGCCTGGTTGCCGGACTGGGAATCAAGCCGGTTCATTTCGTGGCGATGATCCATGCGCCATTCGGTGATCTTGATGGTGAACAGCACGTAAACGGCAACGGTAGCAAACGTGACCACGGCAAACACCGGAGAATAATCTTTCAGCAGAATCAGTGCAACCAACGAAAATTCCACCGTAATCGGGATAATGCTGAACACCATGAAATTCATCAGGGTACTGACCGAGCGCGTGCCACGTTCCAGGTCGCGGCTGATCGCTCCAGTCTTGCGTTCCAAATGGAAACGCAACGACAGGTTGTGCAAATGCTCCAGTACCCTTGCCGACAGCTTGCGCATGGCGTGGTAGCGTACCCGCGCGAACACGGTATCACGCAATTCGTTGAACAGCGCACTGGCAAGCCGCAGCGCACCGTAGCCCAGTAGCAGGATGACTGGCAACACCAGCAACTGTTCACCCTTGCCGTCAAGCGCATCCACAATGTCTTTAAGCATCACCGGCACACCGACGTTGGCCGCTTTCGAGGCAATCAGGCAAGCCAGCGCGAACAAGGCGCGCCCACGGTATTCCCACAGGAACGGCAACATGGATTGGAGGTTATGCCAGTCGCGGCGGTTGTCTTCAGGTCGTTCAGTTCGGTTTATCATTGTTGGTGGGTGCATTCTTTTTTGGTAACGGCGTGATAATATCCCATCCATGAAAGAACGCATCCAGAAAATCCTCTCCCGCGCCGGTTACGGTTCCCGCCGTGAAATCGAGCGCTGGATCGCGGCAGGTGAAATCCTCGTCAATGGCCAGCCCGCCACTACCGGCCAGGCAGTAGATGAGCGCGACCAGATCGTCCTGAAAGGGCAGCGCCTGCATCTGGGTTCACGGCTGAATGCCACCCCCAAAGTACTGATGTACAACAAACCTGCGGGCGAAGTCTGCACCCAAAGTGACCCGGAAGGCCGCAAGACCGTGTTTGAAGCATTGCCCAACATCCGCGCCGGGCGCTGGGTGATGATTGGCCGCCTCGACATCAATACCGACGGCCTGCTGCTGTTCACCACCGATGGCGAACTGGCCAACAAACTGATGCACCCCTCCTCCGAAGTTGAGCGCGAATACGCAGTGCGCGTGCTGGGCAAGGTAGAACCGGAAATGCTGATCCAGTTGCAGGAAGGGGTGGAACTGGAAGACGGCAAAGCCAATTTCCTGCGCATCAAGGATGCAGGCGGCGAAGGCGCGAACCACTGGTATCACGTCGTGCTGGCGGAAGGCCGCAACCGCGAAGTCCGCCGTTTGTGGGAATCACAGGGGGTGAAAGTCAGCCGCCTGATCCGCATCCGCTACGGCTCGGTGGAATTGCCGCGCTACCTGCGCACTGGCCACCACAAGGAGCTGGACGTGAAAGCCCTGCGCAAACTGTATGAATCTGTCGGCATGACTTTCGATGACGGTTCTGATTTCAAGCCGACGCGGCCAGGTCAACGCCCACAACAGCCAAACCGCCACAATCCCGCTGGCGTTTACAAAAAGAAACCTGCCGTGCGCAGGCGCGACCCTAATTGACAACTATTTCTTTCGGGCAGCTATGCAACATAACATTCCGGTGCTAGAGTTTTATATGAAGACACCTTATCTAGCACACACAGAAAAAGGTGTCAGGTAGGGCTTCCTGACAAACCCCGGCACGTCAGAGCGTATAAAAACATCAGCCTAACGGATTTTCAATACCATGTATTCAGATGCAAGGCTTATTGGTAATGACACAACAGTTAAAACCGATATTTGTATCATTGGCAGTGGTCCTGCGGGCATAACGCTCGCCAGCGAATTATTAAACAGTGGTTTAAATACCACTATCCTTGAAAGCGGTGACGACAAACATACCCAGTTTGGCAATGACCTGAACAAAGGCTCACTCTCAGGCATGTTAAACCAGGCAACCGATGAAGTCAGGGCGCGGCAAGTCGGCGGCACCGCCAATCACTGGATTGTCAAAATGGCCAGCAATACCGGCAACGGTTTCCGCTTTGTGCCATTACAAGCGATGGACTTTGATAGCTGGCCTGTTTCAAAAGCAGATATAGACCCTTATTATCAAAAAGTTCATCAGCTTTTTAAGCTAGGCCCATTCGCTTATAACGACCCGGATGTCTGGAAAGCCGACACGGATGGCCCGACATTAACCAATGACGGTATTAGCTCTGGCATATTCTCTTTCTGCTCCACCCATTATTTTACCCGGCAAATACCTGATTTAATAAAAGACAGCCCAACGCATACTTTATACAAGAATGCCACCGTCCGCGAATTGCAGGTTTCACCGGATGGCAAACAGGTCATTGCCGCCAAGGTCGTCACGCCCGAGGGCAAAGAATTCCGGGTGGAAGCCAAGCAGTTCATCCTCGCGGCAGGCGGGTTTGGCGTGCCCCAGTTGCTGCTAAACTCCAAAAGTGCCAACCACCCCAATGGCCTAGGCAACAACCAGGATGTGGTAGGGCGTTACTACATCGACCATAGCCTGATATTGCACGGTTACTTTCAAGTGGAAAGCAAACTGCTGGAAAAACTGAAATTCTATGACATGCGCGATGTCAACGGCGTTTCCGTCATCGGCAGCATCGGCCTGCCCGAAACTGTCAAGCAACAACACAGCCTGCAAAACCTGGAAGCCATGCTGTTCCCCAAACCTGGCGTCCGGGATTACAACGCCTTTAAAAGCGCGCAGGAATTCGCCTGGGCCTTGCAGGGCAAGCCCATGAGCTTACCCCTGTGGAAAAATACCTGGAATGTCATCAAGGGACTGCCTTACCTGATGCACATTGCCTACCAGAAATTCGCCAAAGGCATGATCATCATGCCCGGGTTGGCAACCGGCGGCTGGTCGCACCTGTCAACCCAGGAACTGCAACGGCGCTACCAGATCATTGAATTGATCGGCATGACGGAACAGAAAGCCAACCCCAACAACCGTGTAACCCTGAGCGACACGCTTGATCCGCTTGGCATCCCCCGCATCCGCGTGCATATGGAACCAGATGATGCCGACATCCCCTCTATCCTGGCGACTGAACAACGGCTGGTAACAGGCTTGCAGGCCAGCGGGTTTGGTGAATTCCACTCCTATAACGGGCAGGATGGCAAGCAGCTTAACTACTACACCCGCACCTGCCATCACCTGATGGGTACTGCGCGCATGGGTAACGACCCGGCCACCTCAGTGGTCGATGCTGACTGCAAGCTCCACGGCATCGACAACTGTTACATCGCCAGCAGCGCTGTTTTCCCCTCCGGCGGTTACGCCAACCCGACCATGACGATCCTGGCGCTTAGCCTGCGGCTGGCCAACCGGCTCAAGCAGTTGTCAGGCGTTCAGGTCGCCGAGCCAACCTGATGCAGGTAGCCCGGCGGGCGTATCGCCACCACGCATACCACTTTGGTACAAAGCCGGTTATGGCCGTCATACAAACCATACTCAAAACTCGGCGTACTACGATTGCGCCGAGCCAGCTCCGCATGGATTTCAGCCTCTTTTTCCGGTGGAAAATCGAAACGCAATTCCATGTCGGTAATGCCTGGGCGCACGAAGTCCACGCTCAAATGCCGCGTCCACACATGGTAATCGGGGAACAGTTTCGCACAGGCCAGCGGTGCAATCGGGTCGGCCAACGACGCCTGAAAACCACCGAACATGCTGCCGCCCATGTTGCGCGAAACCCAGGTCAGCGGCAGGCGGATGCGGATATGCCGCCACTCGTTTTCCAGCGCCATCACCTTGATGCGCATCATCCACCACGGCGGGTAAAGTTCCAGCCGACGGCTATCCGGCAGGAATTTCAGCCAGCGCCGCGAAAATTTGACGACGTTGAAGCCCATCAACCGACCAGCGCATCCAGCAACGCTTTATGGTGCTGTTGTTGCCTCACCAGCTTCAGGCGCTCGCTGCGGAAAATGCAGGCAAGCTCTTCCAGCGCGGACTCGAATGCATCGTTGATGACGATGTAATCGTACTCGGCGTAATGCGACATTTCGCTTTGCGCATCCCGCATCCGCCGCTGGATGGTTTCCTCACTGTCCTGCCCGCGACCGCACAAGCGTTCCCGCAGGGCGTCCACCGACGGCGGCAGGATGAAAATGCTGATGGCGTTTCCCGCCCGTTCGCGTACTTGCTGTGCGCCCTGCCAGTCGATTTCGAGGATCACATCCTTGCCGGACGCCAGCAGCGCATTCACTGACAACCGCGAAGTACCGTAGTAATTGTCAAATACCTGCGCATATTCGAGAAAGTCGCCACCAGCAACTTGCTGGCGGAAGATTTCCGCCGTCGTGAAATGGTAGTGCACCCCATCCTGCTCACCGGGTCGCGGCTGACGGGTCGTGGTAGAAACCGACACCACCAAACCCTGTACCCGCCCACGTAAGGCATTCAATAAACTGGATTTGCCCGCACCCGACGGGGCGGAAACGATGTAAAGCTGACCAACAGGTGTATTCATCCGAAAATTTGCCCCAGGTTGCCTATAAAGGTTCGATTATAAGAAGATGTGGATTATAGTTGAAAGACATGACCACAAGTGAGGTGTCCCCATGATGCAGGTAATCCCGATACCCGCGTTTACCGACAATTATATCTGGCTGATCAGCAATGAGGAGCGCAAACACGCCGCCATTGTTGACCCCGGCGACGCCTTGCCCGTTATCGCGGAACTCCAGCGCCGAGACATGCAGCCCATTGCCATCCTGATCACCCACCACCACCGCGACCATGTAGGCGGGATCGGGCAACTGTTGCAAACCTGGCCTGGCCTACCGGTCTACGGCCCAGCACACGAAGCCATCCAACACATGACCCAGCCACTCAGCGAAGGCCAACAGGTAAACCTGGAGCCACTCGGCCTAAGTTTCACCGTCATGGAAACATCGGGGCATACCGCCGGGCATATCGTGTACTACGGCGAAGGCAGCCTGTTCTGCGGCGACACCCTGTTCGCCAATGGCTGTGGGCGCGTGTTTGACGGAACCCTCCACGACCTTTACCACTCACTGCAACGCATCGCAGCACTGCCTGCCGAAACGCTGGTATACTGTACCCACGAATACACAGTCGACAACATCGGCTTCGCCAAATGGGTGGAACCCGACAACCCGGCGCTCGACGCCCGTCTGGAAGAATGTTGGGAACTGCTGGACTCAGGCCGCCCAACTGTACCGTTTGAACTGGGCCGTGAGTTTGACACCAACCCGTTCCTGCGCACCCACATTCCGGAAGTCATTGCCCGCGCGGAAGAAATTGCCGGGCGTGAAACCCACACCCCGGAAGACGTGTTTGCGGTGCTGCGTATCTGGAAAGATACCGAGTACGATTAACCGCCCACTTCCCGCAGCAATTTGAACAGTTCGCGGCTGCTTTTGGGTGGCTTGCTTGCAGCCTGTTCCTTGCGGGCATTACGGATCAAGGTGCGCAAACGTTGCACGTCAGTATCCGGGTGTTCCGCCAGCCACTCGCTTAACGCATCATCATCCGCCAATAGCTGGTCACGCCAGCGCTCCAGCCGGTGCAAGCGTACCGTGTCAGCGCGGTCTTTGCGATCCCACTCTGCAAACTTGGCCTCAATCGGCTCCAGCTCTTCGGAGCGCATCAGCTTGCCGATGTACTGCCGTTGGCGGCGGATAGCGCCATTGCTGGTCAGGCGTTTGGCCAGCATCACCGCGTCGTAAAGCGTTTCCGACAAATCCAGTTGGTCAAGCTGCTCCTGGCGCAGGGTAATCAGGCGCTCCCCCAAATCCTGCTTAGCTTCGGCCTCACGCTTGAAATGGCTTTTGCTGATATAGTCGTCTTCATCATCATCGTATTCGTAATCAATCACTGTCTTGTCCTTCCAACATGCCCAGGCCAGCGGCCAGGGAGGGGTACTGTAACCGGATTCCCAGTTCCGTCAACAACTTGTCGTTGCGGATGCGGCGTGATTCCTGCAAATACGACAGCATCCCGGCACTCATCGACATTTGCGCCTCCTCCATGCTGACCTGCGGCGGGCGCGGCAAACCGGCGTAATCCGCTACCGTGTTGAAGTAATCGGTCATGGTGGAAGGGTGGCCGTCCGTAGCGTTGTAAACCGCGCCTGCCGGGGCAGCTTCCATCGCCCGCTTGCAGATCAGCGCCAGATCGTCGGCATGGATGCGGTTAGTCCACGGCGCCTCTTCCGCACGCAATACCGGCTCACCACGCTGGAGGCGCTCCAGCGGCAAGCGGTCGGGCGCATAAATGCCCGGCACACGCAGGATGACAATTTCACCGCCAAAACGCGCGGCCCATTCCTGCACTGTGTTTTCCGCATCGGCGCGGCGTTTGGCTCGGGCAGCGGCCGGTTTCAAGGGTTCGGACTCATCAATCCAGCGCCCCTCACAATCGCCATACACGCCAGTCGTACTGATCAACACCACCCGCTGCGGCGCGGCATCCACGCCCTTGAGGAAACGGCGGATACGGTCATCGGTTTCACCCGTAGGCTGCGGCGGCATGAACCAATACACCAACGCCTCATCCAGGGCGAAAATCGGGAAAAAACTACCCTGGTCGACATCCCCCTTGCGCATTGCCAGACCTTGTTCCAACCCCAGACGCAAGGATTCCTCACCCCGTACCCAGCCTATAGCCTTGACCCCCTCGTTTTGGTATAACCGTCCCACCCGGCGGCCTATATCGCCGCACCCCATGATCCAGACATTTTGGTTAAGCTTACTCATGAATGACTCCCAACTCGATGCAGGCAGTATAAACGAAATCAAACCCGGCAAGATGAAGCGCGTGGATGCCGACAATGGCAAACGCATCCTCATATGCCATCTGGAGGACGGTTTCTACGCCGTGGATGACATGTGCACACACGAAGATGCTTCCCTCTACCTCGGCTGCTTGCACGGCGACCGGGTACATTGCTCCCTGCACGGCGGCGAATTCAACGTCAAAACCGGTGAGGCAATGGTGGAACCAGCGGAAATCCCGCTGCAAACCTACCCTGTCAGTATCGAAGATGGCCGCATCCTGGTAAAGGTCTGAAGCCATGCTGGGCAAGTTGCTGCGGCTGTTGCTGATTCTGCTGATCCTGTATTTCATCGGGGACTGGATTTATCGGCGCTTTATTGCCCCGCCGCCCCCCCCCACGGTCGTGATTCCCACCCCGCCAGTCACGCCGCCGGAGCCTCCGCCTGTCCTCACGCCGGTTCCGCCACGGCATGTGCAGAAGATGCTGGAGTCCGTTCAGGAACAGGTGAAAGTTACCCGTTCATATGACCCCAAATACGTGCGCCTCAAATACCCGAATGGCGATGTGCCGGAAACCACTGGTGTATGCGCAGATGTCATCGTGCGCGCCTTCCGCGCCCAAGGCGTCGACCTGCAACAGGCATTGCACGAAGACATGCGGCATAATTTCAGCCAATATCCGAAGAAGTGGAGCATGAAAAACCCCGACAGCAACATCGACCACCGCCGGGTTTACAACCTCATGCGCTTTTTCGAGCGTCAGGGCAAAGCCCTGCCTATCACCCAAAACCCTGCCGATTACCTACCGGGCGATGTAGTGGCTTGGGATCTGGGCAAAGGGCAAGCGCACATCGGCATTGTCACACAGTTCAACACAACTGACGAACGCCCCCTGATGGCGCACAACATTGCTTACGGAACCAATATCGAAGACGCCCTGTTCTTCTGGCCGGTCATCGGCCACTACCGCTATTTCACCCATTAAGGCACTCACCCCATTCAACAAACCTACTAATGTCCTGGTCATGGCAACACTGACTTAGGACTAAACGATGACAACTTGTAAAACCTTACTCCCATTAACCATGGCAAGTCTCCTGTCCGCCTGTGGAGGAGGGCAAGGCAGCAACCTGGATAACCCAGTACAAAGCAGCCTCAATAACACCTATGCTGTAACCAGCAGTAGCAGTAGCAGTAGCAGCAATAGCGCCAATATTTACGTGCTGAACGCGGAAGGTTTCTGGCAGGGCAATGCCATCAATACCAGCCGGACTATTTCTTCCCTGATACTGGATAGCACCTATTACTGGATTCTGTATTCATCCGCCGGCAACCCTAACCAAATAGGCGGCGTAATCGTTGGCAATACCCTGTCCCGTGATGGCACCTTTAACTCCAACAACAGTAATGACTTCAATTTTGAGATTGGGGCAAGCTTTCCTGTCAGCTGGGTAGGCAGCTATGTCAACCGCTCCAACTTGCAAGGTACGCTGACATACGAAACGCCTGGTAGCATTGTCAACCTGACCGCCAGTTATGACAATAATTACAGCCAGCCAGTCAAGCTTGCCCAATTGCAAGGCTCTTACAGTGGCACAAGTGCGACCTTGCTGCGGGGAAGACAAAGTACAACCCTCACCATTTATGCCACTGGCCAAGTCAGCGGTTCGCGCGAAGATGGCTGCACGTTTACCGGCAACGTTTCACCCCGTCCCCGTGGCAATGCTTACGGCATAAACATCAACTATAGCGGCAACTGCATCGAGTCAAACGCTAGCGCCCACCTAAACTACAGTAATGGTTCTGCCTATTTCGACCCAAACACTCGGCAACTATACAGCGTCACCCTAAACGGTACCGCCCAAGATGTGCTTGCCTTTGTTGGCAGGAAACTATGACAACCAGAAGTATAGCCGTCTCAATGCACGGGCAGGCGCGAACGCAGTTCATCACGGTCATACCACCACTGCCCTTCCACCAGCGCATCCACAACCTGGCCGAGGCGCGGCAGGAATACCTTGGGGTCAAGCAAGCCCATGCGGTTTAGCCATAAATTCATGGCTTCCTGAGAGTTCACATTGCTGTGGCGCTCGGCCACCTTGCCCAGCATGGCGCTGGTGAGGAACATTACGCTATCGCGTTTTTCACCCTCCAGCCGCAAGTCGGCGATGTAGTGCGCGACCGCCGCTGCCACCGCAGCCCCATCCGCCTTGTCTGGCGTGGCGTCAATCAGGTGGTTGAGCATGACGATGGAAAGTTCCGGGCCGATCGGGTACGTCACCGCCAGCCACAAACCATTCCCCAGCGCGGGCACTGAGGCTGGCAAATCACAGCGGAACAGCACATCACAGCAACGCACGGCGTCTTCCCACAGCTCGAGCTCACAGTAAATCCCGAAAGATTCGCGGGTCATGCCCCAGGCGGCTTCGCGCATCCCTGGCTCCTCCAGCTCCAGCATGATTTCGGCAATGTCGTATTGCACGCTGGCGCGCTCCAGCGGGTTGCTGGCGGGGGTCAGCTGCATCAGTTGCGCCTGACGCTGGGCCAGCTCATTTTTCAACAACTGGCGGGAATCGGGGGCTGCGGTAAATTCAACCGGGGTCGTTTCATTCATACTGTTATGCTCAAAGTTCAAATGTTGGCAAGCATAGCAAAACCGGGCAGCCCAAGTTAAAAAACCCTGCCGGACATACTGCCTCATACCGCTGCCAACAATGCCCTTATGATTTGCATCACTTACTAATACCTGCCATATAATAATTCATTTAAATGTTAAGGTAAGGTTAAAGATTAAATAGGTAGCCTGATAGTTATTCAAATCAGAGGAGTCCAATTAGCAAGGACAAGCTAAGAGGAGCAAATAAATATGATTGATTTCATGCAAAAAATAATGCAATCGACAACCAACAGCATAACTGATGCTATAACATTTCTAATTATTGCAATCTTTTATGAAGTGACCGTATTGCAACTGCCCATCCCAGAAGTTTTTAATATGCTGGGAATACTCGTCATTATTGCCTTGGGCATTAATCTCATTATCGCGCCGGAGAACCCTCTACCGCAGCGCATTTTTAATACAGATTTCCACAATGTGAAGCAATGAGCTACACCCGTACAATCCCCGAGAACAGAACCCCGGGCAATTAGCCGTGAGGCTCAGGGCTGTACCATCAGCAACACTTGCCCGCTGCCTGTACCCTTTTCCTGTTTAAGGACAAACTTATAGGGTTCCAGCACCGGAACATCTGTCACAATCGGCGCATACAGATCTTCGCGCCCTGCTCCCTTGTGCAACACCGCCCCGGAAACCGGCTCGCCGCTAGCACCACGGGCGTCGTACAGCCACAACTGGTAAAAATTACCGTTCTTCGGGTCAGGCAAATCACGGATACGCATGACCCCTTGCTGCTGTTGGCTATTCCAGACCAGATCGCCTTGCACATCCTTGACCAATGGGTTCAGGGTACGTAGCCAATGGCCGCTGACGCTGGCGGGGTCTGCCAGCAGTGTGTCGCGCAACTGGCTCAAGCCAGCAGGCGAGGTATCCGCCAACGCCCCTGCAAACCGGTTGGACACATACAGGCTTCCCCCTGCCAACAAGAGCAGCAGCAAGAAACCAACCCACCATTTTGTCCACGCTTGACCGACCAACGGCATATCCACTCCCTTTTTACCTATTTTTATACAGGGGTCACAAAAATCTGCTGACATAACATCATCGCCTAATTATAACGAATAACAAGACGCCTGCTTGTGCAGTGCGCTAAAATAGTTCATCCCAATTTGACGGATAGCTACCAACCGAGTTCCCCCATGCAAGAACAAACCTTTATTCCGGGCAAAGATGCAGCACTGGAAGCTTCGATTACGTCCATGCAGGAAAAGCTGCACAGCATTGGCTTCAACATCGAAGAAGCTTCCTGGCTGAATCCGGTGGCTAATGTCTGGTCAGTCCACATCCGTGACCGCGACTGCCACCTGCTGTTCACCAATGGCAAAGGCGCGTCGCAAAAAGCCGCGCTGGCCAGTGCACTGGGAGAGTTTTTCGAGCGGCTCAGCACCAACTATTTCTGGGCAGATTTCTATCTAGGCAAAAGCATCGCTGACGCCAACTTCGTGCATTATCCCGAGGAAAAATGGTTTCCCCTCGATGGCGGCGACAGCTTGCCGGAAGGCATGCTGGATGAGGACAGCCTCGCCTTCTATGACCCTGAATCCACCCTTGATGCCAGCAAACTGGTCGACCTGAATTCCGGCCACGAGGAACGCGGCATTTGCAACCTACCCTACGTGCGCCAACGCGACGGCAACACCGTGTGGTTTCCGGTCAACATTATCGGCAACCTTTACGTCAGCAACGGCATGTCCGCCGGAAACAGCAAAACCGAAGCGCGTACCCAGGCACTGTCAGAAATTTTCGAGCGTCACATCAAGTTTCGTATTATTGCCGAGGGAATCTGTCTGCCAGATGTACCGGACGACGTTATCGCCCGCTACCCGCATATCCTGGCCGGGATTGAGGAATTGCGTGCTGCCGGTTTTGGCGTCCTGGTGAAAGACGCCTCACTGGGCGGGCAATATCCGGTCATGTGCGTCACCCTGCTCAACCCGGAAGACCAGGGCCTGTACGCCAGCTTCGGCGCGCACCCACGTTTCGAGGTGGCGCTGGAACGTTCCCTCACCGAACTGCTGCAAGGCCGCGCCCTTGACCGCCTGTCCGGTTTCGCCGAACCCAGTTTCGAGCTGGAAGACGTGGCCTCGCCGCAAAACCTGGAAACCCATTTCATCGACTCCAGCGGCCCGGTACACTGGGATTTCCTGTGGAGCGAGCCGGATCATGCATTCGTCGACTGGAATTTCAGCGGCACGACCGAGGAAGAATGCCAATACCTGATGGAACGCATCCATGCCGACGACTACGACATCTACATCATGGATTACGAACACCTGGGCGTGTACGCCTGCCGCATCCTCGTGCCGGAAATGTCGGAAATCTATCAGGCCGAAGACCTGGAATGGGACAACAACAGTACCGGCAACGCCTTGCGCGAAGCCATCCTGCACCTGCCAGAACTGGACGATGACGAATGCACGGAACTGTTCGATGCCATCGAAGACATGGGTCTGGATGAACACCAACCGGTAGCCGCGCTGATCGGGCTTGCCCCTGACCCTGGTTCACTGTGGGCTGATTTGCGCGTGGGCGAACTCAAGACCCTGCTGGCGCTGGTGATGGATGACGAAGACGCCATCCGCGAAGGCTGCCAATGGATACGCCATTTCGAGCAGGTCAACGCAGACCGCCGCCGCGTCTACCGCTGCATAGAAACCCTGCTGGACATGGAAGACGCCGCTGGTTACGCCCCCAACATGGGTTTGCTGTATGGCGAAAGCGTGCTGCAACGGGCACGGGATTTGCTCGACGGCAGTCTGCGTTTCTGGGGAATCACTGCGCCAACGCTGGAATTGCACGGCTGCCAGATACACCAGCAACTGCTCGCCGCCTACCGTAAAGTGCATAAAGACTTGGAAACGCATTCACCGCTATAATACCCGCATCATCCGCAAGGTATTGGGAGGAGGAACCCATGCAGAAAACATTTTTGCCAGCCCTGCTGTTACTGGCAGGCGTTGCAACCGCTAACGAAACCGCCCATTGGGGTTATACAGGCGACACTGGCCCGGAAAACTGGGCGCAACTAACCCCCGAAAACGCCTCCTGTTCCGGCAAAAACCAATCACCGATCAATCTGGCGGGCTTTACGGAAGCAGACCTGCCACCGATTGAATTCAACTACGGTAACAGCAGCAGTAAAGAAGTGCTGAACAATGGCCACACCATCCAGGTCAACTACACCAGCGGCGACACCATCAAGGTGGATAGCATCCAGTTCGCCCTGAAACAGTTCCATTTCCACGCCCCCAGCGAAAACCACATCAACGGCAAATCGTTCCCGATGGAAGCCCATTTGGTTCACAAAGACAGCACTAACGACATCGCCGTAGTAGCCCTGATGTTTGAAGAAGGCGCGGCCAACCCTGAGCTGGAGAAAGTCTGGGCGGAAATGCCCGCTGACGCCGACACCGTAGACGCGCTGGATACCCAGGTTGACGCTTCCAAACTATTGCCACAAAACCGTGACTATTACCGCTTCAATGGCTCGCTAACCACCCCACCCTGCACGGAAGGTGTACGCTGGATTGTGATGAAACAGCCGGTCACGGCTTCCAAAGAGCAGATCGAAAAATTTGCCCACGTCATGCATCACCCCAACAACCGCCCGGTGCAAGCAACCAATGCCCGCCCGGTGTTGCAGTAACGGGAACAGTCAACCCTGAATGTACTGCACCAACTGGTCGATCATGAACTGCTGCTCAGAAATCACTTCTTTGACCAGATCACCGATCGACACCAACCCCAGCAACTCGCCGCCAGCCATCACCGGCAGGTGGCGGATGCGCTTATCGGTCATGATCGCCATACCATCCTGGATGGAATGCTCCGGCGTGATGCAGACTACCGGGCTAGTCATGGCCTCATCCACCCGCAAATGTTCAGCAATACGGTCGCGCAGGACAATCTTGCGCGTGTAATCCTGTTCCGAAATGATGCCTTTGAGCTTACCGTTGTCCAGCACCAGTAACGCGCCTACCCGCTTTTCCGCCATCGTCTTGACGGCCTCGATCACACGTGCCGCCGGGGCGACACTGTATACTTCACTGCCTTTTCTGGCCAGTACCTGACTGATTGTTTTCATGCTTGCTCCTTCTCTGCGTTTTCATCAAGTTTAGCCTCATGACAGTGATTTTTATAAAGGGAACGGGAACCGTGCAGGAATAGCCTAAACTCAACACATAACAACCCACAACGATGCAGGTTCAACCATGCAGCCAACCGACCTTACCATTGCTCTCCAGATTGCCCTCAACCAAGATGACCGGGAACAGGTTTCCACCCTGCGCAACGCCGGAGCCGACATCCACTACCTGCGGGAAGGGGGTTATGGCCCGTTGATTGATGTGATGTATGGCCGCCATAGCGATTCCAGGCAGGCAGTGTTGTATACTTGACGCCATAACCCAACAATAACCACGAAAAACATGGCCAACCTCATTCCATCCCTGAACAGTTGCCTCAGCCGGATGACCGCAGGCGAAAAGCGCTTTGCCCGCCGACTGGAACAATTACTGGAAGACGATTACCTGTGCTGGTACGAACCACGGGTAGGCGAAGGTTTCCGCCAGCGTTACGCCGATTTCGTCATCGTCCACCCCTGGCGCGGCTTGCTGTTGCTGGAGGTGAAAGACTGGAAGCTGGATCACATCCACACCATCGACAAAGTTTCCGCGACCTTGCTCACCAATACCGGCTTGAAAACGGTGTCCAATCCGCTGGAACAGGCGCGGCAATGCGCCTACAAACTCATCAACCAACTGGAAAAAGATCCCCAACTGATCAAGCATGGCGGTAAACATCAAGGCAAACTGGTCTTCCCTTACGGCTACGGTGTAGTGCTGACCAATATTAACCGCCAACAGTTTTCCGACACCGATTTGCCCGAAGTGCTGCCGTGGAACCGTGTGCTGTGCAAGGATGAAATGCTGGAAAACACTGACCCCGAAGACTTCCAGCAATGCCTGTGGAACATGTTCGACTACCAGTTCAGCAAACCATTGAGCGTGCCGCAGATTGACCGCATCCGCTGGCATATTTTTCCCGAAATCCGCATTGCCGAGCAAGCTAGCCTGTTTGCCCATCCACTTGCAGAACCCTCGGAGGCGGAAGAACCCCAACCGGCGGACACGCTGTTACCCGACATACTCAAAGTGATGGACATCCAGCAGGAACAGCTGGCGCGCAGCCTTGGCAATGGCCACCGGGTCATTCACGGCGTGGCCGGTTCCGGCAAGACGCTGATACTCGGTTATCGTTGCCTGTATCTGGCCCGCTTGTTGCACAAGCCCATTCTGGTGTTGTGCTACAACATCGCGCTCGCCGCCCGCCTGCGCACCCTGATGGAAGAAAAGGGCATCAACGACAAAGTGAGCGTTTACCACTTTCATGACTGGTGCGGGGAACAGCTACGCGCCTACCACATTGACCGCCCGCAAGCGCAGGGCGAAGCATACGTCAATGCGCTGGTCGATAGCGTCATCGCTGCCGTGGCCAGTGGCCGCATTCCCCGTGGTCAGTACGGAGCCATCATGATTGATGAAGGCCATGACTTTGAACCGGCTTGGTTGCAACTGGTCAGCGGTATGGTTGACCCGGAACAGGATTCGCTGCTGCTGTTGTACGATGACGCCCAGTCAATCTACCACAAGCAGAAAGCACTGAAGTTCAGCCTGTCGAGCGTGGGTATCCGCGCACAGGGGCGCACCACCATCCTCAGGCTCAATTACCGCAATACCGACGAAGTATTCCGGTTTGCCTACCGCTTCGCCCGCCAGTACCTGCACCCGGCGGATAGTGACGAAGACCATGTACCGCTGCTGGAACCCCAATCCGCCGGGCATCACAGTTTCGCGCCAGAATTACGCCTGTTCCCAAGTTTTGAGGATGAAACTGCCACCATCGGTCGCTGGTTGCAACACTGGCACAAGCAGCGCGCCACAGCCTGGGCGGACATGACAGTGCTCTACCGCCACGCTGCCGAAGGGCGCAAGTTGCATCAGGCATTACAGGACGCAGGCATCCCCTGCCAGTGGCTGCGCAATGCGGACAGCAAGAAACGCTTCAATCCGGCGGAAGACAGCGTGAAACTGATGACCATCCACAGCAGCAAGGGGTTGGAGTTTCCGCTGGTGATCATCGCTGGCGTTGGCTTCATCGCAACTGAAGCAACCACTGTGGCAGACGAGGCCAAGCTATTGTACGTCGCCATGACACGTTCCACAGACCGCTTGCTGCTGACCAGTCACCGCGAAACAGCTTTCACCCAGGCGTTGATGACTGAGGCAGAAACCGTGTAGTGTTTGCCGTCCAGACCGAAACCACCTGGCCCAACTTGCCCGCAGTTACGCACAATACCCCATGCTTGAAATCCTCTACCGCGACGAATATCTGGTCGCCATCAACAAACCCTCCGGCCTGCTGGTACACCGCAGCCTGATCGACCGGCACGAAACCCAGTTTGCCATCCAGCTCACCCGCGACCAGATCGGGCAGAAAGTTTTCCCGGTACACCGCCTCGACAAACCCACCTCCGGCGTGCTGCTGTTCGCGCTCGACAGCGATACTGCCCGCTTGCTGACGGAACAGTTTACTGCCAATCTGGTACAAAAAACCTACCTCGCTGTCGTGCGCGGTTATACGGAAGAATCCGGCATCATTAATTACCCATTGAAAGAGGAACTGGACAAAATCGCCGACGCCAATGCAGACCAAGACAAGCCCGCGCAGGCAGCCATTACCCACTATCGGCGACTGGCAACGGTGGAACTCCCCTATCCGGTCGGGCGTTACCCTACCGCGCGCTACTCCCTGTTGGAGCTGCGCCCCAAAACCGGACGCAAGCACCAGTTACGCCGCCACCTGAAGCACATTTTCCACCCGATCGTGGGCGACACCACCCATGGCGATGGCAAACACAATGCCCTGTTCCGTGAAAAATTCGCTTGCCAGCGCCTGTTGCTACACGCCGCGTCCATACAACTGCAACACCCCAAACACCTTGCAACATTGCAAATTGCCGCGCCTTTACCCGAAACATTTCACACTATTGCTGCGTTATTTCCCCCCTGCAATCCTGATAAAAATTAGGGTAGTATCGCTGATCACCGAATAATGAGGTTGGGAGGAACCATGCCACAAACCATAAAACTGCCGAAAATGAAAACCATCGCTGCTACCACTTTTCCGATAGCAGCCGTCATTCTCGCCTATATAGCACCATCCGCAGGCATTGCCTGGGTCACCACCATCCTGATGCTGACCGTTTACCTATTTGCGTTTGAAGTCGTGAGCGTGGACGTAGCCGCCATCGTCATCATGGTACTGCTTGGCCTGACGGCACTATTCGCACCCGTCATGGGGCTGGACAAGGGGCTGGTGCCTGCTGACCATCTGTTTGCAGGCTTTTCCAGTAATGCAGTGATTTCTATCATCGCCGTCATGATCATTGGCGCGGGGCTGGATAAAACCGGGCTGATGACCAAGGTCGCGGCCTTCATCCTGCGCGTCGGTGGTACCAAGGAAAAAGGCATCATCCCCATCATTTCCGGCACAGTTGCCTTCATTTCCTCCTTCATGCAAAACGTTGGGGCTGCGGCGCTGTTCCTGCCGGTGGTGAGCCGGATTTCCAACCGTTCCGGCATCCCGATGTCGCGCCTGCTGATGCCGATGGGCTTTTGCGCCATCCTCGGCGGCACGGTGACCATGATCGGTTCCAGCCCGCTGATTTTGCTGAATGACCTGATCCTGACGTCCAACAAACACCTGCCCAGCGCAAACCAGTTGCATACTTGGGAGCTGTTTGACGTTACCCCGATCGGCCTGACCCTGGTCACCATCGGTATCCTGTATTTTGTGCTGGCTGGCCGTTTTGTGCTGCCCGCTGTTGCCGCGCGTACCAGCGCGAAGGAAAGCACCCTCGACTACCTCAAACGCAGTTACGGCATTTCCCTTTCCCTGACGGAAATGGAACTGAAATACAACAGCCCGCTGGTAGGCCGCAAACTGCTGGAGGTAGAGAAGGAATTCCACGTGCGCGTTGTCGCCCTGAAAGACGGCGACCAAATCCGCACTGGCGTAGATGCGCTGGATCGTGACACCGAATTCCGCCGGGGGCAGACCATTGGCCTGTTGACCCTGCCGCAACATGTAACCGAGTTTGCCGAGGACGCAGGGTTAGAAGAACACCAACGTAACCGCATATTCGGCGACCTGATGTCCGACAGGAGTGGCGGCATTGCCGAAATAGTCATTCCCACCAACTCCAACCTGCTCGGTAAATCCGCCATTGACGTGTGGATGCGCAAACGCTATGGCATCTCCCTGATGGGCATACTGCGCAACGGCGAAGTCTTGCAGCCGGAAACGGAAAAGGTGGACGAAATCCGTGCCATCCCATTCCAGGCAGGCGACATGCTGCTGGTCTACGCCACTTGGCCTGCGTTGGAGCGTCTGGAAAAGGATCGGGATTTCATCGTGGTCACCACCGATTACCCGCGCGCCGAAGCCATGCGCCCCACCAAAGTGGGTTGGGCATTGGCCTTTTTTGCCATTGCGCTATCGCTGGTGTTGTTCACCGAACTGAAACTGTCCGTCGCACTGCTGACTGGTGCCATTGGCATGGTGTTGAGTGGCGTGCTGAAAATCGACGAAGCCTATCAGGCTGTTTCATGGCGCACCGTCTTCCTGCTGGCCAGCCTGATCCCGCTGGGCTATGCGGTGGAATCGACCGGCACGGCCAAATGGATTGCGGAAAGTGTGCTGGCGGTGGTTGGCGACATGCCGATCTGGATCATTCAGGCATCCATTGCAGTGCTCGCCACGGTATTCACGCTGGTGATGTCAAACGTCGGCGCAACCGTGCTGCTGGTGCCACTAGCGGTCAATATTGCCATTGGGGTTGGCGCTAACCCGTCAGTATTTGCCCTGATTGTCGCGCTGGCGACATCCAATTCCTTCATCATTCCCACCCATCAGGTGAATGCGCTGATCATGGGACCGGCGGGCTACCGGGTTCCCGACTTCATGAAGGCGGGGGGCATCATGACCATACTGTTCCTGGTGGTACTGATCGGTGCGATCAATTTGCTAGGGTATTCCTGATCTGCCCCCCCCCCAACCCTTCCTCCGCAAAGGGGAAGGGCGTTTTTCCTGCCAAACCTGATGACTGGTACGTTTATTGCTTCTCTTTCCGCAAAATGAATAAGCGGCTTACCGCCACCAAGAGGCTTATATGGAAAGGCATTCCCAACTCTCAATACCCGACATTCTGGATAAACTGGCCCACATCCTGACGCACAAGCAAAGCGGCACGTTTTACATCGCCACCAACGCCAACACCTCCTGCCGGTTTGCGATTGAAAGTGGCAAGATCACCCATTGTACCCACAAACGCGACCACGGCATTGCTGCCCTGCTGAGTTTGCAGGAAACCGGTGGCGGTTCCTGCTCATTTTCGGAAAACCAAGCCATCCCGTTCCGTACCGAGGCAGCAGTCGACCATCAGGCCAGCCTGGATTTGCTGGGTTTGCACCCTGAAATCCCACCCAGGCAGTTACAGGAACCCAACACCCCAGCCACCGCCAGCACACCTGCCTCAGCGTCGGCCAAACCAGCGCCTGTCCGTTACTACCGGGGGCAAATGGCGGCACAGGCTGACACCCCATCAACGCAGGAAGCTGGCAAGCAAACGCCACCACCAGCCACTGAACCCCCCAAAACCAAGCGCTTTTACCGTGGAGGATGAACCAATTCAGTGCACCATATCCCTTCCCAGCCAAGCCGCACCACGTACCCCGCTGGAATCACCAAAATAGGGCGCAGCCAGCTGGGTACTGACCTGATCGGAAAATACATATTTCCCCCAGCGTTTCGGTACATTGGCATATAGCCGCGGGATGTTGGACATGCCCCCACCCAGCACAATCACGTCCGGGTCGAGGATGTTGATGACATGGGCAAGGCTTTTCGCCATGCGTTCCTCATAAGCCTGTAGCAGCTGTTCCGCCTGCTGGTTACCCTGCTCCGCCAGTTGCACAATGTCAGCGGCTGTACGCCTGGCTCCGACTACCTTTTCATATTCCGCCTCGAAACCAGGGCCGGATAGCCAGGTTTCAATACAACCATGCTTGCCGCAGTAACATGGCTTGCCTGGCAACTCGCCCGTTTCCGGCCACGGCAAAGGGTTGTGGCCCCATTCCCCACCAATGGCGTTCGCACCGGTCAGTACCTTGCCATACACGACAATGCCCGCGCCCGTACCCGTGCCCACAATCACCCCGAATACTACCGCTGCCCCGGCTGCCACCCCATCGGTGGCTTCCGACAGGGCAAAACAGTTGGCGTCGTTTTCAATCCGCACCCGCCGTTGTAACAGGTTTTCCAAATCCTGCCGCAACGGCTTGCCATTCAACACCACCGAGTTGGCATTTTTCATCAGGCCAGTCGCGGGGGAAATAGCGCCGGGCGCACCCATACCTAACGTACAGGCTTGCCCCGCCTGCTGTTCAGCCTCTGCCACCAATTGCCGGATGGTGTGCAGGGTGGCCAGATACTGCCCCTGCGGAGTAGGCAGGCGTTTGCGGAAACATTCCCTGCCCGCTGCGTCCAGCAACAGCACTTCGATTTTGGTGCCGCCAAGGTCGATGCCGATATGCGCCACAGACGCCCCTCCCCGCTGATTTTCCCGTTATCGGGCAAAACTTGAAATATGTCATTGCCCAGCTATCAACAATTACGTTACTTATGGTAGCGTTTTTGCTTCAACCCCCAAAGTGGCAGGCATATTTATGCAATTTGACGACATTCTAACCCGTTCCCCGCTGATGGAAGCCGTGTTGCGCTCCGCACACCTGATTGCGCAGACCGACGCCAGCGTGCTACTCACCGGCGAATCCGGCACCGGCAAGGAACTGGTTGCCCGTGCCATGCACGCCACCAGCCCGCGCAGCAACAAACCCTTCGTCACCGTCAACTGCGCAGCCTTGCCGGAAAGCCTGGCCGAATCCCTGCTGTTTGGGCACCGCAAGGGCGCTTTCACCGGTGCGGACAGTCAGCAGACCGGCCTGATTGGTGCCGCCGAGGGCGGAACGCTGTTTCTGGATGAAATCGGCGAACTGCCGTTGAACCTGCAAGCCAAGCTGCTGCGCTTCCTCGAATCCGGCGAAGTGCTGCCGTTGGGGGAATCCCGCCCGCGCCAGTTGAACGTGCGCGTATTCGCCGCCACCCACCGCGACCTGTACGCGATGTCACAGACCGCTGAATTCCGCGCCGACCTGTTCTACCGCCTCCATATCGTACCAGTGGAACTGCCACCACTGCGCGAACGCCGCGAAGACATCGAGCTGCTGCTCAAGCATTTCCTGCAACAATTCGCCAACCAGCACCGGCTGCCTGCCGCCAGCCTCGCCAAAGACGCCCGCCAGCACCTACTACGCTACGGCTGGAATGGTAATGTGCGCGAATTGCGTAACCTGTGCGAACGCCTCAGCATCCTGCTGGCCGGTCGTGAAATTACCCTCACCAACCTGCCACCAGAAGTCCGCTCCCCGGTACGCGCCGCCACCAGCCCTTTCAGCCTTCCCGCCTCCGGCGTCAACCTGGAAGCACTGGAGCGCGACCTGCTCAACCAGGCGCTGGAACGCACCAGCAACAACAAGACCCGTGCCGCCAAGCTGCTGGGCATTTCCCGTGATGCCCTCAATTACCGCCTGAAAAAATACGAACTGGCGTAACAGCACCCATCAAAACAGCATAGCGCCCCTTTCACACCTCAGGTCGGGATCCCTATGGCGAAATGCCAAATTCCCTGCCAAAACTTGTAGTTACCAAGTTGAGGAGGCATGGAGGGAGTATGTTGCACAACAAGATTCAGGCACTGAAATATTCAGTAATGGGTTCCGCGATGCTGGCGATGGCGGGTTGCAGCATTACGCCGAAACAGCTCTTGCCATTCCAACAAACCACCGAACCCGAGAAGAACAGGAATGCCCGGCTGGAAACAGAAAAGGCTGCCTCTCAAGCGCACAAAACCAAGCTAGAAAAACCACCAATCACGACCGCAGCCGTTACCAAAGGGCCAGCGAAAGCAGAAGCGGCCACACCAGCCCCGTCCACTCTCGACAAAGTGGCCTTTTGCGCCCTGAAACAGCGCGGCAAAGGTTATTGCTGGGGCGGTAACAGCCCGAGGAAAGGTTTTGACTGTAGCGGCCTGACCCAGTACTCCTTCAAACAAGGTGCCAGCATGGAAATCCCCCGCACTGCCGCCGCCCAATACGCCGCCGCAACCAAAATACCGCAAGAAAAAGCCAATCGCGGCGACCTGGTGTTTTTCCGCACCCGTGGCAACAAAGTCAGCCATGTCGGCATTTATCTAGGGGAAGACCGCTTCGTACACGCGCCACGCACCGGCAAAGCCATCACTACCACCAAGCTGGAAGGTTACTGGAAACGCAGGCTGGTCGGGTTTGGGCGCATTCCGGGCGCTTGCCAGCCGATGTTGCCCAAAAGCGTGGTGTAGGGAGATAAAAAATATGGGGCGCATCCTGGGGGAATGCGCCCCGATGAGGGACAAACCAGACTTGTAATTGCGTGTGTTTAGTGCGGCATACCGCCCATGTGCCCGCCGCCAGCGCCAGCAGGTGGGGCGATTTCCTGAATCGGCGCGTCCACGGTCGTGCTGCTGCCATCTTCAAAGGTCAGGGTGATCGGCGCAGTTTCACCCACTTTCATATCCTGCTTCAGGCCGATCAGCATGACATGCAAACCACCCGGTTTCAGTTCGGTGCGGCCTTTGGCAGGCACGTCGATCTGCTCGACCTGACGCATTTCCATCACACCATTGTTATTGGTGTGGGTATGTAACTCTACAGTCGCTGCAACCGGGCTGGCCGCTGACTTGACGCTGTGGTCAACGTCGGATTCATTCACCAAGGTCATGAAAGAGGCACTGTTGGGCTGACCCGGCGGTACGGCGCGGGCGTAAGGGTTTTCTACTTTAACTACATCAGCCACCTTGACAGCAGTTTCAGCAGTTACCGCAGGTTTGGTAGCGTCTGCCAGGGCGGCGGCCTTGCCCGCATCGGTTTCGGCGTTACAGGCGCTCATCAGGGCAATCAGGCTGCCCAGCAGTACGGCGCGAAATGTTGGTTGCATCATCATGTTCCTTTGCTAGATCAGAATTCGGTTTCCAGTTTCAGCCAGGCAGCACGACCCGGCTCATTGACGCGCTCAATCGTACCACTCAAGTCCAGGTTACGGCGGCTGACGTGTTCGGCATAGGTTTTGTCGAGTAGGTTATCCACGCCGAAACGCACCTTGGTGGATTTGCTGAGGTTGTAGCGGCCATAGGCGTCGAGTACGCCATAGCCAGCGCTTTCGCCGACTTCCGTCACGCCGACCATGGCGGTGTCGATGCGGTCTTGACCAGTGGCAAAACGTACCCGCGTACCTGCGGCCCATTTTGTGCCATTGTAGTCCAGTTGCAGCTTGCCATTGACCGGCGGGGTTTGGGCAATCGGGCGGTCATCACTGGCATTGGTGCGCTTGACGTAAGCTACATCACCAGAGAGCTTGAGTTTGTTATTCAGTTTGGTTTCCGCACCGATTTCCGCACCGAGCAGTTCGGCATCGACGTTGCGGTAGATTTGCGCGCCTGTTTGCGCACCGGTAGTCACCTTGTCGCGCAGGATGAAATCGTCTACCTGATCGGCGAATACTGTGCCTGTCCAGCGTACTTTGCCCTTTTGCTGGCTGATGCCAAGGTCAAGCTGGTTGTGTTTTTCGGGCTTGATCTCGGGGTTGCCTATCCAGCGGTCGGGTGCGGTCATGCCCCATTTGTTGATGTAACGCTCGGTTTCGTCGGCGGTGCGCACGCTGCGGCTGACGCCAGCAAAAGCAGTGGTGTCGGCATCCAACGGCTGTTCGTAGCGTAACAGGCCACCGACATTGGTTTCATCCTTGTCAGTTGCGCCGTAGCCGTAGAGGGCTGTGTAGTTCTGGTTGGCGGTGCGCCCACCGGTGACAACGCCAGCCTTGCTGGCAGACGCTTTGACCTGATCGACACGCAGGCCGTATTTGAGTTTGCCGCCATTGCCCAGACCCATTTCGGCTTCAGCAAATACGCCAGTCTGGTCGGTGGTTGCGCCCGGCCACATCAACGAGGTATCCATGCCTGTAGTGACGTTTTTCATGGTGGCGTTGCGCTCGCGGTTTTGCACGTTGAAGCCGTAAGTGACTTCAGTCGCATCGCCCACTTTGGACGTTAGCGCCAGCTTGCCACCGGTAGTATCCGAGGTGGTGGGGACGGACATTTTCGTACCCATGTTGGGGCGCAGGCTGTAGTTGTCCATCACATGCTCAACCTGGCTGGTGTAGACCTCGGCAGCCACGCCTGCCACCTTGCCGTCGAACTTGTCCTGATACTTGAGGCGGTGGATATCGGCCTTTTCAGTAGGGCTATCCATGCTTGCACCGGGATAGAGGGCATCGGAAAAGTCGTTGTTTTCGTAGCTGTATTCAAACAGGCGGTTTTCGGTTGGGGTTGCGCCCAATACCACGCCTGCCTGCCGGTGTTTGTAAGAGGCGCGCACTTCATTGCCATCGCCATCTTCGTAGTTGTCGGCGTCGCGATCCTGGGCGAAGACACGCGCGTAACCCTTTTCGCCACCACGGGTTACGTCGGCGGAGAGGTCATGTTTCACCCCGTTATCCATGGCGGTGGCGGAAACCGTGCCGCTCCAGCCGTCTTCCGGGTCGATGCGGCTCTTGGTATCGCGCTCGAACAGCACCGTGCCGCCACTGCCGCCGGAACCGTGTTGCAGGGATTGCACACCTTTTTCCACCGTGACTTTTTCATAGGTTTCCAGTGCGGCGTAGCTGGCGGGTGGATCCATGCGGTTGGGGCAGCCACCGTGAATGTAAGCGCCATCCAGCAGCACGTTCAACTGGGTCTGGGATTGCCCGCGAATGATCGGCTCAATGCCGCGCCCGCCGAAGCGGCTGCCGGATACGCCATTCAACTGGGAAAGGAAATCACCGCCATCCGCCGGTAAGACAGCGCTGCGCTCGGGAGCCAGGGGTTGTACTTCGTTGGGGGAAACCGCTTTACGGCTGGACTTGATGTCCACCACCAACGTGTCTTCCGCTACAACGACAGTGCTCAGGATCAGGAAGAAACTGACTAACGTTAACCGGCTCAGTGTGTGCTGCATGAAAAAACCTTTCTACCATTGGATACACACCAGTAGAGCAAACGTCATGCCAACAATTAAATACCTGATTATTAAATTATTATTTCAGAACGCATTGATGAAACTGCGTGAAATCACGCGTCTGACTGTGTGATTTCACGCAGTTCATGACGGGTTAAAGGCGTTGGTAAGCCTGCTTGACCAGCACAGAACCATAGGTGCGCTCCAGCCGACGCACGGTGAAATGCCCCCGGCTCATATTCTGGAAATGGTCGGCAAACAAGGTGTTGATCAGTGCCCCGCCAGCCACCCCTACTGCCGGCAGCGCCTGCGCAATGGCTTTCTCGGTGACCGGCACGCCGAAACGGGCGGCAATCTGCGTGATAAAACGCATCAGCGCCGGCGCTGTATTTTGGGTAACGCCACGGCTGGCCATGTATTCAACCGCGTCGGTCAGGGAGTTCGTTCATGGTGGAAATGGCGAAATCCAGCGTGGTTTCCAACGCTTTGCGGGTCGTGGTGATGATGATGATGTCGTTGGCCCCTTCCGGCAGCATCGACAAGCCCTTCTCAATGGGGGAACCGATGGCGTTGCTGATGCGGGCGGCAAGGCTGGGGCTTTCCAGCAAGGATTTGGCGTAGCACAGGTCGGCAAGGTCGTCGTTGGTCATCATGCTATCTCACCTGTAAGTGATAATTTCGGCAGTTTAGTCTAAAGTAGACTTCCATTTACCTACATACAAGCCTGAACTCATGCCCACCATCAGCAGCCTGCACATTTACCCGGTCAAGTCACTACAGGGAATATCCCTGCCCCACGCCACCCTCACCACCCAGGGGTTGGCATTCGACCGGCAATGGATGCTGGTGGATGCAGCTGGGCAATTCGTCACCCAGCGGCAACTGCCCGCGCTAGCGCGCATCCGCACCCGCCTGACCAGCGACAGCCTGATACTGGAACATGCCGGATTGCCGCCCCTGCTGATCCCGCTGGAAATAATTCCGGACAAACGCTGCGAAGTCGTGGTCTGGCGAGACACCTGCGTAGCCTGCGAAGAAGACGCAACCGTTTCCCAGTGGCTAACGCAGGCAGTCGGGCACTGGCAAGGCAACGACCTGCGGCTGGTGCGCTTCGCCCCCGGCTTCACCCGTCCGGTTGACCCGAACTACTTGGATGGCGACAGCGCGGACACGGCATTTTCCGACGGCTACCCGTTCCTGATCGTGTCGGAAGCGTCGCTGGCGGCACTGAATACACAACTGCTGGCAAACGGCGCTGACCCTGTACCAATGGAACGTTTCCGCCCCAACATCGTCCTTAACGGCATGAACGCATTCGGGGAAAATGCCTGCAAAACCCTAACAGCAGCGGATGCCGGGTACAGTTTCACCATCCGCAAGCCCTGCCAGCGCTGCAAGGTGACGACAGTTGACCAGCACACCGGGCTGATTGCTAACCCGAAGGAGCCGTTGCGCACCCTGACGGCCATGAACCCGTATTCCCATCTGCAAGGGGCTTATTTCGGGCAAAACGCTACGCTTACCACAGGCACTGGTTCGACCATCAGGACAGGTGATACACTGTCCTGATGCCAAACAATCGCCAACTAATTCTTGAAAACACCGGTAAACCTGCACAATACTTGTAAACTTCCAGGGCATTATGGGGTCTGAAGTTTTAACTTATTTCCGCCCACCCCACAGGTGAAATTCACCCCAACAAGCGGCTTGATGTAGAGTACAGAGGCGAACAACTGGGTTCAACGGAGGCCAACCTCATGAACATGCCAACTTCTCACCGGATTATTATGACCTTGATGGCTGTTGCCTTGCCAGGCGGCGTGTTTTTACTGCTGTTCCCCAAACAGACTTCATACCTGATGAGTGATGTGAAAGACCGCATCGGCAAGTTCCAGACATTCATGAAGAAGTGACAGCCCCATGGAAGAATTCCTGCCCTTGCGCGACCGTCTCAACCTGGAAACCGCCCGCATCAGCTGGGCGGAACTGGAGCGCTTTTTTGCCGCCGGTAAAGTCATCCAGGTAGCGGCGGAACTGGATCTGGTGGCAGTCGCCACCCATTTTGCTGAGGACAACAGCACCCCCATCAAGGGCTGGTTGCAAACAGGCCAGTTACATATGCTGACTGACGCAACCGCCAAACACTGGGTGCAAACCAATCCACAGAACCTGTGGGCCGTAGTAGCCGCCCCTTGGGTACTGGTGCAGGAACGCCCAGCCCCATAACGGAAAAAGGCCGGTTCCCCGGCCTTTTTCGCGATTGCCACGACAAGCGTTTATTTTGCCGCCGCAGGCTTGACCGTCGTCAGGCCAAGGATTGACCAGTCCTGCATACCGCCGCGATACCACTTGATCTTGTCAGCCGGATAGCCAAATTTCAGCAGGGTTTTGATATTGGTGGGTGATTGGCCACACCACATGCCGTTGCAGAACATGACCAGCGTTTTGGCACCGGCATAGTCAAACACCTTGCTCACAGCATCACCGCCAGCAGCCACGGCTTCATCCACTGCCAGCGCATCAGCACCTTCCGCCAGTTTCGCGCCGAATTGCTCGGTCAGTATCGTGATGATGCCATCAGTCGTCGCACCCTTGTCCGGCGCCAGACCTTCCCAGGAGATATTGACTGCACCTGGGATGGTGCCTTTCTCAACCCAGTCAGGCGTGCGGGAATCAACCACCAGGATACTGCTGTCGCCGCCACTCATTTTTTCCAGGTAATCCAGCATACCCAGCTCGGCGATCGTGTCCACGCCATCAGCAACCGTATCAGGCTGGATGCAGAACGGCGGGCAAGGGCGGGAAGTCTTGGCAAAGTCTTCCACCACCATGGCCTTGTTGTCCTGGTTACGTTTGATTTCGACATCCGCGCCATCGTGCTTGACAGTAACGCTCATTTTGTCGGCGGTGATGCCGACTGGCTTGCCCTCCCCATCCGCCAACGCGGCAGTGGAAACGCTCAGCCCTACCATCAGTGCGGTTATGCCGATCAATTGGGTCAATTTCATGTAAATCCTCCGGTTCAATTTTACGTTAAATGAGCTGGAAACCCTGCCCTCTCCTCTTGGGAAATCCAGCCAATGCAAGGCAGCGAAGTGGCTTAGTTGCAATCTGGCTCCTCACCACCAACTGATTTCTTTTCACCTTCCGCAGGCTTGGCGTCGGCGGCGGGGGCAATTTCACCTTCCGCTGGTTTAGCATCCGCCGTAGCAGGAGCAGCTTCACCTTCCGCAGGCTTGGCGTCGGTGGCGGGGGCAATTTCACCTTCCGCTGGTTTAGCATCCGCCGTAGCAGGAGCAGCTTCGCCTTCCGCAGGCTTGGCGTCGGCAGCGGGGGCAGCTTCACCACTGGCTGGCTTGGATTCTGCCGTGGCACTTTTACCGGCTACATCTTCCTCTGCACACGCGGTAATGTGTATACCGGATAATGTTGCCAGCAATATTATTAAAGGTAGTTTTTTCATGTTTCCTCATCCTGATGCAAAACTGTGTCATTCTCACAACACCCAATATAACTATCAAAAAACCCCATCAGATACAAGAAATCAAATACTTATTAATAAATAAGCATATTACGCTTTAATAATGGATATACAGGAAATCAGTAAAGACTATACCTGCAACCAGAACGTGACAGGGCCGTCATTGACGAGGGACACCTGCATATCAGCTGAGAACACCCCCGTCTGCAAATTTTCAACCTGCTTGCGTGCCTGCGCGGCAAAGTACAGGTAAAGCCGCTCCCCCTCTGCTGGCGGAGCCGCCGGGGTAAAACTGGGGCGCATTCCCTTGTGGGTATCGGCAGGCAAGGTGAATTGCGACACCACCAACAGCTCCCCGCCAATATCGCGCAATGAAAGGTTCATCTTGCCCCCATCATCGGGAAAAATCCGGTAGCCCAGCACCCGTTGTAGTAAGCGGTCGGCTTTCGCCTCAGTGTCTTCCTTTTCCACCCCCAGCAACAACAGGATACCACGCCCGATCTGGCCAACGGTTGTGCCTTCAATCGCCACCTGTGCGGAGGAAACGCGCTGGATCAGGCCAATCATTCCAGATGCTCGGCCAAATCGTCAGTCGCCTGCACCAACGTCTGCTGGATACCGACCTCGCTGGCTGCATGGCCACTGTCAGAAATGATATGGAAATCGGCATTCGGCCACGCCCGATGCAGGGCAAACGCCTGTTCCAGCGGGCAGATCATGTCGTAACGCCCGTGAATGATACTGCCCGGCAGATGTGCAATCCGGTGCGCATCCCGCAGCAACTGGTTCGGCTCAAGGAAACCCTTATTGATGAAATAGTGCGCCTCGATCCGCGCCACGCTCATCGCCGTGTACGGGTCGGTGAAATGCGACAGCACCGATTCCTTGGGTTGCAGGTTGGCACAGCGCCCTTCCCAACCTGACCAGGCTTTGGCTGCCTGCATCCGCGCAATCTCGTTGTCCCCAGTCAGGCGCTTGTAATAGGCTGCCACCATATCGCCGCGTTCCGCTTCCGGAATAGGGGCAAGATAGTCCAGCCAGTAATCGGGGTAAATGCGCTCGATCCCCTGCCCCATCTGGTAAAACCAGTCGATGTCCTGCTGACGGCAGAGGAAAATACCGCGCAGGATCATGCCCAGTACCCGCTCCGGATGCGCTTCCGCATACGCCAACGCCAGTGTGGAACCCCACGAGCCGCCGAACAGCACCCACTGGTCGATACCCAACTGCGTGCGGATCAGCTCCATATCCGCCACCAGATCCCAGGTCGTATTGCGCTCCAGCGAAGCATGGGGGCGCGAACGCCCGCAACCACGCTGATCAAACAGGATGATGCGGTAACGGTTGGGGTCGAAAAACTGCCGGTGCCACGGCTCACACCCCGACCCTGGCCCACCGTGCAGGAACACTACCGGCAAACCCTCCGGCACGCCGCATTCCTCCACATAAAGCTCATGCACAGCATCTACCCGCAGGTAGAAATGATGGTTGTCACGGATGGGCGGGTAAAGCGCACTCACTCATTGTTCTCCTTCGTGTTCCAGTAGCCGTCGGCATTCTTCAAACCGCGCCAGATGAGCGGCATCAGGTTCCGGGTAATCCATACGCAATGACTCCAGCGTCTGTACGATGGTTTCCACCACTGCTACCCGCATGTAAGCCTTGTTGTCGGCAGGAATCGCGTACCATGGTGCCTGCTTGCGGGAAGTGGCGCGCAACGCCGCTTCATACGCCTGCATGTAGGCATCCCAATGCTGCCGCTCCTGCACATCCCCCGGCGAAAATTTCCAGTTCTTGTGCGGGCTATCCAGCCGTTTCAGGAAGCGCTGTTTCTGCTCATCGCGCGACACATTCAGCCAGAATTTCAGGATCACCGTACCGTTACGTGCCAGATGCTTTTCATGCTCATGGATGGATTCAAACCGGTCAGCCCACAGCGTATCATGGTTTACTTCCGCTGGCAGATTTTGCCCACCCAAATATTCCGGGTGCACCCTTACCACCAGCACTTCTTCGTAGTAACTACGGTTGAAAATACCGATCCGCCCGCGTTCCGGCAAGCATTTACTGGTGCGCCACAGAAAATCGTGGTCGAGTTCCTCCGCCGACGGCTGTTTGAAGGAAAATACCTGGAACCCCGCCGGGTTGACGCCACGGGTAACGGCGCGGATGGTGCCATCCTTGCCCGCCGCATCCATCGCCTGGAAGATCAGTAGCAGCGAATGCTTATCGTGAGCGTAAAACATTTGCTGGAGTTCGTCGAAGCGGGCGACCAGTTTTTCCAGACGCTTTTCCAGTTCCTTGTCGTCTGGGGCATCCTTGGGCGGGCTGGTGGGCGTTGCGGCCAAGTCGAAACTGCCGTCGAACGGGACGCGGTAGGCTTCGGGGAATGAGAACATGTGGACTTCTCCTGCTAGCTTGTATGGGAATAGTATAGGGAAAGATGGGGCGTCAGGTTTTCTGGTTTTTTATGTCCATCGATACGTTCCAGGGATTCCGCTATACTGAGGCGGTAACCACAGGACTGATGGAGACTATCATGCAGTGGGCAGATGTCCTGGCAGACCCTTCTCTGAAAAATCTGCCATTTAAAATCGAGTTAAACGAAAAGGGGCACATCGAAATGTCACCAGCCTCGAATTTCCACGGCTTTTTGCAGAGTGAACTGGTGTGGTTGCTGCGCTCCCAACTGGATACCGGGCGGGTCATTACCGAGTGCTCCATTGATACACCGAAAGGCGTGAAAGTGGCGGATGTCGCCTGGTGTAGCCCCGCTTTTGTTGAAGAGCAGGGCGACCGGACACCGTTTACCAAGGCTCCCGAGATTTGTGTAGAGGTTGTTTCCCCGTCCAATACGTTTGTCGAAATGCAGGATAAGGTTTTGTTGTATCTGGCCAAAGGCGCTAAAGAGGTGTGGCTGGTCAAAATGCCGGGGACAACAGCCATTTACCGTTCTGAAGGTGAAGTAAACGGGTCACTTTTTGTCAGCAAGACAGTTGTGTAGAGGGATTTTGCCCATTCTGCGCAGAACAGACTTCCTCTTTTTTTCCTTATTGGACTTGCAACTGCCGGTCATGCAGCTTTGCCAGCAAAACCAAACCAACCATAGCACCAAACAGCGCCAACGCCATATCTGACTGCGTATCCCAAACATACCCCTGCGTACCCAGAAAAGCCTCGGCGGAAGTGCCGGAAAGTTCCGCCACCAGCCATTCAATCAGCTCGTAGAAGGCACTGAGCGCAAGACAGAAACAGACGATGAAGAAATTCATCCAGCCGTTTCCGTTAAACACCTGCTTGCGGATCACAATTTCGCGCGCAATCATCACCGGCACAAAGCCCTGTACGAAATGCCCCACCTTGTCGTAATTGTTACGCTCGAAACCGAACCAGCCCTTGAAGGAGTCGAACAGCGGCACTTCCGCATACGTGTAGTGCCCACCCACCATCAGGATGATGCAATGGAGCAGGATCAGCCCGTACACCAGCGGCGTCAGCGGAAACGAGCGGCGGGTGAACGCCAGCACCACCAGACCGATCAAGGCAGGCGCGACTTCCAGAATCCAGGTGAAATAATCCTTCGGGTTGATCCCCGACCAGATCAGGACAGCGAAAAACACGCTTAGCCAGAACACTTGCATCATCTCATTTCCTCAAAATATCCCTCAAGTCTGCAAATTTGCTGCAAACCTGCCGGTAATAATGCCAGCCAAGGCTGTATAACGAAAAGGAGAAAAATCATGCGCATACTTTCGCGTTTCATAAGCGTCATCACGTTAGGTTTGCTGGCCATGGCAGTCTGGTATGCTAACGAAATCCGGAGCGCCCGCGAACAAACGCCTGCCTTGGTCGCCGCTGCGTTTGAACGGCATGGAACGGAACTGACTCCGGAAGCGCTTTCCCCCGCACGCAAGGCCATGCTGCTGGCGATCGAAGACCCAACATTCCTGACCCACCACGGCGTTGACCTCGCCACACCTGGCGCGGGCATGACCACCATCACGCAGGGCTTGGCGAAACTGCTGTATTTCCCACAAGGCTTTCAGCCCGGCCTCGCCAAAATCCGCCAGACCCTGATTGCCCAATACGCACTGGATGCCTTGACCAGTAAGGATGAACAACTGAAGCTCTTCCTCAACATCTCGTATCTGGGTAACGAAGACGGGAGGGCAATACACGGTTTCGCCAATGCCGCCCACACCTATTTCGGTAAGGCGTTCCATGCGCTGACTGATGAGGAATTCATCGCGCTGGTGGGAATGCTGATCAGCCCCAACAGCCTCAAGCCGGGTACGCCCGCCAGTAATGAGCGGGTACAGCGAATTTCCGCCTACCTCAATGGTAAAATTCAGCCCGCCAGCTTACTGGATGAGGAATATACCGGTAAACAACAAGGCTCGGTTGCGGAGGAGGCATTGATGATGTTTCTACGGCTGGTAACGGAGGCAAAACCATCGTGAACCTGCTAATTCCCTAATGGAGGATCGCCATGCTACGCCTACCCACACTCAACACTGACCGCCTGTAACCGCGCCCGTTTGCACTCTCGGATGCGGCGCAGGTGCAATGAAGATGACCTGGTGGTATACGGGCTGATGAATCCGGCACATCATAAAGGAAGCAACATGCGTCTAAACCCAACAATGCTACTGGCCGCCATCGTGCTCTTCGTGGTGGAAGTCATTATTGCCACCAAACTCAACGGCTATCACTTCATCCGCGCCTATTTCGGCGACTTTCTGGTGGTAATGCTGGTGTATTGCGTGGTGAAAGCCTTCTGGAATGTGGAGCCGAAACGGCTGGCTATCGCCGTTTTCATTTTCGCTTGTGCAATTGAGCTGGCACAGTTGTTCCGGCTGGCGGATTTACTGCATCTGACTGGCTGGGTGCGGGTGGTACTGGGGACGAGTTTCAGTTTTCACGATATTCTGATGTATGCGGCGGGGTGCATGGCTATCTGGTGGCTGGATTCACGTTGGTATAAAGAACAGACGAAGGCTGTGAATCATGGAACAGCCTGAATTTCCAACCACGTCCACGCCTCCAAGTACGAAAGGAGGGCACAACATGCGACAAACGAACTCCGTCATTAAACCTGCGAGACCAGCCAAGGATTAACCAGAGCTAACCCCGGCAAAAAATCAAAATCACTCACGTTCCGCGTCGCCAACACGGCATCCTGTGTATAGGCAATGGCAGCAATCATCATGTCTTCCACACTCATGGGGCGACCCGCCCGCCGCAACCTTTACACAAGCACACTGTCTAACATGGCACTGATACCTCACATCAAGGACTCACCATGAAAACAACAACACTCACCAGCCTTGTCACCGTATTGACCGTCCCATGGGTGGTTTCCTGCGCCTCGCTCGAAACGCCCACCGACACCGAAACCGGCGGCCTGAAAAAAGCCAGCGCCAGAGAACTGCGCGATTACCTGCTGCAACCCTACCTGAACCCACCACCACCTTGCGGGCGTGGTGGCCCTTGCCCTGCACCTGCCGCCGTTGGTGCACCCGCCGCCGCGCCAGCACCTGCCGCCCCCAAAGTACAGGCGGCTGGCAACTACAAAGGCCCGGCCTTTTCCACCACCAACCTGCAAGAGCGCGGCGTGGACGAAGCCGACCTGCTCAAGACCGACGGCAAGCACATCTACGCCATCGGCGCACCCAACAACCAGCAATACCAGAACAACACCCTGCGCATCATGCAAATCAACGCAGGCGGCAAAAACTTGCAGGAAGTCAAGCGCATCACCCTGCCCGACAGCAACCTGAGCAACCTCTACCTCGCGGGCAAACAGCGCCGTCTGGTGGCGCTCGGTGACACCTATGTGCAAACACCAGCCACGCCCAAACCCGCGCCTGGCATGGCCTACATCATGCCCATGCCACAGCAAACCGAACTGCGTTACCTCGACATCCGCCAGCCCGAACAGGCCAACACCGCGCTGGATGTGAAGCTCGACGGCACGCTGCATTCCAGCCGCCGCGTGGGCGACACCCTGTATCTGGTCATGCAGCACTACCCGCAGATGGATTTCCAGTACGGCGACAAGCTGGACAACATCACCGCGCAAGACCTGCTCCCCACCTACCGCAGTAATGGCGGCAAGGCTGCGCCTTTGGTCACGCCTGACAACTGCTACATCGAACGCAAACCCGCCAAGGAACAGGAAAGCGCCAGTGGCTATCCTTACGGTTACGGCAACAGCAGCATCACCAGCATCATTGCGGTGGATTTGAACGCCCCCGGCTTCAGTTTCAGCAGCCGCTGCTACGCAGGCAACCCGGAAACGCTGTATGCCTCGCCGCAAGCCCTGTACCTGGCCACCACCAATTACCAGTACAACCAGGCGCAAGGCGCACGCAGCAGCACCAACATCCACAAGTTTGCCTTTGCCGGAACCGGCATCGCCTACCGTGGCAGCGGCAACGTGCCGGGGCGTCTGAGCGGGCAGGAAGCCTCCTTCCGTCTGAGTGAGCAGGATGGCTACCTGCGCGTGATCAGCGAAAACGATCAGTTCATGACCCCCGGCATGAGCGTGTCCGCGCCTTATGGCAGCTCCCCCGGCATCCTCAGCATCCTCAAGGAAGGCGGCCAGGATGGCCTGCAACTGGTTTCCCAACTGCCCAACCGCCAGCGCCCCCAGCACTTGGGCAAGCCGGAAGAGCAGCTTTATGCCTCGCGCTTTGTCGGCGATCAGGCGTACCTCGTCACCTTCCGCAGCACCGACCCGCTGTACATCCTCGACCTGAGCAACCCGCGTGACCCGTACATCGCGGGCGAGTTGAAAATGCCGGGCTTTTCCGACTACCTGCACCCGATCGGCGAGCATTTGCTGCTGGGCATCGGCAAAGACGCGATCCCCGACCCCAACGGCGATTTCCGGGGCGCATGGTATCAGGGCATGAAACTGTCGCTGATAGACACCAGCAAACCCGGCGCGTTGAAGGAAGTGGATACCCTCATCCTCGGCAAGCGTGGCACGGATTCGGCAGCCCTGCACGACCACCATGCCGTGACCGTGTTGCCAGCCGGGAACAAGCTGCGGGTTGCCTTGCCCATCAAGCTGCACGACACTGTTCCTACCGGAATGCAGCAGCATCCATCCAACTACTACGACCACACCCAGACCGGGCTGTACCGCTTTGAAGTGGACAAGGCCGCGAAGAAAATCCGCCAGCTTGCCCCGCTGATCACCGAACGCGGGCGGGAGGAATACTGGATGTATCCGCAGAACGACCGTAGTGTGCTGTTCGGCGATTATGTGCATTATTTCCACAACGGGAATTTTTGGTCGCAGGCGTGGTAGCGCCTTACACAATTGGCTAAGATTGGGATCATGCTCCACACCCTTGCCATCGCCAACTACCGTTCCCTGCTGAAGCTGACCATCCCGCTCGGCCAGCTCAACCTCATTACCGGCGCGAACGGCAGCGGTAAATCCAACCTTTACCGCGCCCTGCGGCTGCTGGCGGAAACCGCGCAAGGCGGCGTGGTCAACGCGCTGGCGCGGGAAGGCGGGCTGGATTCCACCCTGTGGGCAGGCCCGGAACGCTTTTCGCGGGACATGCTCAGCGGCGAAGCCCCCATCGAAGGCACGGTACGCAAGCGGGTGCGCCTGCGGTTGGGGTTTGCCGGGAAAGATTTCGGCTACGCCATTGCCTTGGGCTTGCCCGTCCCATCAGCCTCCCGATTCACCCGTGACCCCGAGATCAAGCATGAATGCATCTGGGGCGGCGACCATTACCGCCCCGCCACTGCCTTGGTAGAGCGCGACAACACGGTGGTCAAAGTGCGCGAAGGGCGCAAATGGTCGGTCATGACCCAGCACCTGAACCACTTTGACAGCATGTTCAGCCAGACCGCCGACCCGGCACGCACCCCGGAAACCCTGCAACTGCGCGAAACCATCCGCAACTGGCGGTTTTACGACTACTTCCGCACCGATGCCGACGCGCCTGCCCGCCAGCCACAACTCGGCACGCGCACGCCGGTATTACACCACGACGGGCGCGACCTTGCCGCCGCCTTGCAAACCATCCGTGAAATCGGCAACCCGCAAGCGCTGGAGCAAGCCATCAGCGACGCCTTCCCCGGCGCACGCCTACGCATCAAGTCACCGGAAGAGGGCGGTGACGGGCGTTTTGCGCTGGAATTTTATCAGCATGGGCTGGTGCGCCCCCTGACCGGGGCGGAACTTTCCGACGGCACACTACGTTACCTGCTGCTGGTGGCCGCCCTGCTGACCCCGCGCCCGCCGCCGCTGCTGGTGCTGAACGAGCCGGAAACCAGCCTGCACCCCGACCTGCTGCCTGCCCTGGCGCGGCTGATCATCCACGCCGCCGGGCAGACACAGGTGTGGGTGGTATCACACGCCAGCCGCCTGATTGCCGCGCTTGAGGAAGCGCCCGCCTGCCACACCCTCGCGCTGGAAAAACACCTGGGGCAAACGCAGGTGCAAGGCTTGCGGATGCTGGATGAGCCGCCATGGCATTGGCCGGATGGCAGGTATTAAAAATCCGTCATTTCCCAACGCAAAAGAAGCTTCAAGGAATAGTGATGGCATGAACGGGCCAGGGCAACAACACCTGCACGCATTTTCCAAATTCCCCACAGCCCTTCCTGCACAAACCATCGGTAAACTGCCTCCCCGCAATAAACATAACAACAGCGGGGAGGCAGCACATCCATGCACAAGCTCTTAGCCATATTACTCACCCTTGCCGTCACCAGCGGGGTATTATCCTTCCGTTATCTCGCAGAGATAGGCATTCTGAAGGATTACGTGACACTCAAAACCAGCGACAAACTGACTGTCGAGGAACGGCTGGAGCAGTTCGGAACCGCCGCCACAGTCAGACTCGCCCTCCATTTCCAGCAGGCGGACGTGCCGTTCCCTCCTGCCGCCATCGCGTTGCTGGCATTCAAGGACAGCAAACGGCTGGAACTTTACGCCAGCAACCGGCAAGGCGCATGGCGTTATGTGCGCCATTACCCGATCCAGGCCGCCAGCGGCGCGCCCGGCCCGAAACTACGCGAAGGCGACCGCCAAGTGCCGGAAGGTATCTACGGTGTCGAATACCTCAACCCCAACAGCCTGTTCCACGTTTCCATGAAACTCAGCTACCCGAATGCCTTCGACCTCGCCATGGCGCAGGCGGAAGGGCGCGCTGACCCTGGTTCCGACATCATGATCCACGGCAAGGCCAAATCCATCGGCTGTCTGGCCATGGGTGATGCGGCGGCTGAGGAACTGTTCGCCCTGACTGCGTGGGTGGGCAAAGAAAACGTGCGCGTGGTGATTGCGCCAACCGACTTTCGGCTCAACGGCAGTAAGCCAGACCTGACCAATCTACCAGCATGGGCAGACAGGCTTTACCAACAGTTGCGGGCGGAGCTGATTCAGTACCCTGGGGAAAACATACCCCACCCACCTACGGCAACAACTGCGTATAACACTCCACCGCCGTAAACTCCTGCGTATCCTTCGGCGGTTGCCGCGAATCCGGCTCACGGATTGCCAACAAATACTTTACTCCCGCCGCCTGCGCCGAACGCAGCACATGCAGGTTGTCGTCAATGAACAGCGAATGCGCAGGCGAATAAGCTTCCACCTCAGCCAGCTTCTGCCAGAAATCCGGGTGCTCTTTCGGCAGCCCCAGCGAATGCGAGGTAATGATGTGGTCGAAATAATGCTCTAGTGCCACATAGCCGAATTTCAGACCGACGCTTTTCTGGTGCGCATTGGTCAGCAACACGACCCGCTTGCCGCGTGCGTGCAGCGACTCCAGAAAGCGTTCCACATGCGCGCGGATCTGGATGCGGTCGGCAACCTCGTGCTTAAGCTCCACCAGGTCGGTTCCCAGATGATTCTGCCAGTAATCAAGGCAATACCACTCCAACGTGCCTTCCATTTCGGTGTAACGCTCGTGCAGGTAAGCGCGGATTTCCTCCGGCGTTGCCCCACGCTGTTCCGCCAGCCGCACCGGCAGGTGTTCCAGCCAGAAATGGTTGTCGAAATGCAAATCCAGCAAGGTACCATCCATGTCGAGAAAAACTGTCTGGATATTATCCCAATCCAAATCTATCGGGAAAAAACGGCTTGTTCTATAATCCACTGTTATGGGCTTCCAAATCACTAAAAACGGCATCGTAATCATGCCAGCGGAGGGTTTCTATGAAAAATTTACGGCAATTGGGGCTAAGCCTTTCCATCGCTTTGCTGCTCACGGCTTGCGGTGGCGGCGGCACAAGCACCACGGTCAACAATACCAGCAGCAATTCTGACACCGCCAGTGGAACGACTGGTAGCACAACCGGTAGCAATTCTGGTACCGCCAGCGGAACGACCGATAGCACAAACACCGCCAACAAACCTGCCCTCAAACAGGCCGCCAGCAACCCGGAACTGGAAGCCCAGTTCAAACAGCAGTTGCTGGACGATTACGGCACTACCCGCGAATTATATCCGGTTTACGCTCCCGCTGTCGGTTCGGCCACTGCCACCTCCACTGACAGCGCTGCTGCCAGCAGTTTTTCTAGCACCAATATCCAGGAAGCCGGAGTGGATGAGGCTGACCGCATCAAAACCGACGGTAACTACCTTTACACCCTCAGCACCACCACTTACGACTATCCGGTCGGCATTGCCGTCCCGCTGGCAAGCACCGGCGTAGCCACTACTGCGGCGGACGTAGCGGTGAGCACGTCATTGCCTGCCCCGATGCCCCAACCGCCCACGCTACGTATTTTCAAGACCAATCAGGCCAGTTCCACCCTGGCCAAGGAAATGCCGCTGGACAGCGACAGCAGCATTATTCCCAACGGCTTGTACCTGAACGGGCAAAAGCTGGTGGCGCTGGCCGAAAAAGGCCAGATGTTCGGTATCTGGGACAACTGGTTCGCCCCCACTTACTGGATGAACCAGCAAAGCCAGGTTTACCTGCTGGACGTTTCCACGCCGGAAAACCCCACCCAAACCGCCAAGCTGACGATCGATGGGCAGGTTATCAGCAGCCGCAAAATCGGCTCCACCCTGTATCTGGCCACCCGCCACAGCCCCAGCCTGCCCGGCCTGTACCCATACCCAATCAGTGAAGACGAGGCCGCAGCCAACCGCAACCTGATCAATAACGCCGACTTGGCGGATTTCCTGCCCGACTATCAGCTCAACAACAATGCGAAAGCGGAAATCTTCGCTGCCAATGACTGCTTCACTACCCAATACAGCGGCAAAACAAGCTACCAGAGCAGTGTGATCAGTCTGCTGGCGATTGACCTCAACAGCAGCACGCCCACACCGCGTGGCAAATGTTTCGTCGGCGATACCGAAACCCTGTACGCCTCCCTTGACGCCATCTATCTGGCGACCACCCAGTACAATTACACCACCACGGCCAGCAGCAGTGGCGGGGCCAGTACCACCATCGCCGTATACGACCCTGCCATTACCACCGACCTGCACAAATTCTCGCTGGAAAATGGCGACATCGACTACCGGGGTTCCGGGCGCGTCAACGGCCACCTAGGCTGGCAGCAGGATCTGAAACCATTCCGCATGAGCGAATACAACGGTGTGTTGCGCCTGATCACCTATACCGGCAGCTGGAATGACCGCACCGCCTCCCCGGCCAGCTTGTACACCTTGCAGGAAAACAGCGCTAGCCAGTCGCTGGACATCCTCGCCAAGCTGCCCAACAGCACTCGGCCTGCACCATTGGGCAAGATCGGCGAACAGATTTACGCTACCCGCTTCCTTGGCGACAAGGGTTATCTGGTAACTTTCCGTACCACCGACCCGCTGTACATCCTTGACCTTTCCAACCCGACTGACCCATTCATCGCCAGCGAACTCAAGATTGACGGCTATTCCGACTACCTGCATCCGGTGGGAACAAACTACCTGCTCGGTGTCGGCAAAGACGCTGTTATCGACACCAGCGGCAGTTTCGGTGACGAAGGCCGAGGTGCATGGTATCAAGGGGTAAAACTGTCGCTGATCGACATCACCAGCTCCTCTGCCCCTTATGAAAAACAGAAAATCATCATCGGCAAGCGCGGCACGGAAACCGCCGTTTCCCAGACCCACCATGCCCTGACTACTCTGCAAAACGGCGACAACCTGCAAATGGCGCTGCCGGTCAGCCTGCACGAAGGCACGCCCAGTTATTCCTCCGGCCCCAGCACGTATTACAACTGGACGCAGGATGAGCTATATCGCCTCAACATCGACACCCGCAACGGCGTCATGCAGACACTGACCCCAATCGTCAGCGAAGCGGCTGCCAGTAATGACCCTTACGGCTACTACTCCAACTACCTGTGGCCGTATGACCGTTCGGTGATGATCGGCAATAACATCCATTACCTGCACGGTGACAAGGTGATAAGTCAGGCGTGGTAATGCTAGAATCGGCTGATGCAAAAACCACCCAGAATCCACGCGGTTAAGCCCGTCACCAGCAGCCGCCTGTTCCATGTGGAAGAAGTCCACCTGGAATTCAGTAACGGTGAGCGCCGCATCTATGAGCGCCTTGCCAACCGTGGCAATGGCGCTGTGCTGATCGTACCACTACTGAAAGATGACACCCTGCTGCTGATCCGCGAATATTCCGCAGGCACCGGGCGTTACGAACTTGCCTTCCCCAAAGGCCATATCGAAGCCGGCGAAAGCCCGCTGGAAGCCGCCAACCGTGAAATCATGGAAGAAGTCGGCCACGGCGCGCGCGACCTGCACCTGTTGCGCAGCATCAGCGTGTCACCCGGCTACATGCAACACCACACCCATCTGGTGCTGGCGCGCGACCTTTACCCCAAACAGATGGAAGGCGACGAGCCGGAGCCGTTGGAAGTCGTGCCGTGGAAACTGCACGATATGGAAGAATTGCTGTTACAGGACGACTTCACCGAAGGCCGCAGCCTGCTGGCACTGTTTCTGGCATGTGACTGGCTGAAGCAGCATCAATAAAGGAAACCTGATGAACCTGAACCAACTTATGCCCACCACCGTCGACATTGCACGGCAGGCAGGCGAAAAAATCATGAAAGTCTACAATTCAGCCGATTTTTCGGTGGAACACAAAGACGATAACTCCCCACTGACGGCTGCCGATCTGGCATCCCATCACCATATCGTCGATGCCTTGGCAGCGTTGACACCGCAATATCCGGTTTTGTCGGAGGAAAACGCCAGCGAGCTGCCGTTTGAGGAACGCAGCCAGTGGCAAACCTACTGGCTGGTCGACCCGCTGGATGGCACCAAGGAATTCATCAAGCGCAATGACGAATTCAGCATCCTGATTGCGCTGGTGCATGACAACATCCCTGTGCTGGGCGTCGTACACGCCCCGGTACTCAAAACCACCTGGTTTGCTTGCAAGGGCAGCGGCGCATTTAAACGCACCGGGGATGACACCGCCTCCATTTCGGTACGCGCTACAGGCTCACCGCTTTCCGTGGTCGGCAGCCGCTCCCATGCCAGCGCAGGCTTGCAGGCATTTCTGGAAAACATCGGGGAACATGAGCTGGTTTCCATGGGCAGCATTTTGAAAGCCTGCATGGTGGCGGAAGGCACGGCGGACATTTACCCCCGCATCGGCCTGACCTCCGAATGGGATACCGCAGCGGCACAAATTATTGTGGAAGAAGCTGGCGGGCATTTCACCCGCACTGATATGCAACCGCTGCGCTACAACACCAAGGAATCGCTGCTGAACCCGCATTTCTTCGTGTTCGGCAAAGATTACCGCGACTGGTCGCAATACCTTCAGTGAATCCCCTGTAACATCCCCACCTCCAGATCAATCCCGAGTTCATTGTCGGGGTTGATCGAAATGCTGTAACCCACCCCAACCTTCTCGATGACCCACTTGAATTCCGCCAACAGGCCACCGCCATAGCCAGGGAAATCCTTGACGAAATTTTTTGCCATTTCCGGGCTGGTGAACAGGATCAGCACCTTCTGCCCGGATTCATCCTCCAGCGTCAGCGGCGTCGCCTGATCCCCGGTGGTCGGTTGCAAACCACCAATCTGGTGCTTTTCATAAATCGGCATGAACAGCGTCAACCCCATCAACTGCTGGATGAAGGTTTCACTATCCAGCTCTCCTGACTGCGCTTTCAACAACAGTTCTTCGGCTTCATTCATTGTGTGCATCTGTAAATCCTTACCTTTCTGGATGCTTGGAAGGGTAATGGATACCTGGATCAGGAACAAGATGACTACATTTCTATCCGGCTACCTGTTCCCACTCAAAATTGACGATATTGCGGTCGGCCTTACTGAACTCCACCCCTAGCAAATAAAGCGGCTGCTGCAAAGCACGGTACTTGTCAGCATACGCTTTATCCTTGATTTGCTGGAGTGCCTTGCCTTGCGGGACAAACTCGACCACCTTGAACTCAAAAATGTAGATTTGCTGGTTGAACTTGAGGGTCATGTCGATACGCCCCCAATTACTGGTGTCTTCCAGCGTAATGTCCAGTCCCAATGAGGCAAAGTAGGAGTAGAACACGCTGGCGTAATAACCTTCGTAGTGCTGGATATCGTTATTGTGATACCACTGGTGGGGGATGCTGGCAAAAAAGCCGTGGAACAGGCCGCGCAGACCATCCAGATCATTACTGGCCAGCAGCCGGTATAACTGGCTGGCATGAACCACTTGTTGGGACTTGTCCTTTACCAGCGCGGAAAGCAGGCTGTCATTGAGACTTTGGTAAACTTCGCGGTTGGGGTAACCCAGCGTATAAAAATATTGTCCGCCCAGATTTTCCTCTTTTTTAATTGTCAGGTAGCCGGTCTGGAACAGTAAGGCTTCGATCGCAATGTCACCCACATCAAAACTGGAAAGCATGGCGCTGCTGCTGAGCATGTTGTCCAGCTTGGGGCTGGGTATCTGGCCTTGCAGCAATTGTTCAATAAGAAACGTTGGTGTACCGGTTTCAAACCAGTAGCTTTTGAAACGGCGCTCATCAAACAGTAACAGGATGTCGAAAGGGTTATACACCCCCTCCCCCAGCCAATGATAACCGTTATACCAGTCACGGATTTGCCGACGATCCAAGCCCGGCAGTTCAGCGGCGAAGACTGTATCAATATCGGCATCGGTATAGCCGCAGAGGGTGCTGTAACGCGGATCCAGCGTGATGTCCTTGAGGTTGTTCAGTCCGGAAAACAGGCTGACTTTGGAAAATTTGCTAACACCGGTCAGGAAGTTGAAGCAGACATGCGCATCCGAATCCTTGATAGTGCTGTAAAATCCGCGCAGAAAATCACGGTTGTCCCTGGCAATTTCCGGGTATTGCAGCGCATCCAGAATCGGCTTGTCGTATTCATCGACCAAGATGGCAACGGGTTGTCCGCTGTGCTGATGAACATGGCGAATCAGCGCCTGAAAGCGTTCCGGGCAGGTGGTGTAAGTGGTTTTCAGGTTGAATTGCTGTTCCAGCTGATCCAGCTGAGCGCCGAGGTTGTGTTGCAGGTAATCAGCCTGCCTGAAGTTACCAAAGCCGAAGCTGAAACGTAATACCGGAAACAGCGTTGACCAGTCCCAATGCTCGTGGATCGCCAGCCCCTGAAACAGCTCCTCGTTACCCTCAAACAACTCCTTGATGGTATCCAGCAGCAGGCTTTTGCCGAAGCGACGCGGGCGGGAAAGGAAGTAGTGGGTACCATTGTCGATCATGTCTTTGATCATGGCTGTTTTATCGACATAGTAATAATCACCTTGGCGCATTTTGGCGAAGGTCTGAATACCGATGGGAAGTTTTTTGCGTGCCGTCATAATCAACCAGTGCTGTCGGTGGACACGTTGAGTTTAGCACGCTTTAGCTAGCCACTAACCTCTGCGCACTTGCCTCATTCCATGCCACATTTGCAGAGGCTTGCGAATAGGTTTAAAAAGAACAAAAGGAGTCATGACATGCGAATTTCCCGAATCCTTGTTGTCCTACTGGTGATTGCTGGAGTTGGCTGGTTCATCTGGCAACGGCAACACCCCGACGCCATGGCAGTCAGCGTCGGCAAAGTTACCCGTGGTACGGTCGAAGCCACCGTCGCCAACACCCGCGCCGGTACGGTCAAAGCCTGCCGCCGCGCCAAACTTTCCCCCTCCCTCGGCGGCCAGATCAGCGCCCTACCATTCCCCAAAGGCACTGAAGTGCAGAGCGGCGATGTGCTATTGCGTCTGTGGAACAAGGATCTGGAAGCCAACCTCAAGTCCACCGAGGAAGGCGTGAAAGCCTCCGCCAAGCAACGTGACGCCACCTGCCTGCAATCCGCCGAAGCCAGCCGCGCCGCCGACCGTGCTGCCCGCCTGCGCCAGTCCGGCAGCATTACCAGTGAGGAACTGGACAAGACCAACACTGCCGCGAAGGTCGCCGCCGCCAACTGCAAGGCCGCCGAAGCACAGACCACAGTCAGCGAGGCACAGTTGAAAGCCGCGCAGGCGCAACTGGAACGCACCATCCTCACCGCGCCGTTTCCGGGTGTAGTGGCCGACATCAACGGCGAACTCAACGAATACGTCACCCCTTCCCCTCCCGGCATCCAAACCCTGCCGGTCATCGACCTGATCGAACCCGGTTGTTTCCTGGTCAGCGCCCCAATCGACGAAGTGGATGCACCCAAAATCAAACCCGGCCTGCCCGCCCTCATCACGCTGGACGCCTGGCGCGGGCGTGATTTCCCCGGCACCGTCACCCGCGTCGGCTCTTACGTGATTGATCTGGAAAAACAGGCGCGTACCGTCGAAGTCGAGCTGGCTTTCAACAACCCAGACGACCTCAAAGCACTGCTGGTCGGCTACAGCGCCGACGTAGACATCATCCTCGAAACCCGCGCCGATGTATTGCGCATCCCCACCGAAGCCCTGCTGGAAAGCCATTACGTCTACGTGGTTGACACCGACGGTAAGCTGGAAAAACGCCGTATCGAAACCGGCCTCGGCAACTGGACATTGACCGAAGTCACGGCGGGGCTGGAGGAAGGGCAACAAATTGTCACCACGCCGGGCGCAGAAGGTGTGAAGGAAGGCATTACCGTGAAAGCGAAGGAAAACGGGGATGAGTGAAAAGTTTTCCCCTGGCCATCCCCCCCACCCCACCCCTCCCCCGCCAGGAGGAAGGGAGCCGTTCATCCAACTGAGGAATATTTGCCGCTTTTTTCAGGTGGGGGATGAAACCGTTCACGCCCTCGACCATGTGACACTCGACATCCACGCAGGCGACTACATCAGCGTGATGGGGCCATCCGGTTCCGGCAAATCCACCCTGCTCAACATGCTCGGCCTGCTTGATCAGGCCGATTCTGGCTCCTACCGGCTGGAAGGCCGCGAACTCACCACCCTGCCGGAAGAGCAACGCGCGCAGGTACGGCGGGAAAAGATCGGTTTCATCTTCCAGTCCTTCCATCTGATCCCGCGCCTGACTGCTGCCGAGAACGTGGAACTGCCGCTGGTGCTGACCGGCATCCCCGCCAACGAGCGCAGGCCGAAGGTGCAGCAAGCGCTGACCAGCCTCGGCCTGGCGGAACGCGCCGACCATCGCCCCGCGCAACTTTCCGGTGGCCAGCAACAGCGGGTAGCGATTGCCCGCGCCACCATCCTGCAAGCACCGTTGCTGCTGGCGGATGAACCTACCGGCAACCTCGACACCCACTCCAGCACCGACGTGATCCGCATTCTGGAAGCGCTGAACACGCAAGGCATTACCCTGGTCATCGTCACGCACGACGCCAATATCGGCGGGCGGGCGCGGCGTGCAATCCGCATGGTCGACGGCAAAATTGTTCAGGATGGGACATAACCATTCGCGTATTGTTTAGGCTACAATAGCGCCCACTTTGGGTATTTTGAGTCTTGCTGTATGTATCGTATGTTCCGCACGTTCTGCCGCCACACCGCTATCCTGCTGGCTTTGCTCGCCATGCCTCTGCTATTTTCCGCCGCCTGGGCCGATACACAAGTAGAACAGATGCTGGAAAATTCCGTCGTCAAAATCTACGTCACCAGCAAATCCTACACCTCTTATTCCCCGTGGAATGCGGATAGCATCTCCTCCAGCGGCTCGGGGTTCATCATTGATGGCAAGCGCATCCTCACCAACGCCCATGTGGTGGCCGACCAGGTATTCGTGGAAATCCAGCGCGACGGCAACCCCAAGCGCTACCAGGCGGAAGTGCAAACCGTTTCCCACGAACTCGACATTGCCATCCTCAAAGTCAAGGACGAGCGTTTTTTCAACAAGGGCAAGCCGCTGCCACTGGGCGAACTACCCGACATCCACCAGGAAATCATGGTCTACGGCTACCCGATTGGCGGCGACACCCTCAGCACCACGCGCGGCATCGTGTCGCGTATCGAATACCTGCCGTATACCCACAGCGGGCTTTCCTACCAGATGATCCAGATTGACGCCGCCATCAACCCCGGTAACAGCGGTGGCCCCGCCATTGCCGGTGGCAAGGTGGCCGGTGTGGTGATGCAAAAAGCGGGTGGTGAGGGCGAAAACATCGGCTACATCATCCCCGCCATCATGGTGAAACGCTTTCTGCAAGACATGGAGGACGGCAAATACGACGGCTTCCCGGAATTACCCCTGCAAGCGGAACTGCTGCTCAGCCCCGCCCTGAAAAAGAAATACCAGCTGGGCGAAGAGCAAAGCGGCATCCTGATCAACAAAGTGTGTGCCAATACCTCAGCGGAAAAACTGCTGCAAAAAGGCGATGTCATCACCCACATCGACGGCAAAAACATCGACGATGACGGCACATCGCCCCTCAATTCGCACAAAACCATCTATTTCGCCCACTACCTCGACCTGCACCAGGTCGGCGAAACCCTCGCGCTCGACATCGTGCGCGACGGCGAGGCGCTGAAGGTCGAGCTACCGCTGGACAAAGCTGACGAAAGCACTTACGTGTTTGACCAGGAACCGCGCTACTTCATTTTCGGCGGCTTCGTATTCGTGGCAGATGACACCTATGACTCCTGCCTGAGCCGCGAGGATTACGATGACAACAAGGAAAAGGACAAGCAGGAAAGCGTCACCATCTCCCAGGTGCTGGCCGCCTCCAGCAACCTGGGTTTCCACGACCTGTCATCCATGGCAATCAACAAGCTCAATGGCGAAACCTTCAACACCTTTGAGGAATTTTACAAACGCCTGAAAACCTCCACGACCCCCTTCATCATGCTCGAGGATTACTCCGGCTACGAAGTTGCCATCGACCGGGAACTCGCGGAACAGGAACACCAGGAAATCCTCAAGCAATACCGCATCCATCGTGACCATTCGGCGGAGATTGACGGGTGGGATAAAGAGTTGACGAAGAAGTAGCCACATTTTGGCTGGCGTAAAAAAGCCCCGACTGACGAACCAGCGGGGCTTGCTTCCAAACACAATCAACACACGAAAACTATTTCATCGTCACCAGCTCTTCCGCGCTGACAGGGTGAATGGCGATGGTGTCGTCAAAGTCGCTCTTGGTCGCGCCCATGCGGATGGCGACCGCGAAACCCTGCATCATTTCATCCACACCCAGACCGATGGCGTGACAACCGACGATCTTTTCCTCTGCGCCGGTTACCACCAGCTTCATCGCGGTTTTGACTTTGTGTTTGGCGAATGAGTAATACATCGGCGTGAATTCGGTGCTGTAAACCTTCACCGCGTCGCCGTATTTTTCGCGCGCCGCTTCTTCCGACAGGCCAATCGTGCCGATCGGCGGATGCGTAAACATCACGGTCGGGATCAGGCTGTAATCGACCTTGCGATCCTTCATGCCGCCGAACAAACGGTCGCCGAGACGACGGCCTGCGGCAATCGCTACCGGGGTCAGTTGCACGCCGCGCATGTTGATAATGTCGCCGATGGCGTAGATGCCGGGGACGCTGGTTTCCTGCCATTCGTTGACATCGATGAAACCGCCGGGGGCCAGCTCCAGACCGGTGTTTTCCAGCCCGATGTCGTCGGTATTCGGCACGCGGCCAATGGCCCACAACACCTGATCCAGATCGGTCAGGGTGCTGCCGTCGGCGTAATGGATGGTCAGCTTGCCGTCAGCCTGCTTTTCGATGCTGGCGATCTTGTCGTTGTCGTTGAACAGGATGCCGTCGGCTTCCATCTGGAAACGCAGCGTCTTCTGCATCAGGCTATCGAAACCGATCAGTACCGGGAAGCCCTGGTGCAGCATGTGGGTGCGAGTCCCCAGCGCATTCAGCACACCTGCCAATTCCAGCGCGATGTAGCCGCCACCAACCACCGCGACCTTCTCTGGCTGCTCTTCCAGCTCAAAGAAACCGTCGGAATTAATACCGTATTCCGCACCGGGAATGTTGTTGGGCACAACCGGGCGGCCACCTGTGGAAATGACAATGTGGTCAGCAGTGTACTTCGCGCCATCCACTTCCAGTGTCTTTGCATCGACGAAACGCGCCTGACCTTCGATCAGCTCCACACCGAGTTCACCGAGGAAGCTGTCCAGATACCAGTCATTGATACCGCCGATCATGTTTTCGCGCTTGGCGACCAGTTTCTGCCAGTCGAGCTTGCCGGGGACAGTGGAAAAGCCGTAATCCTGCGCTTCATGCTGTGCATAAGCCAGATTGGCGGCGAACCACATGACCTTTTTCGGCACGCAGCCGCGATTGACGCAGGTGCCGCCGAGGTCTTCGCTGACTTCGATCACTGCACATTTCGCGCCGTGTTTCGCTGCCTTTTCCACCACCGACAGGCCGCCGCTGCCTGCGCCGATGGCGATTAAATCGTAATGTTGGCTCATGCTGTTCTCCGTAAAATACTGTTGTGAAGAAACCCCTCCTAACCTCCCCTTATCAGGGGAGGAACAAGAGGGTGCTCCGCCGTATGCTCCCTCCCCTGATAAGGGGAGGGTCGGGGAGGGGTTTCTTTTTAGGCTTCTTACGACCGCGCCGCCAACCAAGCTTCCAGCTTGTCCGACCCGCCGATCAGTTCACCGTTGATGAATACCTGCGGAACCATATCGACACCGGCAACGGCGCGCAAGGTCTGGTTCTTGTAATTTTCGTTCAGCACCAGTTCGTCGAACTCGATACCGGCGTCGTGCAACATGCCTTTGGCGCGTGCACAGAACGGGCAGCCAGGGCGGCTGAATACGGTTACGTCCAGTGGCGCTGCGGCTTCCGGCGCGATGTAGGCCAGCATGGTGTCAGCGTCGGACACTTCAAACGGGTCGCCCGGCTTGTTCGGCTCGATGAACATCTTGTCTACCACGCCGTTTTTCACCAGCATGGAGTAACGCCAGGAACGCTTGCCGAAACCGAGGTCGTTCTTGTCAACCAGCAGACCCATACCGTCGGTGAAATCGCCGTTGCCGTCCGGGATGAAGGTCAGCTTGTCGGCTTCCTGATCCACTTTCCACTCGTTCATGACGAAAGCGTCATTGACGGACATGCAGATGATTTCATCCACACCGTACTTTTTAAAGGTATCCGCCAACTGGTTGTAACGTGGTACGTGGGTGGAAGAACAGGTCGGAGTGAACGCACCCGGCAGTGAGAACACGATCACGGTCTTGCCTGCAAACAGGGAATCACTGCTCACATCAACCCAGTCGTGGTTCTGACGGGTACGGAAGGTAACGCTAGGTACTTTCTGGCCTTCTTTATTCGGGAACATGTCTTGGTCTCCTTGAATTGATTTATCTCAAACGATCTAGAAAAGTTATCGTATGCAGCGCAGTATAAGTATCCGCTAATCAAATTCAAAGCAGAATGTTTCTAATGATGTATCCGATTTTTTAGATGGAAAAACTTGCTTTCATACAGCGCACTAACTACGCCGCAAAACCCTTGGCAATTCCAGGCGCAACAACGGCATTTTCCGCTGTAACCAGCGCAGTACCCGTTCGCCCAGCAACACAGCCAGCAACACAGCATACACAAGCGGCATCGCCAGCCGCTCCTTGGATTCCGCCAGCCACCAGAAATGCAATACAGCCAGGCTAGTCAGCGGGTAAATCAGCGTATGCAAGCGTTGCCAGTTGCGCCCCAATTTGCGCATCGCGGCCTTGAAGGAGGTCAATGCCAACGGCGTCATCAGCAGGAAGGCCAGCATCCCCACCGTGATGAACGGGCGTTTGAGGATGTCTTTCCAAATTTCCGCCCAATCGAAAAACTGGTCCAGCCACAAATAACTGAGCAGGTGCAATGCACCATAAAAAAAGGCGAACAGGCCCAGCATCCGGCGGAGCCTCATGCCTTGCGTCCAACCGGCTGCCCGCCGCAAGGGGGAAATCAGCAGCGTAAACAACAGGAAACGCAGCGCCCACTCCCCCAGGCTGCGGGTCACGTATTCAATCGGGTTCGCGCCCAAGGCATCCTGCCACACGCCCCATACCATCCAGGCCAACGGCGTCAGCGCCAGCACGAAAACGGCTGGCTTGAATACCTTGCTGAAATAGGGTTCACGGATTTGCATCAGAAATGCTTCCTTAAATCCATGCCGCTATACAGGCTGGCGACCTGATCGGCATAGCCGTTGAACATGAGGGTTGGGCGCTTGAGAAATTCGCCGATGCGGCGTTCGCGTTTCTGGCTCCAGCGTGGGTGATCCACCTCCGGGTTGACGTTGGAATAGAAACCGTACTCGGATGGTGCAGAACGCCCCCAACTGGTTCCCGGCTGGGTTTCCACGAAACTGATACGCACGATGGATTTGATGCTCTTGAAACCGTATTTCCACGGCACTACCAGACGCAGCGGCGCGCCATTCTGATTGGGCAGCTCCTTGCCGTACAGGCCGGTCGCCATGAAAGCCAGCGGGTGCATGGCTTCATCCATACGCAAGCCTTCCACATACGGCCAATCCAGCACGTTGCGCTTCTGCCCTGGCATCTGCTTGGGGTCGCGCAAGGTTTCAAAACGCACGTATTTGGCTTTGGACGTCGGCTGGAAGCGTTTCAGCAATGCCGATAGCTGGAAACCGTTCCACGGGATGACCATCGACCAGCCTTCCACGCAACGCAGGCGGTAGATACGTTCCTCGCTGCCATGTGGCTTGATAATGTCTTCCAGCGCAAACGTGCCCGGCTTTTCGCATTCGCCATCGACGGTCACGTTCCACGGCGAGGTGACCAGGGAACCGGCATACTCCGCCGGGTCACGCTTGTCAGTGCCGAATTCGTAGAAATTGTTGTAGGTCGTTACATCCTTGTAAGGAGTTTGTCCTTCATCGGTGGAAAACGCGGATTTGGCCTGCGCCGCCAACGGCAAGCCGCTGGCCGATAGCAGGGCGACCCCACCCAGCGTTTTCAGGAATTCGCGACGACGCTGATACAGCGCATAGTCGGTTACTTCGTTTTCGGTCAGGTTGTGTGGGCGTTTGATCAACATGGTTGGTTACCTCCTGTTTAAGGGGTATTACGCTATAACGATCCGGTTGGATGCAAATAACCGGGAAGAAGGTTATTCTAAACCGATAATGACAAGTGAGAGGAAATCTGTGTGAAGTTGAGCACACATCATCAATGGCTATTCGCCATAGCCTTGCTGCCAGGGCTGAGCGCTTGCGGCAAGGATGCGCCAAACATTTCCCAAGCAACAAACGCAGCTGAAGCCATTACGGTGGAAAACCCGCGCATCCGCGCCACTGCACCGGGGCAAGTGGTGTCAGCGGCCTTCATGATTCTGAACAATCACTCCCCCACCCCGCATGTGCTGACTTCCGCCACTTTTGCCGACGCCAGCCTGGTGGAAATCCACGAAACCCGGATGCAGGGCAACGTGATGCAGATGCAGGAAGTGGGCAAAGTTGACATCCCCGCCAACGGTTCCGCCGAACTGAAACCGGGCAGCTTCCACATCATGCTGATGGGGCTAAAACAACCACAAGTCAGCGGCACACAGGCGGAAATCACCCTGAGCTTTTCCGACAACAGCCAGCAAACCGTGACTGCCGCTATTGCCGACATTACGGAATGACAGAGACGTTATGAATAAACTTTCGCTCATGATTGGCCTGCTGGCCTTTGCTGTTGGCATTGGTGCAGCCCAGTATTTCGTCTCCCGACCTTCCATGTCCGCCGATGAAGGCAGTACCGTCGTGCCAGTTGCAGAGGGCAAATTCGGCGGTGATTTCACCCTGATGCAAGGCGACACACCGGTGAAACTGAGTGACTTCAAGGGCAAGGTGGTGGTGATGTATTTCGGCTACACCTCCTGCCCGGATGTGTGCCCAACTTCGCTTTCCATCATTGCCTCCGGCCTCAAGGATCTGGCGCAGGATGAACTGAAGCGCGTGCAGCCGATCTTCATCAGCGTCGACCCGGAACGTGACAACGGGGAAAAACTGATGGCTTACGCCGCCCATTTCCACCCCAGCTTCATCGGCATCACCGGCACGCCGGAACAGGTGCAGCAGGTGGCCAAACAGTACGGCGTGTATTTCGCCAAAGTCCAGACCAAATCCGCCATGGGCTATCTGGTTGACCACACCTCGCAAACCTACATGGTCGGCAAGGATGGCAAGTACGTAAAAATCCTGCCGCACAACATCACCAAGACGGATATAGTGGAAAGCATCCGCCAGGCTTTATAGGACAATGACAGGAACCCCCATGCTATTCGCCGCCCTCACCGCCACACTCGAAACCGCCTTCAACACCTGGCTGAAGCTCGACAAGCAAACCCACGGCCATGCGCTGGAACGCCTGCAAGCGCTGCAAGGCAAACTCATCTGCCTGCACATCAGCAACCCTGACCTGAAACTGTATTTCCTGCCGACTGCCGACAGCGTGCGCGTCACCACGGAATACGACGCCGAGCCGGATGTGACCATCCACGGTTCCGCGCTGGCGCTGATGCGGCTTTCCACCGCCGAAGACACCGGCAAGGCGATGCTGGAACAAGGCATCAAAATCGACGGCGACATGGGGCTGGGCAACCGTTTCAGCGACATCCTGCGCGACATCGACGTGGACTGGGAGGAACTGCTTTCCCGTGCCGTCGGCGATGTAATCGCCCACCAGATGGGGCAGCTGGCACGTGACACCAAGGGCTGGCTGGACGGTTCCGCCCACGCCATGCGCCTGAATACGCAGGAATATTTACAGGAAGAAGCCCGCTTACTCCCCGCCGCAGCCGAACTGCGCCAATACCTGGATGCCGTCGACACCCTGCGCATGGATGCCGACCGGCTGGAAGCGCGTATCAAACGGCTGGAAAGCCATTAAGGCTTCGGCTTCCGCTGGATGCTGTCGATGGAAACATGGGTGATGGAAGTCTTGCCGGTTGCCGGGGCGCTTTTCCCGCCGCCATCCTGCCCTTCCACATGGAAATAACGGTAACCGCTGATCATGCCGGAAATCGCCGCGCCCTTGCCTTTCAGGTCATGCAGGAACACCGCGACCAGATGCACCACCGTGAACCCCAGCAGGACGTTTGCTAGCGCGCTATGCCAACCGTGCATCGACATGCCGAGGAACGTACTGGCCGAATTGTAATACAGCCCGCTAAACGCACCCGCCAGCAGCACCAGCCACACCAACGGGTAGACCTGTCGCCACAGCGGGTTGTGCGCAAACCAGTTTGGTAACGGCGCACGCGCGAAACTGAGGTAAAACATCAGCATCCGCTTTGCCCCTTGCAGTTGCGCCCGATCCGGCAACAATGCACCCCAATGCGCACTGCCCGGCAGTATGAACAGCAGGATTCCCCGCGCCACCACCGCAATGATCAACAACTGCCCGCAAATCAGATGCCAATCGCGCCAGAATTCGTAATCAGCCGCACCCAGCCCGATCGCCCAAGCGCTGGCAAACTGGAACAGTACGCCTGCCGCAATCAGCCAGTGCGTCAGCCGCACCCAGCCCGACCAGACCAGCACGTGACGGATGGTTTCCTGCATGTTTTTCTCCTTCTTCAATCAAACAGCAACGGTTCCGAACAAATGGCCAATACCCGCAGTAGCCGCCATGGCCAATGCCCCCCAGAAGGTAACGCGGGCCGCACCCCTGAACAGACTGGAACCGCCAGCCTTGGCAGCAACCGCCCCCATCATGGCCAGGAACAGTAGCGAACTCACCGACACGACCGGAATCATACTGGCCAGCGGCACAAACGTCGTCAGCATCACCGGCATGGCCGCGCCAGCCGAAAAAGTCGCTGCCGAAGCAACTGCCGCCTTTGTTGGTGATGGGCAGAATGCAATAGTCGGCGCTTTACGGCAGAAATTCAAATAGCACGTTGTTCAGCAGCCACCCATATCCGCAAATATTGTTCAAAAGCACAAAATAGGTGGAATTCCTATCCCGACTAGCCTACCATGTACAGCAGGCTACAGATTTAATAATTGGCAGTTTCAGCATTTCCCTCCTTTTTGCTCTGCAAATTCCCTCTTTATCCCCTGTACGCACAACTCTCATTACATTTTGATTTTAAAGGTAAATATCCATGGCTACAGGCACTGTAAAATGGTTCGACGAAACCAAAGGTTTCGGTTTCATCTCCCAAACTGAAGGCGGCTCGGACGTATTCGTTCATTTCCGCGCGATTCAGGGCAACGGCTTCAAGGTTCTGACCGAAGGCCAAGCTGTCAGCTTTGATGTAGAAAAAGGCCCTAAAGGCCCACAAGCGGCCAACGTCATCCCACAGTAAGTCTTTCCGGCCTGGCACATTCAGCCTGGCCGAAACTTCCGCATAACATTTCATATCGCCGCACCATCAATGGCTGCGGCGCTTGCCATTTCCCCTGCTGCTTTCAGCACAACACATCCGGAGAAGCATCATGAAAACACTTTTCATAGGCAACATTGCGCCTCATGCAACAGAAAAGGAACTCCGTACACTACTCGCCGAATACGGCACGGTACGCAAGCTGGAAATGCCTCGTGACATTTTCAGCGGCAAAAACAAAGGGTTCGCCTTTATCGACATGGAAGGGCACGAAGCCCGTGCCGCGATGGCCGCACTGGATGGCAAGGATTTCCTCGACCACCCCCTGAAAGTACGTGAGGACAAACCCAAACGTGGTGGCAAAGGCCGCCGCTGACGCCGTTGTACAGGAGAATCAACTGAATGGATATGGATTGCCGCCCCGGTTGTGCCGCCTGCTGCATTGCACCTTCCATCAGCACCCCTATACCCAAACATCAGGCAGGAAAACCGGCGGGCGAACCCTGCCTGCATCTTTTGCCTGACTTGCGTTGCGAATTGTTTGGGCAGGAATCACGCCCGAAAGTCTGCAACAGCTTGCGACCCAACGTCGAAATGTGTGGGACAGAACGCATACATGCACTGAATTTCCTTCAACAGCTTGAAGCTGACACAAAGCCGTAAAAACTCGCCGCAGAGTTCTTGCCTATTCCGACAAGTGATATACTCCCGTCATCAACCGTTCAGTAACTGGATGCTTCCATGTCACTCAAAGACCAACTCCTCAAGGCTGGCCTGATCGACCAGTCCAAAGCGCAAAAAGCCGAGCAGGAACAGCGCAAGCAAGCCCACCAGAAAACCGCCAAGGCGCAGAAAAAAGCCAAGAAAACCGGCGAGGTCATTGTCGACGAAGCCAAACTGCTGGCCGAAAAAGCCCGCCAGGAACAGGCCGCGCGCTCCCGCGAACTCAACCGCCAGCAGCGCGAACAGGCCGAACAGAAAGCCATCCAGGCGCAAATCCGCCAACTGATCGACATGAACCGCATCGACCGTAAGGGCGGCGAAGTTTCCTACCAGTTCGCTGACGGCAACAAGATCAAGAAAATCTACCTCACCGCCAAACTACAAGACCAGCTTGTTTACGGCACCATTGCACTGGTCAAACTGGGTGAAGGTTACGAACTCGTCCCCAAACAGGTCGCAGAAAAAATCACCCAGCGTGACACCGCCTGCATCCTCGTGCAAAACACCGGCAGCAGCCAACAAACAGCGGAGGAAGACGACCCATACGCCGACTATCAAATCCCGGACGATTTGATGTGGTAAATATTGAATCGTAATTCAAAATTATTATATTATTTGTGAATTACGATTCAGGAATAGCCATGATCAAACGCACCTTGTTCCCAGAGTTGCAACGCAGGATGTTCCAGGGCAAAGCCATCCTGCTGATGGGTTCCCGACAGGTAGGCAAAACCACGCTTGCCCACAGCCTGTTGGCAGAATTCAACGAGCCTGTACTGGAGTTCAACGGCGATGAGCCGGATACGCGGGAACTGCTGGCGAACACCACTTCCGCCCGCCTGAAAGCACTAACCGGCAAATATAAGATCATTTTCATCGACGAAGCCCAACGCATTGAAAATATTGGCCTGACCCTGAAACTGTTCACAGACCAGTTACCGCATGTACAGGTCATTGCAACCGGCTCCTCCTCGTTCGACCTCGCCAACAAAATCAACGAACCCCTGACAGGGCGCAAGTTCGAATACGAACTGTACCCACTTTCGTTCGTGGAAATGGCTGAACATCACGGCTACCTGGCGGAAAAACGGCAATTACCCCAGCGGCTAGTGTACGGCTACTACCCCGAAGTGGTCGCGCGCACCGGCTCAGGTGACAGCGCGCAAATCCTGAAACTGCTGGCAGGCAGCTATCTGTACAAAGATCTGCTGAGCCTGGATGGCATCCGCAAGCCGCAGCTGCTGGACAAACTGGTGAAAGCCATCGCCCTGCAACTAGGGTCGGAAGTCTCCTTCAACGAACTGGCGCAGTTGATTGACACCAACGCCCATACGGTTGAAAAGTATATCGACCTGCTGGAAAAAGCCTATGTTTTGTTCCGCCTGCCAGCCTTCAGCAATAACGCCCGCAATGAAATCAAAAAGGGGCGCAAAATTTATTTTTACGACAACGGTATCCGTAACGCGCTGATTGGCAACCTCAACCCGCTGGAACAACGCACCGACGCTGGCGCACTGTGGGAAAACTTCCTGATCAGCGAGCGCATGAAATACCTTGCCTATCAACAGGATTTACTGTTCACGCGACGCTATTTCTGGCGTACCACTCAGCAACAGGAAGTCGATTACCTCGAAGACCGGGGTGGCAAGCTTTACGCCTGGGAATTCAAGTGGAACCCCAAAGCCAAGGTAAAATTCCCTCTCACTTTCACCAATGCCTACCCCGATTGCATCACCGGGCGCGTTGACCCGAATAACTTTGACACCTTTATTGGCCTGACTGAATGAAACCCTTCACCCGCCTGCTGCGCCTGTGGACGATCAACCGTGTCTTCATCCGTCACGGGCTGGATGAACTCGTCTTCACCATTCCCTTCCTGCGCCCGGTCGCATTCCTCTATCACCTCGCGCCGTGGAACTGGGGCAAACAGGAAACCCGCCCGCGTGGCGAACGCATCCGCCGCGCCCTCGAAGATCTCGGGCCGATTTTCATCAAATTCGGGCAAATGCTGTCTACCCGCCGCGATTTGTTGCCGGACGACATCGCCGCTGAGCTGACCCGTTTGCAAGACCGCGTGCCGCCATTTTCCAGTGCCGAATCGCGCAAGCTGATCGAAAAGGCTTACGGCAAACCGGTCACGGAAGTGTTCCAACACTTTGAAACCGACCCGATGGCCTCCGCCTCCATCGCCCAGGTGCACGCCGCGCAATTGTGGGATGGCAAGGACGTGGTGGTGAAAGTACTGCGCCCCGGCATCCGGAAAACCATCCGCCAGGATGTGGAGCTGATGTACATCATCGCGCGGCTGGTGCAGTTTTACTGGAAGGAAGGCCGCCGCCTGCGCCCGGTGGAAGTCGTGGCCGAATACGAAAAGACCATTTTCGACGAACTCGACCTAATGCGCGAAGCGGCCAACGCCAGCCAGCTGCATCGCAATTTCGAGCAGTCGAAGATGCTGTATGTCCCGGAAATCTATTGGGATTACACCCACCCGAATGTCATCGTCATGGAGCGGATTTACGGCATCCCGGTTGGCGACATCCAGAAACTGCGCGAACTCAACGTCAACTTCAAGCGGCTGGGAGAGTTGGGGGTGGAAGTGTTTTTCACCCAGGTGTTCCGCCACAATTTCTTCCACGCCGACATGCACCCCGGCAATATCTTCGTCAATGCCAGCAATCCGCAGGAACCGCAATACATGGCGGTGGATTTCGGTATCGTCGGCACGCTGTCGCCGGATGACAAACGCTATCTGGCAGAAAATTTCTACGCTTTCTTCAACCGCGACTATAAGCGGGTAGCGGAACTGCATGTCGAATCCGGCTGGGTTCCACCGACCACGCGGGTGGAAGAGTTTGAATCCGCCATCCGTACCGTCTGCGAGCCGATTTTCAACCTGCCGATCAAGGACATTTCCTTCGGCCACTTCCTGCTGCGCCTGTTCCAAACCGCACGCCGTTTTAATATGGAAGTGCAACCGCAGTTGGTGTTGCTGCAAAAGACGTTACTGAATATCGAAGGCTTAGGACGCCAGCTTTACCCCGACCTGGATTTGTGGGCAACGGCAAAACCGTTCATTGAGCGCTGGATGGATGAGCAATTGGGTATCCGTGCACTCATGCGGGGGGCAAAAGACAACCTGCCCAAACTGCTGGAAAACTTGCCCTACATGCCCAATATGCTGCATGACATTATGCGCCAGACCTCCCAGCACCAGCTCAAGATGCAGTGGGAATCGCAGCAACTGGAACAATTGCGCCAGGAAATTCGCCGCTCCCAGCGTATCAACCAAACACTGTTCGCAGTAGGTATCGTGCTGATACTGGCCGCCCTGCTCTACCGCAGCTAGCGCCTGACAGCAAGGCTTCGGACTACTGGCTGCCCCACTCCATCGCCTCCAGGCTGCTGATCTGCGCCGCATCCATGCGCGAAGCCTTCAACAGCACGCCGGAGGTTTTCAGGGAATCATCCGCCTTGAACACCCGGTAAGCCACTTGCACTTCGCCGGTCGCGTAAATCCGCTGCCCCCGATACCATTTTTTCTCAGTGACCTGAATGGTCTGGGCTTTGAGTTCAACCAGCAAGCGTTCGCGGTCATGGATGGCGCTGGCAAGCGCCTGCCCCTTTACCTGGCTCCAGAAAGCTTCGGGTTGGCTGGCCGGATTCAGCGCAGCCAACAGACTGTCAGCGCTTTCCAGCGCAGATTTAAGCAGCGCGTCGGTTGCGCCCTGCTCCTGCATTTCCCTAGCAGCCTCCGCCAGACCTTGCAGCACGCCCAACTGCTCCAGCAACACGAAGGCTTCATCCAACAGTAACTGCCCGCCTGCCACAGAACCCGCCGCCGCCACCTTGCCCCTGGCTTCCAGCAGGTAGGCCAGCAGCGTCATGGCTTCAGCACCGGCATCGTAGACACCGATGTCGCGGTCAGTACGCAGCATCCTGGCCATACTGTTGAGGGTTTCCAGCGACAAGCCCAGCAATTGCGCCCCCGCGAATACGCTGGAAACCGCTGCCGGGGCGACAGAGGGGGCTAGCGCGGGCGGCCCGCCACGTGTGGTGGATGACGCCGTAGCAGCGCCCGGCTTGTTTCCAACCAGCTTTTTCAAACGCCCATTCAGCTCTTCCAAACGCCGGGCAACAAAGCGCGCAGACTGGGCTTGCTCCCGTTCCACCTCCGTCAACAGTACCGCGCCTGTCTGGGCACACAGGCTGGTCAGGGCATCCGCCACTTCAACCAGCAGGGCAAGCAGCGGTTTCTTGCTACGCAACAGGGCGAAACCATCCGTGTTCGCGGCCAGCGTGACCGTGCCCTCCTGCCCCCGTGCCACGCTCAGCGAATCCAGGTTTTCCTTGATTTCCCGCACGCTGGAAAAGGCGCGTTGGGTCTTGATGCTGCTCAGGATGTTTTTCATCCGGGATTTTTTTTCCTCGGCAATCAGCGTTTCCATGCCGCTGATTTCGGCCAGCCTGGTTTTCAGTTGTGCCAGCCTATCCGCCAGCCCAGCCTCCCTGACGCCGCTGTCGATTTGCCCTTGCAGCAAGGAAATATCGCTTTCCAACTGGACTTTTTCCTGCCCGAGGCTCATTTCTGACTGATCCAGATCCACTTCCCCCACCATGGCGTTTCTCCTGTCAAGCCTAACACTGTAATTTTAGTATACACCCAATAAAGAAAGGCCGCAGCGTCACCACTGCGGCCTTTATCCCAGGTTAGACCAGAATTAAGCCGGAGGCGTGTTCGGGTCCATATTGGCTGGCTTCACGTCAATCATGACAGTCTGGGTCGCGCGGTTGCCGTACTTGTCTTCCACTGTGTAGGTGAAATAGTGGTCGGTACAGTAACCGCTGCGCAGCTGGTATTGGATTGACTTGCCATCCGCGCTGATGGTAGCCGTGCCATAGGCTGGCTTGGTGATTGCCACGATCCTCAGTTCATCGCCCGTGTCATTTTCCAGCACATACAAGGTCTTGGGGGCAGTGTCATTGAGATCAATCAGCAGGTAATCATGTACCAGTACCAAGCTGCTGGCGACCACAACATCCACCGTTGCCGTGCTTTGCATACCCATGGAGTCGGTCACCGTATAGGTGAACGTATCCGGGCCGGTATAGCCAGTGCCAGGTGTATACACCAGATTGTCGCCAACCTGAGTGACCGTGCCATGGCCACCTTGGCCAAAGCCGGTAATGCTAATGGCCTGACCATTCGGATCATTATCATTATTCAGCACATCAATGGTGACTGCCGTATCAACCGTGGTACTGGCCGAGTCATTGGCCGTAATTGGCGCATCATTGACCGTAACGGTAACCGTGCCTGCCGTACTCTGGTTACCATCCGGATCCTGTACCGTGTAGGTAAAAGTATCCGTGCCACTAAACCCTGGATTGGGCGTGTACACCAGATTGTCGCCGACCTGGGTAACCGTGCCATTGGCTGGCTGGGTGAAATCAGCAATGGTCACCGCATCACCATTCGGGTCGGTATCATTCGCGGTAACATCAATCGTGACCGGTTGGTTGCCTCCCGTGTGCACATCCGTATCATTGACCGCTACCGGCTGATTCGGGCCAGGATTGAAATCATCCACAACGACAGTCACCGTTGCAGTCGCCTGGACACCTGACGGGTCAGTGACCGTGTAGGTGAAGGTATCGGTACCAACAAACCCTGGCGCTGGTGTATACACCAGATTATTGCCATTCTGGGTAACAGTACCGCTGGAACCCTGGCCAAAGCTGGCAATGCTCAGCGCGTCACCGTCCGGGTCAGTGTCATTGCCCAATACATCAATGGTAACCGGGTTACCCGCCACCGAGGTTGAGGTGGTAGTGGCGTTGTCATTGCTTGCATTAGGCGCGCGGTTATCAGGCGACCTTACAGTCACAGTCACCGTAGCCGTGCTCTGGTTGCCATCCGGGTCAGTGACCGTGTAGGTGAAGCTATCCGTGCCAGTAAAGCCAGCCGCTGGTGTATACACCAACTGGCCATTTTCCTGGGTAACACTACCATTGCTGCCGTTATTGAAACTGGCGATGACCAGTACATCACCATTCGGGTCTGTGTCATTGGCCAGCACATTTACCGTCACAGCCTCACCGGCAGTCGTCGCCGCTGCGTCATTATTGGCAACCGGTACATTCGGCCCTACCTGATTGACCGTCACAGTGACAGTTGCGGTACTCTGGTTGCCATCCGGGTCAGTCACGGTATAGGTGAAGCTATCCGTGCCTGTGAAACCAGCCGCTGGTGTGTACACCAGATTGTTGCCATTCTGGGTGACAGAACCGTTGTTGCCCTGACCGAAACCGGCAATGCTCAGCGGGTCGCCATTCGGGTCAGTGTCATTCGCCAATACATCGACCGTTACCGGTGAGCCAGAAGTAGTCACCGCCGAGTCGTTGTTGGCTACTGGCGTGACATTCGGGTTGGCTGGGTTGACTGTCACGGTTACGGTTGCAGTACTCTGGTTACCTGCCGGGTCAGTAATCACGTAAGTAAAACTATCCGTACCGCTAAAACCAACCGCTGGTGTGTACACCAGATTGTTGCCATTCTGGGTGACAGAACCGTTACTACCCTGGCCGAAGCTAGCAATGGTCAGCGGGTCACCATTCGGGTCAGTATCATTGGCCAACACATCGACCGACACCGGTGTGCCAGAAGTGGTCACTGCCGAGTCATTGTTAGCAACTGGTGTATCATTCGGGTTGGCCGGATTAACGGTTACCGTGACAGTCGCGGTACTCTGGTTACCCGCCGGGTCAGTAATCACGTAAGTGAAGCTATCCGTACCGGTAAAGCCAGCCACCGGCGTATACACCAAATTGTTACCCACCTGAGTCACACTGCCGTTGTTGCCCTGATTAAAACTGACGATACTCAGCGGGTCACCATTCGGGTCGGTATCGTTTGCCAGCACATTAATGGCAACAGGCGAGCCAGAAGTGGTAGTCGCCGTATCATTGACCGCAACCGGCGTATTGTCACCCGTATCAGTCACGGTAACCGTGACGGTCGCGGTGCTTTGGTTGCCAGCCGGGTCGGTGATCACATAGGTGAAGGTATCCTGACCCGTGAAACCAGCTACCGGCGTATACACCAGGCTGTTGCCCTGCTGGGTGACACTACCGTTATTACCCTGGTTGAAACTGACGATGGTCAGCACATCACCGTTCGGGTCAGTGTCATTGTCCAGTACATTGATGGTAACAGGCGTACCCACCGTGGTGATTGCCGCATCATTATTGGCAGTCGGCGCATCCGGCCCGACCACACCACCACCACCGGCGGCAGTCCTGTAAGTATCCACCGTCTGCTTGTGGTCAGCGGTGTTACGCAACGCCTGACGTACCCACAAGGGTGGTTCCGGGATCAGCTCTTTGCGCCAGACGACTTTCGGGTCGCTGCGGCTGCTGCCACCTTGCTCGATCACTTCATCCTTGTACTGGGTCTGGTAAGTGACGTATTCGATGTCGACGCGGCGGTTCTTGTGGCGTTCCGCGTCGGTGTTGGGGTATTTCGGCTGGGTTTCGCCCAGCCCTTGCGCCAGCAGGGTATCGGCCTTGAAGCCATTTTTGGCCATGAAATCACGCACGGCATTGGCGCGGCGCTCGGAAAGCTTCTGGTTATGTTGCAGGGAACCGACATCGCAGGTGTTGCCGGTAATGCGGATATTGCCTTCATAACCGGAAGCGCGGATTTGTCCCATCACCGCGTTCATGCGCTCTTGCGCCTCAGGGGTCAGCTTGGCGCTGTCAACCTTGAAGAAGGTGTCGGATTCCAGCTCCATGGTGTTCTTGACCAGCTTGCGCTCGACCTTGGGCGGCTGCTTGATTTCCTGGCCAGGAATTTCCACGCGCACCCGGCGGTAGCGCTGCTCGGGCTGCCAGATACCGGCTTCGCTGCCAATGTCATAGCGATAAGTAATGCCACCACGGGCTTCGGCCTTGTCATCGCCATCCACGAAACCGCCGGACTTTTTGTACAGCTCCACTTCCGCACCCACGCTGTGTGGTGTATCCGGGAAGAATTTTTCCACACCACCGCTCAAGGTGGCCTGCATAGGACGTTTTTCATTGGCGGCAAAATCCTTGCCCCACTCGTAATCAAGACCACCCTGGACGCGCATCTGCTGCTCATCCAGGTAAGTGCCTACGCGCCCACCTACGCCATAGTCATAGGCTTTTTCACGCACACCGGGGGTCGCAGAATCACGGCTGCCAGAAAGACCTTTGCTGACATGCCCCGACCAGAACAGGTTTTCGTCTTCCTGGCCGTAACCAACCGTCACCTTCTTGTCTTTTTGCTCGTTCTGGTCGTAAGCGCCAAACACCTTGTTGACGTGCGTCGCCGTTTGCGGATCACCAGAAACCCAATGATGGTTAAGCTTGACGCCAGCACCGGTCAGGGTTTCTTCGCCCTGATCCTTGTCAGCTTGCGGGTTGAAACCAATGTAGCCCTGACCAATAGTCACACTGTTATCGCTTTCCAGAAAGACCTGACTGGCTTCCGCCTTGCCCTTCAGCTCAGTATCAATACCGATGCCGAGGCGGGTATTGCCACCCACATAACCGGTGTTGAAACTGGAGGTTTCGCTGGAATCATCCAGGAAGCCGTCACTTTCCTGCCCCAGATCCTGAGCCTGGCTCATGGTGTCAGGAGGTGGCTGAACCGGTGGCGGATTAACCCCTACAGGATTATTGGCCGACGCTGAAGGAGGAATCTGACCGAAAGGGCCGCCATAACCGCCATCCCCCGCAAGCACAGCGGCGGAACAGAACAGTAATGGCAGGATAACCCAGCCCCGGGAAAGATTATTCTTATTATTCATTGTTGTATCTCTCTGCTGTGTGACTTGTTATTGGTTTCTGCGTTCAGTATTGGTCACAATGATCAAAGCCACTATATTCCTTGTAGCGCCCATACCACAAATGTATTCCGACGAACGTGACCGACAGCCCCACACGCTATCCAACAGACTGAATCTGCAAGATTTTGTGTTTTGCAACTGACGCCGGAGAGCCCTTTGTTTATAATCCACTTCTAAGCATATACTTTACCCATGTTTCAGTGGCCGCGCCAACATGGGGTGGATAAGTGGCGCATGTAAAGGTTAATCAAATGGAATTATTGCTTTACCAGAACAAAACGGAGAATGAGTGACCTCCATGTTACGCATCCTGCAAATCATCCCTTTTTTCGGCATACTGCTGATCATTTACTGGCTGGCCGTGAAAACCAACCTGTTCCCCAACGGGCTTAACCATGTCCTGTTCCACATGAAGTTACCATCAGAGGCTATCTGGAAACCGACCTGGGGTGACTTCATGGTGCTGCTGGGCGTATTGTGCCTGTATGTGGAGCTGTTCAAGTCTACCCGCACCTCTGAAACCACCATCATCGACCACTTGCTATCGACCTTTGTACTGATTTTCTACCTGACAGCCTGGCTGATTTACTCGTGGGCAGGCAATTCCGTCTTCCTGATCCTGACCGGGATGGCGTTCCTGGATGTGATCGCCGGGTTCACGATCACCATTTCAGCGGCACGCCGCGACTTGTCCATCGGCGGCAAAGTCTGAGGCTCCCCAATAATTTGAAAACCTTTAGAGAGGAATCCCCATGCATAAAATGATCGTCAGCCTGACCATGGCTTCGACCATGACGGCAGCCGCATACGCGGAAATGCCTCAGTTTCCTGATCCCAGCACCTTGCCGCCCGAAGCTGTCAGCTCCTCGCCATCATCCAGCGCCCCAACGGCAGCACCATCCAGCGGCAGCCCATCCAGCAGCAGCGCTGCCAGCCAGTGGACTTATACCTACACCCAGCCAGCGGGCAGCGCCAGCGGAACCTACGTTTACCCACAAATGGGTAGCTCAACGACCACCACAACGGCCAATAACGGCACAACCTATGTCTACCCGCAGGCTGATGCCACGGCCACCACAACCCACCAAGGCTCCACTACCACGAATGTCACACCCTATAATACCTACCATTACACCCAGCCCGTCGTCAGCGCCTGGAACAACGCCTACAGCTATATGCAGCCTTACGCCACCGGTATGCAGTATTACAACCCGAGCCAATACTTCCTGCACGGCCCGATGCTGACACCTCCGCCGCCGCCACCGATGATGTTACCCAGTTTCCCGAGTTTCAGCTGGCCAACCACCGGCTACCGTAGCGGCAATTATCTGGTAGGGGCATTGGGTAACAACGCCCAAACCGCTGCTGCCCAAAACGCCAGCAACGCCAATACCCAGCAATTGGACAGCCTCAACCAAACTCTCAGCACATTGCGCCAGCAACAAACCGACTTGGTAGGCAAAACCCAGGAAACCCTTTCCGCACAGGAAAAAACCATTGCCGACCTCAAGCGCCAACTTGAGGAAGCCTCCAAAGGCAAAGGCGACCTGGAAAGCAAACTCACTGCCCTGAAAGGCGAACTGGCCGAAAGCGTCAAAAAAGCCGAGCTGGAAAGCTGCAAGGCGGAAAACGAAGAGCTTTCCGGCAAGGTCAACCAAATGGAACCACAGATAAACGCCATTGCGGAAGTTTCCCAGCAATTCGCCCAGCTGCGCCAGAATTTCGCCAGCCTCGAAACGGAAAAGCAGCAACTGGCCGCCGCACTGGAAACCGAAACCAAGGATACTGACGCCGACGGCATTCCGGACAAAACCGACCAGTGCCCCGACACAGCGGCTGGCACACCCGTCCAGACCAATGGTTGTGAGCTACCCAAGGATGAGGACAACGATGGCGTAACCGATGAAAAAGACCGTTGCCCGGTAACTGCCGCAGGTGTTCAGGTTGATGAAAACGGTTGCGACCTGCCACCACCTGATGGCGACAAGGACGGTATTCCCGATGACACCGACAAGTGCCCTGACACCAAGGAAGGTACCAAAGTCGACTCCACCGGCTGCGAACCTGACACCGACGGCGATGGCATCAAAGACGGCGCTGACCAATGCCCGACCACGGCAGCAGGCATCAAGGTTGATGAAAAAGGCTGTGACCTCCCACCACCCGATGCGGACAAGGATGGTGTGCCTGACGACGCCGACAAATGCCCTGACACCAAGGAAGGCACCAAAGTCGACGCCACCGGCTGCGAACCTGACACCGACGGCGATGGCATCAAAGACGGCGCCGACCAATGCCCGACCACGGCAGCAGGCATCAAGGTCAACGAAAAAGGCTGTGACCTGCCACCACCCGATGCGGACAAGGATGGCGTGCCTGACGACGCCGACCAATGCCCTAGCACGCCAGCGGGAACCAAAATTGATGAAACCGGCTGTGAACAGGACATTGACGGTGATGGCGTAAAAGACAGTGCGGATAAGTGCCCAACAACCGCCCCGGGCGTCAAAGTCGACGAAACTGGCTGTGACCTGCCACCGCCTGATGGTGACAAGGATGACGTTCCCGACGATGCCGACAAATGCCCCGACACCAAGGAAGGCACTAAAGTCGACACCACCGGTTGCGACCTGCCGCCGCCTGATGGTGACAAGGATGGCATTCCTGATGACGCCGACAAATGCCCCGATACCAAAGAAGACACCAAAGTCGATGCCACCGGCTGTGATGCCATCCCGGATGCAGACCAAGACGGCGTTGCCGACGCAGACGACCTTTGCCCTGACACCAGCACTGGCAACGAAGTCAACCAGGTCGGCTGCGCCAAAACCGAAAACATCAGCCTGAAAGGCGTCAAGTTTGAAACTGGCTCCGCCATCCTTACGCCAGACTCCCTGCCGATTCTGGATGAAGCCGCCGACAGCCTGCTAAAGCATCCTGAACTGAAAATCGAGGTAGGCGGCCACACCGACAGCAGCGGCGACAAGACAGCCAACGAAACGCTTTCCCAAAAGCGTGCCGAAGCAGTCATGCAGTATCTGGTCGGCAAAGGCGCGAAAGCCGAACTGCTCAGCGCCAAGGGTTACGGCCCCAACACGCCGATTGCGGATAACGCCACTCCGGACGGCAAGGCGCAAAACCGCAGGGTTGAGCTTAAAATTCTGCCATAACCCCCCACCCTAACCCTCCTCCGCAAGGGGGGGGGGGAATCTGACCTTGGAAACCTATGCCACGCTACGCACATCAGGCCAAAAAACGCTTTGGCCAGCACTTCCTGCACGACCGCAACATCATCGACAAAATGCTGCGCGCCCTCAGCCTCCAGCCCACTGACCGGGTGGTAGAAATCGGCCCCGGCCCTGGCGCGCTTACGTTCCCGCTGCTGGAAATGCTGCCGCGTCTGGATGTGGTCGAAATCGACCGCGACGTGATCGCTTGGTGGCAGGAACAACCGCAGGCGCAAGGCAAACTGCACATCCACGCGCAGGACGCACTCAAACTCGACATCCCCGGCTTGCGCGGCGACAGCGAACCATTGCGGCTTATTGGCAATCTGCCTTACAACATCTCCACCCCGCTGATTTTCCATTTCCTGCAACACCGTGAACACATCCGTGACATGCTGTTCATGCTGCAAAAGGAAGTGGTGGATCGTATTACTGCCGAACCCAACAGCAAGGACTACAGCCGCCTCTCAGTGATGGTGCAATATTACTGCGAAACCCATTACCTGCTGAAAATCGGCCCCGGCGCATTCAGCCCGCCACCGAAAGTGGATTCCGCCGTGGTGTACCTGAAACCGTGGGCAACACCGCCGTATGTAGCGAAGGATGAAGCACAGTTTGGCAAGCTGGTGGCACAGGCATTTTCCCAGCGCCGCAAAACACTGCGCAATACATTAAAAGAATTGCTGACGGCGGAACAGATGGAAAGTGTCGGAATTGACCCGACCCGGCGGGCGGAAACGCTATCAGGGGAAGATTTCGTCAATCTGGCGAATCTGCTTTGAGGGTTCCCTCAACGCCTCCGCCAACAACCCCGCCAACGAAACACAATTGCTCGGATGCGGAATACTGTCGCAACTCCACACATGTCCAACACCAACGGCACGCAAGCGCTCCAGCGCATCCCCCGCAAACAACGCATGTGTCACCAGTACCGACACGGAGGCAGGTTGCTGCACCTGCAACAACCGCGCCGCCACTTCCAGCGTGCGCCCGGAGCTGGCGACATCATCCACCAGCACCACATTCCGTCCGCGCCAGTTGCCTTCCGGCAGGGCAATTTGCACGTCCCGGTCACCAAAACGTTGCTTGGTCGCACACATGAAATCCAGATGCTGATGTTCAGCAATTGCCGCCACCCATTGTTCCGACTCCTCATCCGGCCCGACCAATAGCGGACTTGCCAGCCTCCCGGCCAGAAACTCGCCCATCGGCACGGTTGCGCTCAGGTTGATGGCATGTTCGAGCGGAACTGCCTCCCTCAGACTGGAAATACGGTGCAAATGCGCATCCACCGTCACCAATCGGTCGAACGACTGCGCCAGCAACTTGCCGATATGACGCTGACTCACCACCTCGCCGGGATGGAACGCCATATCCTGGCGCATGTAACACAAATACGGCACAACCAGCGTCAGGATTTGCGCCCCCAGTTCGCGCGCCCCCGCCGCCGCCAGCAACAATTCCACCAGCTTGTCATTGGGATGATCAAGGCTGCGGCAGAAAATGACGTGCTCAGGCAAGTTTTCCGGCAGTAACAGACGGCTTTCCCCATCGGGAAAACGGTGGACTTTCACCTCGGCCAGCGGCCAACCGCCAGCAGCCGCCAGTGCCTGCGTCTGGTTCAGGTATTCAGGGAAAGCGAGTAACAGGGGAGTGTTGTTCATGTTGTCGCCCCAATCTGGTAGCCGCTGTGTTGGGTAGCCGCCGCCTTGGCAAAGTTGAAATCGGACAGGAATTCGGCGTGGATGGTGTATAGAACGTCACCCCTTTCCACCCTGTCCCCGAGCTTCTTGTGCAAATCCACCCCAGCCTGCTTGTCGAGCGGAGCACCTGCCAGCCGCGCAATCTGCGCCAGTTGCAGGTTGTCGATCATGTTCACTGTACCGGAATGCGTTGCCAACACTTCGTATTGCAATTGGGCTGGTGCATAAGTGACAGGGTTAGCCCCTTGCGCGGCGATGATGGCCTGCATTTTCACCAGTGCACGCCCGGATTGCAGGATGTCGCGCGCCAAATGGTAGCCCTGCCCGCCGCGCACGTCAGAATCGAATTCAAGTATACGCCCGGCCAGTTGCAGGGCTTTTTCGCGCAAATCCGCCGGAGCCTGCGGGTCGTTGTGCAGCACCTGCATTATGTCGCGGGCTTCCAGCACCGGGCCAATACCACGACCAATGGGCTGACTACCGTCGGTAATGACCACTTCCAGTTGCAAGCCCATGCTGTCACCGACGTACTCAAACAACTTGCGCAAATGCATGGCCTCGTTGTGGCTGCGCACCTTCGCTGTCGGGCCAACCGGGATGTCGATCAGCAAGTGGGTGGAACCGGCAGCGACCTTTTTCGACAAAATCGACGCCACCATCTGCCCGCGCGAATCCAGCGACAGCGGGCGTTCCACCGCGATCAGGATGTCATCTGCCGGAGCCAGCCGTGCCGTGCCACCCCAGGCGAGAAAGGCGGATTCGTGGTGCAGGATCTGGCGCAGCTTGTCCGGCTCTACATTGACCTGCGCCAGCACCTCCATCGTGTCAGCAGTACCTGCGGGGGAGGTAATCGCGCGGCTGGAGGTTTTCGGCATCCACATGCCATGCGCGGCCACGATCGGTACGATCAACATGGTGGTGCGGTTGCCGGGAATGCCGCCGATGCAGTGCTTGTCGACTACCAGCGGCGTATCCCAATCGAGGCGTTCGCCGGTGTTGACCATCGCCTGGGTCAGGGAGAGAATTTCTTCACGCTCCATGCCGTTTTCGGCACAGGCGACCAGGAATGCTGCCATCTCAATCTTGGAATAACGGTTGCCAAGAATATCTTGCAGGATGTTTGCATAGTCGTCATACGACAGGGTTTCGCCGTAAATCTTGCGGTGGACGGCACGCAGGGAATCGGGCGGGGTGGCGTGCGCGACCGTAACCTCGTGGCCTTCCGGTAGCGCAAGCTGGGCAAACACCTGTTCGCTGAGGCCGAGTTCGCCGGGCGCGACGATGTTGGCGTCATCCACGATATTGAGCACGGCCACGACCGGATGCGTATCACGCAAGTTGTGTACTTCAATCTTGCTCAGCGCCTGAAAGCCTTCCGAGCGGTAAGTGGCACAGTCACGGTGTAGGTAAGCGACGTTTTCCTTGTAGGTGTCAATCGCGATACGGCGGAGTTTCAGTGTAGCCATCGTCCCATCCTGGTTGTGGGGAATCCTCTTCCGTTATGACATTGAGGAATGCCTGCCCGTACTGTTCCAACTTGCGTTCGCCTATGCCGGGGATGCTACGCATGGCCTCCAGCGTTTGCGGCTGTTCGTTGGCCATGTGCAGCAGGGTGGAATCGTGGAAAATGACATAGGGCGGCACTTCCTGCTCCTTCGCTAGCCGGGTGCGCAGGTTGCGTAGTTGCTCGAACAGGGCTTTGGCCGCAGTGGACATTTCCTCAAATTCAGGTCTTGGAGTGCGTTCGGCGCGGTTGCGTTCCTTGCGTACCCGCTCGCGCATTTGTTCCTTGCGCAGGTGCAGCTCGATTTCGCCGCGCAGCAAGGGGCGGGATTTGTCGGTCAGGCGCAGGCCGCCGTGGCCATCCACATCCACGCTCAGGTAGCCGAGCGCGATCAGCTGGCGGAAGATGTTGCGCCATTCCGCCTGCGAATGTTCCGTGCCGATGCCGTAGGTGGAAAGCTGGTCGTGGCCGAACTGGCGGATGCGGGAATCATCTTTGCCCAACAGTACGTCGATGATGTAGTTGACGCCGAAACGCTGGCCGGTGCGGTAGACGCAGGAAAGGGCTTTTTGCGCGGCTACAGCGGCTTCCCACACTTCCGGCGGGCTTTGGCAGTTGTCGCAATTGCCGCAGGGTTCAGGGGTGGGTTCGCCGAAATATTCCAGCAGTGCCTGGCGGCGGCAGGTGGTCATTTCGCACAGGCCGAGCATGGCTTGCAACTTGTGGTGTTCGACGCGCTTTTGCTGCTCGCTGGCGGTGGATTCCTGCATCATCTGACGCAGGGTGATCACGTCTTGCAGGCCATAAGCCATCCAGGCGTTGGAGGGCTGGCCGTCGCGCCCGGCACGTCCGGTTTCCTGATAATAGGCTTCGATGCTTTTGGGCAGGCTGAGGTGGGCGACGAAACGCACGTCCGGCTTGTCGATGCCCATGCCGAAGGCGATGGTGGCGACGATGATCACACCGTCTTCGCGCAGGAAACGCTGCTGGTGTTCGCGGCGGGTGTCGGCGCTCATGCCTGCGTGGTAGGGCAAGGCTACCCTGCCCTGTTCGGCCAACCAGAGGGCGGTATCTTCCACTTTTTTACGCGACAGGCAATAGACTATTCCGGCGTCCTGCGGATGATTATCAGCGATGAAACGCCAGAGTTGCTGGCGGGCGTTCTGCCCCTGCCGGATGGTGTAGTGGATATTGGGCCGGTCGAAGCTGTTGATGTAAACATCGGCGTTTTGCAGGCGCAGCTGCTGGATGATTTCCTGGCGGGTACGCTGGTCGGCGGTAGCGGTCAGGGCAATGCGCGGGATACCGGGGAAACGTTCCGCCAGCACCGACAACTGCTGATATTCCGGGCGGAAATCGTGCCCCCATTGCGATACGCAGTGCGCTTCGTCGATGGCAAACAGGGCAATGCCGACACTGCTATTCAACCGCTCCAGCAGGGCAAGCATTTTCTCGCCCAGCAAGCGTTCGGGCGCGACATAGAGCAAGTCGATTTCACCCTCCAGCAGCTCACGTTCCACCTGCAAAACCGTGCCGTAATTCAGCGTGGAATTGAGGAAGGCGGCGCGGATGCCAAGTTGTTGCAGGGCGTCAACCTGATCCTGCATCAGCGCGATCAGCGGGGAAACCACAATGCCGACGCCATCCCGCGCCAGCGCGGGAATCTGGTAGCAAAGCGACTTGCCGCCGCCGGTTGGCATCAATGCGAGTACGTCGCGGCCTTGCAGCAGCGAACCGATGATGTCCTGCTGGTTGAGACGGAAATCGGCGTAGCCGTAGGTGTTGTTGAGTATCTGGTAAGCGCGTTGCATGGGAAGCATTATGCCGGGAACAATCCGTTGTAACCAACACCCTTGCGTGGTTCCGCCATCATGTCAGCAACCGTGTCGCGCCACGCAGCGTAATGCGCTGTCTGTTTGTGAGCAGCAGCATCTTCCGCGCTGGCGTAAGCTTCGTACAACACAAATTTGTTTGGGTTTTCATTCGACTGAAGGATGTCGAAACGGCGGTTGCCCGGTTCCTGCGTGGAGTTTTCGTGGTTAAGCTGGCAGGCGGCGATGAAAGCGTCGATGTATTCGGGTTTGACGTGGACGTGGACGTGGACGTGGACTAATGTGACATGCATGGTTTTGTCTCCTTATTGTTATATCCTGACCCTAAGCTAATGTGATTTTTACCGCAAAACAAGCTCCATCCGGCAATAAAGGCAACCAACAGTATGGATTGTCGTAGAATTACAATATGCTTAGCGTCATAACCCGGTAACAACCTCACAATATGGACACGCAACAAGTTCAAACCATTCTCGCCCAGGGCGAAGACAGTCGACACCAGTTCAAACGCAACATCTCCAATGTCGATGCATTTGCGGCTGAACTGGCGGCTCTTGCCAACGCTGGCGGTGGCTACATCCTCATCGGCGTGGATGACAACAGCAGTATCAGCGGCCTGAGCCGCGAAGATATTTCCCGCCTGAACCAGTTGCTTTCCAATGCCTCATCCCAGCATGTACGCCCGCCCATTCACCCCACTACCCAAAACATGACGCTGGAACAAGGCATTATCATGGTGATAACTGTTCCCGAAGGCTTAAACAAACCCTATGTGGATAACCAAGGACGTATCTGGGTCAAAGCCGGAGCTGATAAACGCCATGTCACGGCCCGTGAAGAGATTCAGCGCATGTTTCAGGAAACAGGGCTGGTTTATGCCGAGGAAACCCCAATCGCAGATAGCAGCAGCAAAGATTTACATGAACTGCTGTTTGCCAACTACATCCAGACCCGTTACCAGAAAACGCTGGATGAGTTGGGTTTACCCTTACCACAAATTATTCGCAGCCTGAAACTGGGGAAAGACAATGTCCTGAATCTGGCTGGCCTGCTCCTGTTCGGCAAAAACCCGCAACAATTCCGCCCTGCCTTCATGGTCAAAGCCGTTTACATCGACGGTACGGATATTGCCTCGCAACACTACCGCGACAGCGAAGACATCGAAGGCCCGCTGATCAACCAGTATGAACGCGCCCTATCCTTCATCACCCGCAACCTGCACCGCTTGCAGGCAGGGCAAGGCATAAACAGCCTTGGCAAACTGGAAATTCCCGAAATCACGTTGCAGGAAGTGCTGGTCAATGCGCTGATTCACCGTGACTATTTCATTTCCGCGCCCATCCGCATCCTGATGTTTACTGACCGGGTTGAAATCATCAGCCCCGGCCATTTGCCCAATCACCTGACGGTTGAGCAAATCCGTTTTGGCCTGTCGAACATGCGTAACCCGATCATTGCCTCGCACGCTACGCGTCAGATGCCTTATCGCGGTTTGGGCAGTGGCATTCCGCGTGCTTTGGAAAATTACGCTAATATCCAATTAATTGATGACCGGAAAGGCAACCAGTTCAAAGTCATCATGCAGCGTCCGGTAGCAGATAAAGCATGACCCACATCCCCCTTTCCCTCTATATCCACATCCCCTGGTGCATCCGCAAGTGCCCGTATTGCGACTTCAATTCGCACAATGCACCACAAGGCTTGCCGGAAAAGGCATACATACAAGCACTGCTGACCGACCTTGCCAGCGAACTCCCCCACATCTGGGGACGCAGGCTGGAATCCATCTTCATCGGCGGTGGCACCCCCAGCCTGTTTTCGGCGGAAAGCATCGACGCGCTGCTCAACGGTATCCGCGCCCTGCTACCCTTCCGCCCCAATATCGAAGTCACCATGGAAGCCAACCCCGGCACCTTTGAACAGGACAAATTCCGGGGATTCCGGGAAGCAGGCATCAACCGCCTGTCAGTCGGCATCCAGAGTTTCAACCAACAACACTTGCAGGCATTGGGCAGGGTACATAACAGAGAGGAAGCCTTACGGGCAGCGGACATCGCCCGTACTGCCGGTTTTAACAACTTCAACCTCGACCTGATGTTTGGGCTACCGCAGCAAACGCTGGAGGAAGCCATGCAGGACTTGCAACAGGCAGTGGAACTGCAACCTACACACCTGTCGTGGTATCAGCTCACACTGGAGCCGAATACGCTATTCTACAAACAGCCGCCCTCCCTGCCTGATGATGATTTAACCGCAGAAATGCAGTTTTCGGGGCAACAATTCATCAAAAGTTCATGCTATGATCAATATGAAGTTTCCGCCTATGCCAGACCGGGCTTTCAGTGCAGGCATAACCGGAACTACTGGGAGTTTGGTGATTATGTGGCTATCGGTGCTGGCGCACACGGCAAAATAACACATCCTGTAGAAGCCAGTGTCATCCGCTATCACAAATACCGGCAACCTGCGGAGTACATGCAGCAGGCGATACAAGGCAAAGCGCGCAGTGGGGAGCAAGTGCTGACCCCTGCCGACCTGAGCTTTGAATTCATGCTGAATGCCTTGCGCCTGCGGGAAGGTTTCGCCCCCAGCCTGTTCACCGAGCGCACCGGTCTGTCAGTCCAGCATTTGCAGGCGGGGCTGGATCAGGCTGCGCAGCGCGGTTTGCTGGACTTTAACGGTGAGCTTATCCGCCCAACCGAAACCGGCTGGCAGTTCCTGAATGAAGTTATCCAACTCTTTCTGGAGGATTAGTCATCATGTCGCAGGCTCTAACCCACACCAACATTACCTGCCCTTACTGCTATTCAGAGTTTTCCACTGAAGTCGACGTGACTGGCGGCAGCCAAGATTATTACGAAGACTGCCAGGTATGTTGCAACCCGATTGAGCTGTTCATCCACATTGATGCAGAGGGGGAGATTGCCCGTATCGACGTGCTGCCAGGCAATAGCTGAAGCCCTCAGTTTCAGCGGAACACATCCTGCGTGAAATTGTTGTACCAGCTATACGCATAACTGGCATCAAACAAACGATCCTGGGCAGTTGCTGTGGCGGAAGACACGCCACCACTGCCCGGAATGCTTTCCACCAGCTTGCCGTCGTCCGACAGCCGGTAAACCCCCACCACTGAAATCGCGTAATCCTTACCGACCAGACTGTAACAACCGTTGGAGAACGACGGGCTTTCCACCTCCAACCCATTCAGCAAGGCGTAAATGGCGGCGGCGCACACCTTGGCCTCTGAATTGGCCGCAAAGCCGGATTTGGGCAGGGAATCCGCCATGCAGGCATCCCCAATCACATGCACATTAGCATGGCGGGTGGATTCAAAGGTCAGCTTGTTGACCGGACACCAGCCAGTACTGTCCACCAGATCAGTATCAAACGCCAACTTGCCAGCCTTTTGCGGTGGGATCACATTCAGCACCGCAGCTTGCACCCGGTCGCCAAATTCCGTGATGGCGGTTTTGGAAGCCACGTCCACTTCCACTACACCCGCCGCGTTGGCATCCCCTGACCACCATTCGAGCATGGCGTTGCTGGTCTTGTAGCCGTAAAGCTCCTTCCACGCCTGTTCAAACAATGCCTGCTTGGTGAAGCTGGGCTTGGGGTCAAGGATGATGACTTTGGAATTCGGCTTGTGCTGTTTCAGGTAGTACGCAATCTGGCTGGCGCGCTCATATGGCGCAGGCGGGCAGCGGTACGGGTTGGGTGGCGCGGCAATCACCACCGTGCCGCCATCCGTCATCGCCTGCAACTGGTCACGCAACAACAGGGTTTGCGGCCCGGCTTTCCAGGCATGGGGAACCGTTGCGCTGGCCGCTTCGCTATAACCGGCAATCTGATCGTAGCGGAAATCAATCCCCGGCGACACCACGCAGCGGTCATACGGGTAACTGACGCCGCCCTTGGTCAGCACCAGCCTGCCGTCATGGTCAATGGCGGTGACTTCATCCTGCACGACTTTCACGCCATGCGCTTTCAGGCCGTCGTAATTGAATTGCAACGATTCCAGGGTACGTTCCCCGCTCAGCACTTCGTTGCTCATGTAACAGGTCGTGTAAACCGCGTTCTTTTCGATCAGGGTGACATCCAGCGAATTGTCGAGGCGGCGCAGGTATTTGGCCACCGTTGCCCCGCCAGTCCCGCCACCAATCACCACCACGCGCTGGCTGGCAGCGCCGACAATGGCCGGGAAACCGAAGGTGCTGGCTGCCGTACCGGCCAGCAGCGTTTTCAGGAATGCCCTGCGGCGGCTGTTATGCGTTTCCATCATGCTCTGCCCCTCCTAACCGACCAAACCGGGCAGCGGCCCTGGGTTGCTGTCTTGATTGCCGAAACTGTTGATGTTCAAGCCCATGAACTGGGCGATGGATACCAGAATCTTGTTGTGTGGCGTGCCGTTGAATTTGAGGCTGCGCCCACCGCTGATGCCCGCTGCATGACCGCCAGCCAGGATGAAAGGCATGTCGCCGTGGTTATGCCAGCCACCATGAGCGAGGTCGCTGCCAACAAAGATCACGGTATTATCCAGCAAGGTGCCATTCCCTTCCGGCACGCTGGCCAGTTGGGCAATCAGCCGCGCCAGATGCTCGGTGTACCACGCCTTGATCTTGATGAAATCCTCCCCACCCGAGTGGGATGCGCCGTGGCAGGTCATGGAACTGCCCGATTCCGGTATCAGGTTTTCATTCACGCCCTGTGACCACTTCAGGGTAACAACGCGGGTCAGGTCGCAAGCCAATGCATGGACAGCAATATCCCGCTGCAAATCGCTGATCACGCCCATCTTGTAAGGGTCGCGGTATTCCGCCCCCTGCCAATAGCCCTTGTTGGGGTCAACCGTGAAACCAGTCGGGTTGAAATTCCACGCCGCGCACGCCCCGGCGTTGGCATTCAGGCGCTGCTCCAGTTCGTGGATCGATTCGGTATGGGTATCCAGCTTGGCCTTTTCAATCGCCCCCAGCTTGTTGCGCAAGGCATTGAGTTCGGCCAGGGAAGTATCCAGCACGCTCACCCGCCGCTGGGCAATGAAATTGCTTTGCGCATTGGTACCGAACAAGGACTCAAACGCTGCCAGCGGGTTGGGTTCCGGCAACACCTGCACGCCGCTGTAATCGTAGGTGATGGCGGTAACACCCCAGGTCGGCACGATGGTCAGGTTCAGATGTGGGCGTACTGTCTGGGTTTTGAAGGCTTGCGCCAGATGGTAATCCAGCGATACCGCTTTGTCGGATGACATGCCATCCGCGCCGGTCAGCAGTTTCAGGGTTCCGCCTTCGTGGGTAGAGCCTGCACCTTTCATATCCATCCCGCTGAGAAACACGCAATGCTGGCGTACCCGCTCCAGCGGCGCGGTCATGGCAGGCAGGGTAAAGCTGTTTCCCGTGCCGACCGCGTGCCAGTGTTCCGGGCGCATCCCGTCAGGGAAAAACACGAAAATGGCGCGGCGTGGCACATCACCGGCATAGGCCATGCTGGCAAACGGCAGAGCGGCAGCGCCCAGACCGGCGGCTGCGACCCATTTCATGAAATTGCGGCGATCCTGATTGATATTCATGTAACGATCCCCCTATTGCGCCCGGCGCAAGGTAAAGTTGGGCGCATTGACAATGCTGATCAACATGGTTTGCAGGTTGTAGTCACTGTCAGCGTAGGACTGGAGATAACTGTCCAGCGCACACTGGTCAGCCGCCGTTTCCTGATGGCCGGTGGTGTAACGGTAGTATTGCCGCGCCACGCACTGCGCCGCTGTCGGGCTATCCGCCACCAACTGACTCAGGTGGTTGAGGTCGGTGAAAGTAAGCTCCTCTTCCGGCGTATAGGTTTCCATCCCGCGCAGGATGGCACTGGCGCTGATCGGGTTGCCGTTTTCAAACTGGCGGAATTGCCCTGCCCCATCATAGTTCTCAAAACCAAAGCCGGGGCCATCCAGATACTGGTGACAGCTATAACAACTGGCAAAGGATTTGCTATGGAAGTCAAAGCGTTGCCGTGTGGTCATGTTCGGGTCAGGGTCAGGCGGCTGCACCAGCCCGAAGTTGGCAGGCTCCGGCAAATCATGACACAACACGCGCTCGAAGAAGAAACGCCCACGCTTGAACGGATGCGATTCATTACTATTGGAATAACGCGCCAACACTGAACCGAGGGTCAGCAAACCAGTACGGGAACCATCCACCACTGGCGTTTTCTCGAACGCGCTGCCGCCCGGCCCACTCAGATGGTAGAAATCCGCCAGCGTCTTGTTGGCAATCACGTAATCCGCCGTATACAACTCGCGGAAACTCTGGGTGGAATCAAACGCCACGTAGTTGAAAAAACTGACCAGTTCCTGCGACAGCGCCGCTTTCACCGCATCGGTATACGCCGGGTACACCGTCGCATCCTTGGCGGGCAGGTTATAGGGGCTGCCTTTCAACAACCATTGGCCGACGAAATTGCCTACCTGCTCGCGGCTGCGCGCCGCTGCCAGCAACCGGGATGCCTGGGCGATGCGTTGCGCAGGCGTATCCAGCGCGTTGTTGTCGGCAGCCTGGAACAGCGCATCATCCGGCATCGAACCCCAGAACAGGTACGACAGGCTGCTGGCCACTTCATACGGCGTCAGCTTGTAGGTGCCATCCGCCTGCAATTCACCCAGCTCGGAACGGTACAGGAAGTTGGGCGACACCAGCATGGTCATGACGGTTTTTTCCACCGCATCGCGGAATGCCACGCCACTGAAGTTGGCGGCGTAACTGTCGACTTCCACCGTGGCCAGTGGGCGACGGAATGCACGCTTGCCGAAGCTCTGGATAAACTGGCGGCCACAAGCCAGATCCTGCTGGCTGCACGGCACGATCTTGTTCCAGCTAGCCTGTACCGCTTGCGCGGCCACTTTCTCTGCCTGGGTCAGATAAGCATCCATGCGCAGGCTGGACACCTGGTTCTGCTCGATGTTGTTGTCGAAACCACCCACCGTGTTTTCATCCGGCAAACTGTTGACCAGATTCAGGCTCAGGCCGAACAGGTCGTTGACCGTATTCTGGTATTCCAGACGGGTCAACAGGCGCAGGCTGCGCACGCCCGCAGGCGGCGTACCCGCACAAGCCTGTGTGTTGCCGCCGCCATCATTGTTGGCCGCCAGCACCTCAATCAGGTAGTCAGCCACAGCGGAAGAACAGCCTTCGCCACAAGCACCCGGATTACCCGGCGGCATGGTGTCGCGGATAGTGCTGATCAGGCTTGCCCGCCCGGCCTCCGTATAGTGGGTCAGGGCAATGTTGCTGAAACCGCCTGCGCCATCCGCGCCATGACAGCTGGCGCAACCCTGGCGCTGGTACTGGCTCTGGCCGTATTGCAGCGGGGTTTGCAAGGTAACGCTGACGACCGCGCTGCTGTTGGCTCCGGCAACATTGAAGGAGGCAACGCGGTAATCGTAACCCATGCCCATGGCCACCGTGCTGTCGGTGTAAGCTTGGGTGTTAACCCCCAATTCTGCCAAGGTTACCCACTCAGTATCGTTGCCACCGACAGGGCGGCGCTCGACCCGGAAGCCGGTCTCATTGCTGCTGTTGTCTTGCCAGCCCAAGTTGACCTTGCTGTTATCCACTGCCGTAGCGGTCAGGTTGTTGGGGTTGGGTGGAACCGTGCTGCCATCACCGCTGCCACCGGTATCACCACCGCCAGTATCGCCGCCACTGCCCGTACCACCACCATTATTTTCACCGCCGCCGGTATCGCCAGCGGATTTGTCGGAAGCGTAATATTGCGCCAAGGCCAGCAACACGTCTTCGCCAAACAGCCCTTTCAGATCGGCCATTTGGTGCGCCATTTCGGGCGGAATATTGCTGCTGCGCCCCAGGCAGTAATCTTCCAGCGTAGAGTGCAGGTAGGTCGCCCACTGGCCATCCAGCCGCGTGCCGGTCAGCCCCGGATCGTCGCCGGTTCCAATATGGCAAAACGCACAATTGCTTTCATGCACAGCCTTACCTTGTGCTACCAGCGTAGCGTCAGTTGCTTGCTGGGCAGGCTGGTATGGCAACCCGGCCAGATAACCCGCCATGCGCTCGATCTGGGTATCGGTATAACCCTTGGCAATCCGCCCCATTACGCTGGAAGCACGCGCGCCGGTACGGTAAGCCTTCATGGTGCGGATCAGGTAACTCTTGTCCAGCCCCGCGATGGAAGGCGTGGCAGGGCCGGAACTGTAGCCATCCGTACCGTGGCAGGCGGCGCAGTTGTTCACCAGCATGGAAGCGCGGATGTCGGTACGGTCTTGGCGCTTGGCCGTCACCACGTTGGTGTAGGCGGAGGAACCGGCGCTGTTGGCCGCCTTCACCCGGTATTCGTACAGCTTGCCGACCGCCGTGGTGGAATCCCGGTATACTTGGGTATCGGCAACCAGGGTAGCCAACACCGCCCAGTTAGCATTGGCTTCGCGCCGCTCCAGGATCAGGCTTGTCTCATCAGTGCTGTTATCCTGCCAGTCGAGGTCGACATGGGTATTGTCCACCAGCGTTGCCTGCAAGCTGCCGGGAGCCTTGGGCGGCAACACCAGCGTATCGGCCTGACCGCTGCAACGGGTACCATTCACCGCCACATCAATCGGGATCAGGTTCAGGCCGGTGTGGGAAGCGTTGAAACCAAACGAAATGCTGCTGTTCAGCGCGATGATCTTGTTGAATTCCACATTGCCGACTGTCACCTTGTCGCCCGTCTGGTTGAACTGGCCGTTCCAACCACCAGTAATCTGCTGTCCAGTAGGCATTGACCAAGTGGTTTGCCAGCCATTCCACGGCGCGCCGGTGTTCTTGATGTCGACCGTTCCGGTGAAGCCATTATCCCACTGGGTCTGGATCTGGTACTGGACGCTACAGGCAGGTGGCGGTGGCAGTGGCGGATCAACCTGCCCGGCGCATTTCACCCCGTTCAGGGATACATTGCCGGGGATGTTGTTCAAACCGGTGTGCGAACCATTGAAACCGAACTGGATCAGCCCCGCTGCCGCGATATTGCGGTTCCAGTCCAGCGGCGTGACGGCAACGTGATCCCCGTTCTGCTGGTATTGCCCGTTCCAGAAGCTGGTAATTTTCTGCCCGTTGGGCATATCCCACGCCACTGTCCAGTTACTGACAGCATCACCGGTATTTTTCACCATGACATCGGCGGTGAAACCGGCATCCCACACCGACGGGAGCGAGTAAATGACTTCGCAGGCCACCACGGGAGGCTTGGGTGGCAGCGCATTGCCTTCGCACAAGACACCATTGACGGAGACATTGGTGGGAATGTTGTTGGTTCCTGTATGCGAGCCATTGAAACCGAACTGGACGCTAGCGCCGTTGCCGACATTGCCATTCCAGCTGGCATTCTTGACGGTTACTGCCGCACCACTTTGGACGTAACTGCCATTCCATAAGCCGGTAATCTTTTGCCCGTCGAGCATATCCCATTTGGCTGACCAGCTTGTCCACGGGTCGCCAGTATTGGTGATGCTGACGTTGGCGCTAAAACCGTTATTCCACTGGTTAGGGATGGTGTAATTGACCTTGCAGGAAGCCGCTGCCCACGAGGCGGAACTGAGTAGCCACAAAAACAGACCAAGCAGGCCGAACAGGGAGTAATGGATACCCCGACGGATGGGCGAACTTGCCCCTACAGAACATGGCTGCTGATTTTTCATTATGGCTTCCTCGCAAGAAGACTTGGCAGCCCCCAAAGTTAAGCCATAAGTTAAATTTATTCAATACAGAAATTGAGTGAATTTATGATGAATGTCACGGATATTCCCTTTCGCGCTCCGGAATCCGCATGACGGGGCAATACAGTACCCAGGCAGCAAACAGTACCACCCACCCCGACCACATCACATCCGACAGGAAATGCCCCCCCGCCGCCATGCGGGTCAGGCCGACCGTACAACCAAACAGCAGCGTCAACACCAACGCCGCTTGCGCCCATTGCGGCTCGCGCTTGCGCCATAGGAACCAGAAGGCAATAAACGCGAACCCGACCGAACTGTGGCCACTGGGAAAGGAACGCCCATTCCCGTCAGCCACGAAATAGCCTGGCGGCGCATACTGCTCATGCCCCCCCAGTTGCTCGACCTGCACTGGGCGTGGCCTGCCCCAGTGATCCTTGAACAGGCTGTTGACCAGCAAGCCAGGCCCCAGCACGAATACCAGCAACACATACAGTGCGTACAGGCGCAGCCGATACCAACGCCGCAACAGTGTACTGCCAGCAATAATCAGCAGGGTTCCCACCAGCACGGCGGTCGCCACCACTTGTACCCCATCGTAAAACAGCAGTTTCCACAGTGGGAAATCATCCAGCAGCCAGTGCTTGGCCTCGCCCGTGGCCGGATCATAGAAAAACCGCGCAACAGTCAAATCCCAGTTGGAAAACCAGAATACCACCGTGGAAGCCGCCACGATGTTGAGCCACAACCAGGCGTGCGGGTACTTTTTCCAGAACTTCATGGCGACACTAAGCCCCTGAATGCCTTGAGCAAGAAGACATTGTAGTGCAGACGCCAGGAGGGGTGAATATCTGCCTCAAGCGTGCCAACTTGTTGCATGTTGGCGAAATGGGCAGGCAGGCCGTCGGGGGGCGCGCCTGGCGTTACCAGCAGGAAATCCTTGCCCACTTTGTCGGCCAGCGTTGTCACCAGGTCGTAATGGTGACGCAGTTGGTTATGCGGGTTCCAGCTTACCCCGCGCAAGCCTTGCGGGCGGGCGTAATACACCAACTCACTGAGCACGTCACGACCATCCGACAACAGGATGGCATCCGGGTATTGCTGCTGGATTGCCAAGTATTGCTGGCCGATGGCTCCCCAGCCTTTGAGGCGTTTTTGCACATCTGTTTTCAACAGGTGGTTGAGCGGTGCAGGGTGGTAAACCAGCAGGCCGAGCAAAACATTAATGGCGAGAGCAACTGCAAATGTTTTCCAACGCCCTTGCCACCACCCGGCGACCAGCAAAGTTGCTGTGACATAGGTTGGGGCTGCCCAATTGGCATTGGCGCGTCCAAATAATGCCTGCATGGCGATGATCAGGAAAAACGGCAACGCAAAACTCAACAGCAGGGTTTTATGTTTCACCTTGCCACGGACGATTACCCACAAGAACAGCGGAAACAGCACAAGGCCAAACACACCAAACTGCCCGCCGATGAACTCGCCGAATTCATCCCAGTGCAAGGTTCCGCCGCCAGTACCGGCTGCAATATCGGCGGTATGCTGGAAAGTCGGGAAATCATGCTGCCAGTTCCACCACAAATTCGGGGCAAAGATGAGCAGCATCACCAGCACGGCTACCCACGCCTTGGGGTTACGCAACATATCCCAACGCCGGGCGACAAACACATACATCAGGGCAGACACCAGAAAAATGCCCATGGTGTACTTGCTTAACATTCCCAGACCCAGTGCCACGCCCAGCAAAATCCAGTCATCCAGCGAATCACTGTCTAGGGCGAACACAAACGCATACAAAGCCAGCGTCCAGCAAAAGAACAGTGCCACATCGGTTGAAATCAGGATGGACGACAGGCTTACCGCTGGCAGGGTGAAAAACAACACAGCTGCCAGTAATGCAACCCTGGCATCAAACAACTTGCGCGCCACCAAAAACAGCAGCCACGTACTTAACGGGTAAAGCAGCAAACTGCCGGAGCGCACGCACCATTCGCTGTCGCCACATACGCTGGTTGTCCCGGCTATCAGCGCCGCAATCACTGGCGGTTTGGAGTAATAGCCCCAGTCCAAAGCCTGCGCCCAATACCAGTACTGCGCTTCATCCACATACAGGTTCAGCCCGTTGGTAGCTAACACCCAGGCACGGTAGGCGGTAAGGAGCAGGATGAAAAGGAATAGAAGAAACCCCTCCCAACCTCCCCTTATCAGAGGAGGAGCAAGAGATGCCGTTCCTGTCCCCCCCCCTGATAAGGGGAGGGTTAGGGAGGGGTTTCTTTCAATCATGCTTATCTTTCAACGGAATCATCCAGCCAATCACCGCGCCAACCAGCGAAGAACCCAGCACAAACAGGTGTAGGTTCACCGCCGCCGTGGTCGCCAGTTTCACATCCACCATGCGCGACAGCGGCGCAACCACGCCCGCCTCATAAGTACCGAAACCACCCGGCGCATGGATCGGCAACACGCTGGTCAGCTCCCCCGTCACCACGCTGGTCAGCAACAAATTCCAATTTACATCCGGCAGGAATTGCCCCAGCAACCAGGCCAGCGTCACCAGTTTCACCACCCAGTTTGCCCAGGTCATTGCCCAACTGCGCCAGAAAGCGCCCCAGCTATCCGGCAAGCCATACATGGCTTGCTGCATGAGTTCGCTGAACTTGCCATCCTTGCCCGCAAAACCCACTTCAATGCGGTTACGCAACAGATAAGCCAGCACCGGCAACAACATCCACGCAAACAGCAACGGCCACGCCAGCACCCGCAAACGCGTCGAAATCATCAACGGGAAAATCGCAAACGCCAGGATAGCGTGCAGATCCAGCGCCCGGAACCACAGCAACGCCGACACCGAATGCGCATACCCTACCCCGAAATAGCGTTTCATCAGCACCGGAAAACTCACCTCGCCAGTCCGCGCAGGCAACAGGTTGTTGAGCGCATTATGGATCAACATCAAGCGCCAGGTCTGCAACCATTGGCCGCTCAGGAATTGCGGGAAATAGTCATACATACGCCACGCCCGCAGCGCATAACTCAGCACCAACAGCGCCAGCGCAATCAGCCCCTGCGCCCAGCTAAACGCCAGCCACGGTTCGAGGACGGTTTTCCAGCCAATCCAGTACTCCACCCCCACCACAAACAGGATCAGCACCAACCAGGAAAGCGCCAGTTGCCAGCCTTGGCCTGAAGTCTTGCTCTGTTCTGTCATCCTGCACCTGCTTTAACGTATAATCCAGCGCAGCATTGTAACCGAACCGGATCATGAATTAATGACAAATTCTGCTGATAGCGTCAGTATCATCGTGCCCTTTTATAATGAGGAGGATAATGTCCTGCCCATGGTGGAGCGGGTAACGGAAGCACTGGCAAATATGGCCTACCCCTGGGAAATGGTGCTGGTGGATGATGGCAGCTCAGACCTCACCCTACAACGCTTGCGCGAAGCTTCTGAAAAATTCGGCAACCACATCCATGTGGTCGAATTACAGCGCAATTTTGGCCAGACCGCCGCCATGCAGGCCGGTATCGACCAGTCACGTGGAACCCTGTTGGTAACGCTGGATGGTGACCTGCAAAATGACCCCGCCGACATTCCCGCCATGCTCCAGGAATTACAGGAACGTGACCTCGACCTGCTGGTCGGCTGGCGCAAAAACCGCAAGGATACACTGGTGCTGCGCAAGATTCCCTCCCGCATAGCCAACCGCCTGATCCGCAAAGTCACTGGCGTCTACCTGCACGACTACGGGTGCAGCCTCAAGGTCTACCGTGCCTCGGTGATGGAACGGGTGCGCCTGTATGGGGAAATGCACCGTTTCATCCCCGCCTGGGTTGCCACCACCGTACCGCCTTCCCGCATCGGCGAACGGGTAGTCAACCACAATGAACGCCTGAGCGGGGAATCCAAATACGGCATTTCGCGCACCTTCCGGGTCGTGATTGACCTGTTGTTCATGTGGTTCTTCATGCGTTTCCGCGCACGCCCAGGGCATTTGTTCGGCACCATTGGACTGGCATTCGGGCTGATCGGCTCGCTGATTCTGGCATGGTTGGGGGTCGACAAATTCATCCTTGGCAATGACATTGGTGGCCGCCCGCTGCTGCTGGCAGGGGTAATGCTGGTGATAACCTCCATCCAGTTCATGACCACCGGCATTATCGCCGAACTGCTGGCAAGGGTTTACTTTGAATCCTCCAGCCGCAATGCCTATGTGATCCGCCCCCCGCGTGAAGAAGAGGCGGAACATGGCTGGAAGAAACCGGCCTGATGCGTGCTGCTTCCGGCCTGCGTTACTGGTTGTTGCAAAGCGGTGACGGGTTTCTGCTGCCGCTGGTAATCTTGGCATTTTTCTGGCAACTGGGCGCGCCCGCGCTGTTTGACCTGGATGAAGGCGCGTTCAGCGCGGCGACCTGGGAAATGCTCCAGCGGCATGACTTCATTACCACCTTCCTGAATGGCGAGCCGCGTTTCGACAAGCCGATCCTGATCTACTGGTTGCAGGCGCTGAGCGTATCGACCTTTGGCTTGAGTGAATGGAGCTTGCGGCTGCCTTCTGCGCTGGCCGCGAGCGCGTGGGTGATGACGACCTATTACTTCGCCAAACCACGGATACCAAGGCGTAACGCCATCCTCACCGCCGTGATGGTGGCGACTTCCGCCATGATCGTAATCATTGGCCGGGCAGCGATTGCGGATGCGTTGTTGAACCTGCTGATTGCGCTCACCCTGTTCGACATCTGGCGTTATTGGGAACAGCCTTCGCGGATGCTGTTATTCCGGGTATTTTTATGGCTGGGGCTGGGTTTCCTGTGCAAGGGGCCAGTGGCCGTCGCCATCCCGCTGGTGGTCAGTGCTTTCCTGTATATCAGTAACGGGCAGTGGAAAACCTGGCTACAAACGGTGTTCAGCCCATTCGGTCTGGTGGTATTTCTGGCTGTGGCCGCGCCGTGGTACATCCTCGAATACCTGGCGCAGGGGCAGGCGTTCATTGATGGCTTTTTCTTCAAACATAACGTCAGCCGCTTTTCAGATACGATGGAAGGGCATGGTGGGCATCTGTGGTATTACTTTGTTGCACTGCCGTTCATGATCCTGCCGTTTAGTGGGTTGCTGGTGCAAGTGCTGCGAAGCCACCCCTCCCTGTCCCTCCCCTTATCGGGGGAGGGAGCCGAAAGTGGAATGCCATCCAGTTCTTCCCCTGATAAGGGGAGGTTAGGAAGAGTTTCTTTCACCCGTTTCCTGTGGTTCTGGTTCCTGTTCGTATTCGTGTTTTTTTCTTTCTCCAACACGCAGTTGCCGCATTACCTGCTATATGGCACTACGCCTTTGCTGCTACTGCTGGCAAAACATTGTGGTGACAACCCTAACCGCTGGCTGGCGCTGGTTCCTGCCATTCTGGTTGCTGGCATCTTGCTGTTCTTGCCGGAACTGCTGGCCAAGGCAGTTACCCAGAACCCAACACCTTACTTTCAGGGCCTGTTGGAACAGTTCCGGAAAGTGACTGAAGCGTATTACCGGCTGGCAGTCGGCATTTACCTGCTGGCATTGCTGGCGCTGCTGCTATGGCCGAAGGTGCAAAATTACCTGCGTCTGATTGGCGCCGCCATCCTGCAAACCCTGTTCATCAGCAGTATCCTGATTCCAGTGGTGGCTTACACCCAGCAGGCAGCAGTGCAAGACCTTGCCCGCGCCGCCCGCCAGATGACCGGCTCCACCATCGTGATGGATGGGGTAAACATGCCAAGTTTCACCGTCTACCGGCAAGCCCTCACCCCAAGGCGTGCGCCCGAGATTGGGGAGTATGTCTTTTCCAAAGAAGGCCATCTACAACCGGCAGAAAACTACATGACTGTTTTCAAACAGGGCGGCCTTATACTCGCCCGGCGGATGCGTTAACCATGCGTGACATAACCGAAACCATGGCTGTTCCCGCCTTGTTGTGCGCATTGGGCGCAACGCTGATTGTTGGTTCTGGCCTGAATATCCCGCTGTTTCTGGCCTTGCAGCATTTCTCTGCACAATTGCCGGATGCATTCTGGAGCCATGCAACCCTATTAGGTGATGCCTTGGTGACCTTGGTGTTATTGGGCGCCATGGCTTTTCGCTTTCCTGACCTGTTACCTGCCGGACTCCTCGGCGGGGCACTGACCACCTTGCTGGTACGCACCCTGAAACCCACGCTGGATATTGAGCGGCCACTGGCAGTGCTGGGAGAGCACATACACACGATTGGCCCGATGTTAAAAACTGCCAGCTTCCCATCCGGCCACACCACAGCGGCATTCCTGCTGGCGGGTGTGTATGCGTTAGCCCTGCGCCGGGATCGCCTGACGGCACTGTTGTTCAGCACTGCCCTACTGGTTGCCTACAGCCGTATTGCAGTTGGTGCGCACTGGCCTGCTGACGTGCTGGCTGGCGCAGCTATCGGCTGGGGTTGCGCCTGGGCAGGCTGGAAACTGGCGCAACACTGGCGCTGGGGTAAATCCATGCGCGGCCAGCGGGTACTGGCAATACTTTTCCTGGTATTTTCATTACTGCTATTCTGGCTGGATAGCGGTTACCCGCAAGCATTCTGGCTGCAAATGCTGATTGCGCTGAGCGGAAGCCTTGCAAGCCTGGCCAATGTATGGAGAACCTGGCGCAGACCAGTGTCTAATGCCACATGATTATCAACCGTTACCTGTTCAAAGAAATTGCCCTCAGCTTTGTCGCTACCCTGCTGGTACTGACGCTGATCATTGTCGGCAACACCTTTGTGCGGCTGCTGGCGGATGCCAGTACCGGCAACCTACCCGCTGATCTGGTTGGCAGCCTGTTGTGGTTCGGCTCGCTGAAACAGTTGATCCGCCTGATCCCGGTCGCGCTGCTGATCGGTATGATGCTGGCATTCAGCCGCCTCTACCGCGATTCGGAAATGGCCGCCTTGCGCGCGGCAGGGGTAGCACCCCGCCATTTCTACCGCGCCATTTTCAGCTTCGTATTACCGCTGACCTTGCTGTTGGGCGCACTGGTGATCTTGGCTTCCCCTTGGCTGGAAGCCCGCAACCTAGAGTTACGCCGCGAAATCAACCAGCGCCCGGAAGCCGCAGGCATCCCACCCGGTGAATTCGTCAGCTCCGGTACGGCGGAGCGCAATTACACCGCGCTGGCCGAAAGTATCGATCCCAGCCATACGGTGATGGAACGCTTTTTCATCCGTGCCAAAGACGGCAGCAGCGAAGTGGTGATCTGGGCGAAATCCGCCGTGCTGTTCATCGACTCCGGTACAGGCGAACGGGTATTACAGGTTAGCGACGGTTACCGCTATGAATCCGACCCGCAACAAGGCGGCATGACTGTGATCCGCTTTGGCGAACACAGTATCCGCATCCCGCTGCGCAATTTCCAGGGCGGCGACACGCTGGCGTCGATCCCGACCCAGCAACTGCTGCAACAAACCGACCCGCCCTCGCAGGCGGAACTGCAATGGCGGATTGCCGTCATCCTCTCCGCCCCACTGCTGGCGCTACTGGCTTTCCCACTAAGCTATACGGCTCCCCGACAAGGGCGTTATAGCAAGATTGCAGTCGCTATCCTGATTTATGCTGTATACGCCAGTGTATTGGCAACGGTTCGCGGGATGATGGATCGCGGCGACTTCCCCACCCTGCCGGGGCTGTGGTGGGTACATCTGGTAGTGCTGGCAGTCAGTTTCTGGCTGCTGCGCAAATATTACGGGAAACCGGCATGAACATTCTGGAGCGTTACATCTGGAAAAGCGTCCTCTCCAGCATCCTCATCACCTGGCTGGCGCTGCTACTGCTTGACCGGTTTTTCGCTTTGCTGGCCGAATTTGGCGACACTAGCCCGGACACCCATTACGGCAGCCTGCAAGCTGTCTATTACATCCTGATGGGCGTTCCCCGCTTCATGTATGATTATTTCCCCACCGCCACCCTGATTGGCAGCCTGTTGGGGCTGGGCAATCTGGCCGCCAATAGCGAACTGACGGCGATGCGGGCGGCAGGCGTTTCCATCCGCCAGATTGTCATGATGACGCTGAAGCTGGGGCTGGTACTGGTGTTGCTGGTATTCGTGCTGGGCGAATGGATTGCGCCACGCACCGAGCTGGCCGCCAGCAGTTTCAAACTGCAAATGCAGCAAAAACAGCTTGCCGTCAGCGAACAGGGCGTCTGGGTCAAGGATGGCGACCGCATCCTCAATATCGCCAAGCTGTGGTCGGAAAAAAAGCTCGAAGGCATTTCCGTCTACACCATCAACCCCGAGGCAGGGCGCATCGACAGCATTACCCACGCCGTCAGTGCCGAGCGTGACACGAGCGGATGGACGCTGCATGAAGTGGAACGCAAAACCATTCTGGCGGACAGCATCCAGCAGGAAAAGCTGGCACAGGAACACACCGACAAACTGTTACCCGAACAGGTGTTGACCATCGCCGCCGTCAAACCCAACCAATTGGCCGCCAGCGAACTGGCCAGTTTCATCCGCCACCAGCGTGACAATGAACTGAGCAGTGACCGCTTTGAACAAGCATTCTGGCAACACTTCACCACACCGCTGTCGACGCTGGTAATGCTGATTATTGCCGCCCCGTTCGTATTCAGCTTCCAACGCAACGCCGGGGCTGGCCAGCGGATTTTCATCGGCATTATCATCGGCATTGTGTTTTTCCTGTTCAACCGCATCCTGGCCAATGTTGGAATCGTGTACGGCATCCCGCCGCTGCTGTCGGCCACGCTGCCACTGCTGGTGTTCCTTGTTGGGGGCGTGTGGATGTTGCGGCGGGTACACTAAACGCCCAACCCATAGGCCAGCCCTTCAAAGCGATATATCATGGCGGCAAGACAGCTATTAAAGGAGAGCACGCCCATGATCCGATTTACCAGCCCTGCCGGAGCCAGCGTTTCCATGTTTGACAAGGATGCGACAGCGCTCATCCGCATGATGGGGCATAGCGGCACGATTCCCAGCGCCATCCGCACCGAGGATGTCGCTGACGCCCTGCAAAAACTGGAAGATGCCCTGAAAACTGAGGAAGAAAAACAACAAACAGCCCAGCAGGAAAAACCACTGGCGCAGAAGGATGGGGCAGAAAAAGCCGTCAGCGTCAGCGTCAACGTGCGTGCTTTCCCACTGATTGAATTGCTGAAAGCCGCCGCCGCCAAACAGAAGAACGTGATGTGGGAACAGGATCACGCGTTTTTCTGAGATCCAGCCCAACAAAAAGGCTCCCGAGGGAGCCTTTTTGTTTTGGTTGGACTTGCGAAGTCTCAGTGACCGCGAGCCTTGCCGATACGGTGCAGCATTTCCAACTGCGCCTTGGCGGCTTCCAGTTCAGCCTGGATGGTCTCGTAATCGAGGTCTTCCGGGTCTTTGCCTTGCAGCGCATCCTGCGCTTGCTTCATGGCTTCCTGGGCAGCGGCTTCGTCGAGGTCTTCCGCACGCATCCCGGTGTCAACCAGCACAGTTACCATGTGTGGCTGAACTTCCAGTACACCACCGGAGACAAACAGCGATGCCATATTGCCTTCTTCGGTTTTGTACTGAAGTTCACCGGCACGCAGACGGGAAATCAGCTGGGAGTGACGTGGGAGGATACCCAGATCACCCAGCACACCCGGTGCAATGACTTCTTCGACGGTTCCGGAGAACAGTTTTTGTTCTGCCGTTACCACATCCAGATGCATTGTCATAGCCATCGTTCGCCCTCCTGATTAGAGCTTGCCGGCTTTCTCGACAGCTTCTTCGATCGGGCCAACCATGTAGAACGCGCCTTCCGGCAGATGGTCATACTCACCATTGAGGATGGCCTTGAAGCCAGCCAGCGTGTCTTTCAGGGAAACGTATTTGCCCGGTGCACCGGTAAATACTTCCGCCACGAAGAACGGCTGGGACAGGAAACGCTGGATACGACGGGCGCGGCCAACAACTTTCTTGTCGTCTTCGGAGAGTTCGTCCATACCGAGGATCGCGATGATGTCTTGCAGTTCCTTGTAGCGCTGCAATACACCCTGCACAGAACGTGCAGTGTCATAGTGATCCTTGCCGACAACCAGTGGGTCGAGCTGACGGGAAGTGGAATCCAGTGGGTCTACCGCAGGGTAGATACCGAGTTCCGCAACCTGACGGGACAGTACCAAGGTCGCATCCAGGTGGGCGAAGGTGGTGGCCGGGGACGGGTCAGTCAAGTCATCCGCAGGTACGTATACGGCCTGGAATGAAGTGATGGAACCGTTTTTGGTGGAAGTGATACGCTCTTGCAGTGCGCCCATTTCTTCCGCCAGCGTCGGCTGATAACCTACCGCAGATGGCATACGACCCAGCAGTGCGGATACTTCAGTACCGGCCAGGGTGTAACGGTAGATGTTGTCAACGAACATCAGAACGTCACGGCCTTCGTCACGGAAGTATTCCGCCATGGTCAGACCAGTCAGTGCTACACGCAGACGGTTGCCGGGTGGTTCGTTCATCTGACCGTAAACCAGTGCTACCTTGTCGATAACGCCGCCTTCAGTCATTTCGTGGTAGAAGTCGTTACCTTCACGGGTACGCTCACCAACACCCGCGAATACAGACAGACCACTGTGCTGTTTTGCGATGTTGTTGATCAGTTCCATCAGGGTAACTGTTTTACCTACACCCGCACCACCGAACAGACCGATCTTACCACCCTTGGCGATGGGCATGATCAGGTCGATAACCTTGATGCCGGTTTCCAGGATGTCGATGCTGGACGCCTGCTCTTCATAGCTAGGCGGAGCACGGTGGATAGGCATTTTGGTTTCGCTGGCAACAGGGCCTGCGTTGTCAACCGGGTTGCCCAGTACGTCCATGATACGGCCAAGGGTTGCCTGACCGACCGGCACGGAGATAGGTGCGCCGGTGTTGTCTACTTTCATGCCGCGCTTGAGGCCGTCAGACGTCCCCATCGCGATCGTGCGTACAATGCCGTCGCCCAACTGCTGCTGGACTTCCAGGGTCAGACCCTGATCGGCGACTGTCAACGCATCGTATACGGCGGGAACTGCGTTACGTGGGAATTCCACGTCGACGACCGCGCCGATGATTTCGATGATGTTTCCAGTACTCATTGATAGTACCTCTTCAAAAAATGTTAAATCCGTAACAGCCGTTAGACCGCCGCTGCGCCGCTGACGATTTCCGAGATTTCCTGCGTGATCGCTGCCTGACGAGCCTTGTTGTACACCAGCTTGAGCTCGTTGATGAGCTTGCCTGCGTTGTCGGATGCGCTTTTCATCGCAACCATACGTGCCGACATTTCGCAGGCAACGTTTTCAACAACAGCCTGGTATACCAGGGACTCGACATAACGCTGCATCAGCGCATCGATAACCTCTTTGGATTCCGGCTCGTAAATGTAGTCCCAATGATGCTTGATCGAGTCTACGTTGCCCGGCATGATCGGAATCAGCTGGCTTGCGCTCGGCTTCTGCGTCATGCTGTTGACGAACTCGTTTTCAATCAGGAACAAACGGTCAATACGGCCTTCGTCGTAGGCGTCGAGCATTACCTTGATCGTACCGATCATGTCCGCAATGCGTGGCTGGTCGCCCATGTGGGTCTTCTGGGCCACAATCCCGAAACGCTTGAACGCGGCAGCTGCCTTGTTGCCCAGCACACAGATGTCGATGTCGACACCCTGCTCTTTCCATTGAGCCATGTGCTGGAAAGCGGCCTTGAACAGGTTGACGTTGAGGCCACCACACAAACCACGGTCAGTGGAAATGATGATGTAGCCGACACGTTTGACTGTTTCACGTTCCTGCGTGTAAGGATGCTTGTATTCCAGATGTCCATGCGCCAAGTGACCTACCACCTGACGCATCTTGTCGGCATATGGGCGGCTCGCGTTCATCCGATCCTGCGCACGGCGCATTTTGGATGCCGCGACCATTTGCATCGCTTTGGTGATCTTGCGAGTATTCTGGATACTCCTGATCTGTCCGCGTATTTCCTTACCACTTGCCATGGGATTTACCTCCCATTACCAGGTGTTGGTGGACTTGAAGGTATCAAGCGCTGACTTCATCGCCGCAGCGATGTCGTCGTTGTAATCACCTTTCTCGTTGATCTTGTCCAGCAGGTCTTTCTGGGAAGAACGCAGGTAGCTCAGCATGGCTGCTTCAAAATCCACAACCTTCTTCGCGTCTACATCGTCCAGATAGCCTTCGTTGGCTGCGTACAGCGAGAATGCCATTTCAGCAACAGTCATCGGTGCAAACTGAGCCTGTTTCATCAGTTCAGTTACACGTTGACCACGGCCCAATTGCTTACGGGTACCTTCGTCGAGGTCAGATGCAAACTGGGAGAATGCTGCCAGTTCACGGTACTGAGCCAGTGCCAGACGTACACCACCGCCGAGTTTCTTGATGATCTTGGTTTGTGCTGCACCACCTACACGGGATACGGACAAACCAGCGTTGATCGCAGGACGGATACCAGCGTTGAACAGGTCGGTTTCCAGGAAGATCTGGCCGTCAGTAATGGAGATTACGTTGGTCGGAACGAATGCGGAAACGTCACCCGCCTGGGTTTCGATGATCGGCAGTGCGGTCAGGGAGCCGGTTTTACCTTTCACTTCGCCATTGGTGAAAGCTTCAACGTACTCGGCGTTGACACGCGCAGCACGCTCCAGCAAACGGGAGTGCAGATAGAAAACGTCACCTGGATAAGCTTCACGACCTGGTGGACGACGCAGCAGCAGGGAAACCTGACGGTATGCCCATGCCTGTTTGGTCAGGTCGTCATAGATGATCAGCGCATCTTCACCGCGGTCACGGAAGTATTCACCCATGGTGCAGCCGGTGTACGGAGCCAGATACTGCATGGAAGCAGGATCAGCGGCTGCTGCGGCAACAACCGTGGTGTATTCCATGGCGCCGTGCTCTTCCAGCTTGCGTACCACGTTAGCGATGGAAGACGCTTTCTGGCCGACTGCAACGTAGATACATTTTACGCCAGTGCCTTTCTGGTTGATGATGGTGTCAACCGCTACCGCAGTCTTACCGGTCTGACGGTCGCCGATGATCAGCTCGCGTTGGCCACGACCGATTGGCACCATCGCATCCAGTGCTTTCACACCGGTTTGCAGAGGCTGGTCAACCGATTTACGTTCGATTACGCCCGGAGCAATACGCTCAACAGGAGAGAAACCGTCGTTTTCAGCCGGACCTTTACCGTCGATCGGGTTACCCAGAGAGTCGACTACGCGCCCCAGCAGGCCACGGCCAACGGGTACTTCCAAGATACGGCCAGTACATTTTACGGTATCACCTTCAGTGATGGATTTGTAATCACCGAGTACGACCGCGCCGACAGAATCACGCTCAAGGTTCAGAGCCAGGCCGTAAGACCCGTTGGAGAACTCGATCATCTCACCGGACATAACGTCGCCCAGACCATGCAGGCGAACGATACCATCCGTTACGGAGACAACAGTACCCTCTGTACGTGCTTCAGCGCCGGCTTCGAAGCTGCCAATGCGCTTCTTGATCAGATCACTGATTTCAGTTGGGTTAAGTTGCATTTGCTATTCCTCAATTATCGGGCCAGCTTAGCGAGCCAGCGCCGCCTTCATTTCTTTCAGCCTGCTCTGGAGCGAACCGTCAATTACCAGGTCTCCTGCACGAATGATCGCACCACCCATCAGGGCTGGATCAACGCGGGTTGCCAGTTTGACTTCACGTCCCAAGCGTTTCTGGAGCGCCGCAGCAAGGGTTTGCTGCTGGTCATCGGTCAGTTCCTGTGCGGAAACGACTTCCGCTTCGACTGCGCCTTCTGCTTCCGCCTTCAATTTCTCGAAGATGGTAGACATTTCAGGCAGTAGTGCGAAACGGTCATTCTCCGCCAGCACCTTGAGCAGATTACGGCCACCATCGTCGATTGCATCACCTGCAATGTCGGCGAAGATGTCAGCTTTCTGTTCCCGGGTCATACGCGGGTGACTCAGCAACTCGGATGAACCTTCCGCTGTGACGACCGCAGACATGGCTGCCAGTTGCGCTGACCATTCAGGCAGCTTGCCGGCTTCCTGCGCCATCTCAAACACAGCTTTTGCGTAAGGACGGGCGGCGGTTGTCAATTCAGACATGGTTCATTCCTCAGATTTGCGCGGCCAGTTCGTCCAATGCTTTTGCGTGAGCAGCTGCATCGATTTCCTTGCCAAGAATTTTTTCAGCACCGGAAACAGCCAGTGACGCCACCTGCTTGCGCAGGGTTTCGCGGGCACGGGATACTTCCTGCTCAATATCTGCCTGGGCAGCCGCTTTGACACGGCTTTGCTCTTCAACGGCAGCATTCTTGGCTTCGTCGACGATTTCACCAGCACGCTTTTGGGCTTGCGCAATGATTTCGGCGGCAGTGGCCTTGGCATGTTTCAGTTCATCAACGGCTTTTTGACGAGCCAGCTCCTCTTCGTGCTTGCCCTTTTCAGCAGCAGCCAGACCATCAGCGATACGCGCCTTACGGTCTTCCAGCACTTTCAGCATTGGCTCCCACAGCACGCCCTTGACGAACCAGATCAGCACCGTGAACACGATCATCTGACCTATCAGGGTTGCAGTTACGTTCATGTTAACCTCCGAATGTTAGTAACAATGTGTTTAACAATCGGATGGATTAGCCGCCCATTGCAGACTGTGCAGCACCGATGAACGGGTTAGCAAAGATGAACCACATGGAGATACCCAGAACGATCATTGGGAATGCTTCCATCAGACCGCCGGTAAACAGCATCTGACCAGTCAGTTGAGCACGCATTTCAGGCTGACGGGCGATGCCTTCGATAAATTTGGAACAGATCATACCCCAGCCCAGTGCGGAACCCAGACCAGCAGCCGCCAGGATAATGCCAACGCCTACAGCAGTGTAGGAATAGATCATTGCAACAAGTTGTGCATCCATCGTTAAGTCTCCAAAGAAAAGTTAAAAATAAAAAACAAAAAAGCGCGATACAACAGGACGACCGTCAGCCGCCCCTACGAAATTAATGGTGCTCCTCACCCTGGCTGGCCAAACCCAGATATACGATGGTCAGCAGCATAAAGATGAACGCCTGAAGCGGAACCACCAGCATATGGAAGATGCCCCACAGGGAACCTAACGCAATCTGTGCAGGCATCGCCCATACGGAAAACGCCAGCAGCGCAATCAACAGGAACAACAGTTCCCCTGCAAACATGTTTCCGAAAAGACGCAGGCCAAGACTGACAGGTTTTGCAATCTCTTCAATAGCAGTCATGATGATATTGACTGGCATTAGGTATGGGCCAAACGGGTGGAACAGGAATTGCTTGATATAACCCCACAGACCTTTATGCTTGATATTATAAAAAATAATCAAGGCAAACACACTCAGCGACAGGCCGAAAGTTGTATCAAGGTTAGTAGTAGGCACTACTTTCAGGTAGGTATGGTGCGGGTCACCACCAAACAGGCTGGCGATACCACCTGCCAACGCTGGCAACAGATCAACCGGCAGGAAGTCCATCGCGTTCATGAGCAGAACCCACGTGAAGATGGTCAAAGCAAGCGGGCCAACCAGACGGTCAGCATTAGGGAAAATATCTTTGACTTGCTGGTTGACGAATTCAACAAGCGTCTCAATGACATTCTGGGTACCGGCAGGACTGTCTGCATTCAGACTTTTACCGACCTTCCATGCGAAGAAACCGATCACACCTGCGAGTAGCACACTGAACAGGAACACATCGACGTGGAACACGCTGAAGTCAACGATCTTGACTTGCTCACCGTGCTCAACGCCAACACTCCAGTTGGTCAGATGGTGCTGGATGTACTCGACAGGATTTGAGATTGCTGGCGCGTTAGACTCGCTCACAATTCACCCCGTATTACAAAGTTAAAAAATCCTTTGATGCTGGAATCACCCGACCTGGCGGGTTCCCATCAGCATGTAGGCCAGTTGCGCGACCATAAATGTCCCCAACACAGGAACTGGAGCCAGTTTCAGGTATCCAAGACCAAAACCCAGCGCAACCAGCACAAAAACAAATCTTTGTATAACGCCGAAGTACAGGGCATACACGCTCCGCTCCGGATTCGTCTTCGCCATTTCCCCTGCCTGTGCTACGCGCCGGGAAAGCAGCATGGTATTCGCGAGTGCAATAGCACCACCGTAAAACGCAGGCAACAATGCTGGCTCACCCTGATATGACCACGACACCGCAACACCGGCCAGCATCAGGATGAATTGTATAATAAGTATGCGTCGCATTTGCTCCTCTGAAGAAGGCCAAAGCTCAGCCATCTCCCTCAAAATCGGAATGGAGTATAAATATATACTAATATACGGTCAACCACTGGAGTGACACGTACCCATCCGTAAATAGCGACGCATTATATATCCCTTTTGGTATATCCCGCCACAACTAATTGCCCGATATGTTGTCCATACAGCCAAAAAATGAAATATATTTCACGTAAGGAGGAAATTATGGCGCGCATAACCCGAATAGCCGCAGCCATGCTGCTGGGCTTCGCCGGATGGGCAACTGCCACACCTGCTTTTTCGACCGACGCGACCATCCCCGAAGCCTACGACTTCCATTCCCTGCAACAGGAAATGCAGACCCGCAAGCTTCCGTTGCTACTGGCTTTCCGTGCAGATTATTGTGGTTTCTGCAAGCAACTCGAAACAGAATATCTCGAACCCATGGTCAACAGCGGGAAATACGATTCACGCATACTGATCCGCCGTTTCAGCATGGGTAACGACCACACCATTACCGACTTTAACGGTGATACAATGGATGCTGATGAATTTGCCTACCGCCACAAAGCGTCATTGACCCCCACCCTGCTCTTTCTGAATGCCGAGGGAGAAGAGGTTGCCGAACGCTTGCTGGGTTATAACAGTCCCGACTTTTACGGTGCTTATCTGGAGAACGCCATTGAAACAGCGCACAAGGCTGTCAGCGACGGGGGCTAAGGGCGTGAGAGAACCCTTAACCCCATCAAGAAGAAATCTGCCAAAAATTAACGGTTGCGGACAAACCGGCGCACTTCCGCCAGGTGGCGGCGACTGACTTCCAGCTGGTCTTTCACATTGTCCAGCACCACCTGGGTACGGCCAATGGAGGATTTGGAGAGACCGGAAATGGCGGTTTTTGCTACCAGCGCATTGCGGTGAATTCGGATGAAGCGGTCAGCCAAATCGGTTTCCAACGACTTCAGCGACTCTTCAATAATGACCTCGCCTTTCTTGTGTCGCACGGTCACGTATTTCTGGTCGGCCTGGAAGTACACAACATCCTCGATGGGAATCAGTTCAAGGTTACCCCGCATCCGCGCGCAGATGTGCTTGCGTGAGGCCAAATTGCGGCCATCGCGGTTTTCCAGCGCCTCCATACGTTGCGCGCGGTTTAATGAACGGGCTTGTTCCAGACTTTGTAGTAGTTGTTCTTGTCTTATCGGTTTCATAAGGTACCCTGTTGCTTTTGTTGAAAAGGCTTCTAATGCATATTCACCATACGCTGTGGTGAATATGACGGCTGGTGGGCTATCCATGCCTGAAATGTGCCGGGCGGCTTCCAGCCCATCCATGCCGGGCATTGAAATATCCATCAGCACAATGTCCGGCTGATAACGTTCCGTCATCAGCACTGCATCCACCCCGTTTTCGGCTTCTGCACAAATGGCGTAGTCGACCTGACTGGCCAGTAAACCCTTGATCCTTGCACGGGCATACTCTTCATCATCTACAACCAAAACTTTTAATGTCATATTTTTTTACTCCTTGGGGATGGAAAACGAGACCCGGTACTGCTGGATATTTTTGTGGATTTTCAGGTTCGCCCTGTCACCGTAGGCAAGCCGCAAGCGGTTCACCATGTTTTCCTGGGCGATATGGTTCCCTTTGGTATGGGTGCTCACACCGGATGGGGGCAATGGGTTTGTGACTGAAACATCCAGCGTGCTACCAGCGTCATAAAGGCTGAGTGTCAACAGGCCACCATCCTGACGCGGTTGAATACCATGGTAGACCGCGTTCTCGACCAACGGCTGCAACAGGAAGGGCGGAATATCCATATCCAGCGGCAGGCTGTTCTGATCCATATCCAGTTTGACATGCAAACGCCTTTCCCCCAGCCGCAAACCTTCCATACGCAGGTAGGCCAGCGTCAGGTCAAGCTCTTCTTTCAGGCTGATCCGCGCCCGCTTGTCGAGCGTAAGGCGCATAATATCCGCCAAATCCAGCAGTGCTGCTTCAGCCTTATTGGGGTCAATGTGAACCAGATGCGCAATCGTATTCAGACTATTGAACAGAAAATGCGGACGCATGCGCGCTTGCAATGCATCGTACTTGGCAGCCGAATCCGCCTCGACGGTTTCTTCCCACTGGCTGTGAATGTAGAAGTAACGCATCAACACCAGGGCAATCACCAGGGCAATCACCAGATTTTTAAAAATAAATAGGGCATTTCCTAGTACATCGCCCCCCCCCACGACGCTGCCCGACACCAGTAAACCCAGCACAGAAGCAACCAGGGTGAAACCTGCAACCGTTCCCAAAACGATGGCGGACGCCTGAAAAACCGATGGCCTGGCAAAAAAGCGGCTAAGCAGACACAAGGTAAAAATGGAAGCCAAGGTCACCCATTGCACGAATAACGAGTGCAACCCCAAGTTAACGAAGAAATCACGCAAATGCGTTGCGACCGTCAAAGCCAGCACAATCGCCAGCAACTCAGCAGCCAACACAGCACGCAACAGCGCCTGCGGCACACAGAGGTTAGGCAAGTAGCTTAATGTTTTCCCATTGAATGACGGCATTGTTTGTGCTCTCAATCAGGCTATAAGCGAACAAGCCGCCTTAGAACCTGATCCTGTTATCGTTTTATATTTTTTATAATTACCGCGCCCACACTAGCAGGCTGAGCATCTGTTTACTGTATACTAACCGCAATCCATGTTGCGGCAAGACGACTTTTGAATCATATTTTTTTATTGTTTCACAATGTAATAATGTCTGGCAACTTTTTTTAGCAACCTGATGAAATTTCAACATTTACCCATGAGCAAAAACCAGCACGACACGACCCAGGACAAACCTTGGGGTGGGCGTTTCAGCGAATCCACCGACGCTTTCGTGGAAGAATTTACCGCATCCATCCGCTTTGACCAACGCCTGTACAAGCATGACATCCAGGGTTCCCGCGCCCACGCCCGCATGTTGGGTAAGGCAGGAATATTAAACACCAGTGAAGTTGAACAGATCCTGAGTGGACTGGATGAAATCGAGCAAACCATTGAAAATGGGGGGCTTGAGTGGAACGTGACACTGGAAGATGTACACATGAACATTGAAGCCCGCCTGACCGACAAGATCGGCATTGCGGGCAAAAAACTGCATACCGGGCGCTCCCGCAATGATCAGGTTGCCACCGACGTGCGCCTGTGGCTGCGCGAACAGGTCGATGGCGTCAGCCACGAGCTGCGCCGCCTGCAATGTGCGTTAGTGGATTTGGCCGGGCGCGAAGCCGACACCATCCTGCCCGGCTTCACCCACTTGCAAGTTGCCCAACCCATTACCTTTGGCCACCACATGCTGGCCTGGTTTGAAATGCTGCAACGCGATTACGAGCGCTTGCAGGATTGCCGTAAACGCATCAATGTGATGCCGCTGGGCGCGGCAGCGCTGGCCGGAACCACCTACCCCATCGACCGCAACTACACGGCAGAACTGCTCGGCTTTGACCGCCCCGCCCGCAATTCGCTCGATGCCGTCAGCGACCGGGATTTCGCCATTGAATTCAATGCCGCCGCATCCCTGATCATGATGCACCTGTCGCGCTTTTCGGAAGAGCTGATCCTGTGGACGTCGGCTCAATTCGATTTCATCCGCCTGCCTGACCGCTTCTGTACCGGCTCTTCCATCATGCCGCAGAAGAAAAACCCGGATGTGCCGGAACTGGTGCGTGGCAAAAGCGGGCGGGTATTCGGCCACCTGATTTCCCTGCTGACCCTGATGAAAGGCCAGCCACTGGCTTACAACAAGGACAATCAGGAAGACAAGGAACCGCTGTTCGACACCGTGGATACACTGCTGGGCAGCCTGCGCGCTTTCGCCGACATGATGCCGCACATCCAACCCAAAGCGGAGCGGATGCGCCAAGCCGCCATGCAAGGCTTTTCCACCGCCACCGATCTGGCCGACTACCTGGTGCGCAAGGGTTTGCCCTTCCGTGACGCACATGAAGTGGTTGGCAAGGCGGTAGCATTAGGCGTGGAAACCGGGCGCGACCTCAGTGAAATGCGCTTGGAGGAATTGCAGGCATTTTCCGGCGCAATCCACGCCGACGTGTTTGCAGTCTTGACACTAGAAGGCTCGGTAGCCGCCCGCAACCATTTGGGTGGAACGGCACCGGAACAGGTCAGGAAGCAGATACAAATTGCGCGGGAATTACTCGGCCAATAAACAAACCGGGCAGGAAGGGCGTAGGCAATACGCCCCTACTCCATTTGTTCCGAGGAAAACAGGCTCAGGATAACCAGCAACACCGCCCCGACCGTGATGGCAATATCCGCCACATTGAAGATAGCGAAATGCCCACCATTAAGGATGAACGGCACATCAAAATTCACATAAAAATCAACAAAGTCGATAACCTTACCGTACAGCAGCCGGTCAATCAGATTACCGATTGCACCGCCCAGCACCAGCGCCAACCCGACTGCCGTCCAGACTTGCCTTTTCCGCAACTTACGCAGCCAGTTGATGATAAAAATACTGACAATAATGGCCAGAATGGCAAAAAACCAGCGTTGCCACCCACCTTGAGTGCCGAGAAAACTGAAGGCCGCCCCCATGTTGTAAGTCAGCGTCATGTTCAGGTGTGGCATCACGGCGAATGATTGCCCCGGTTCCAGATTGGCTTCCGCCATCCACTTGGTCAACTGGTCAACTGCAATCACCACCGCTGACAACCACAACCAGCCAATCATGCCGGTTTGTTCCGACAGGGAGCGGAAACTACGCATATTCACGCACCTCGCCCGCGCCATCCACATTATCGGCGCAGCGCCCACACAACCCAGGGTGTTCCGCGTGACTGCCGACATCCTCACGGTGATGCCAGCAACGCACGCACTTGCCATGTGCCGAAGGCGTCACCCGGACAAACACATGTTCCATCACTTCCACAGCATCGCCCGGCACTGCCGCCAGATCGTGCAGATGCGCGGCAGAGGTAATCAACACAAAACGCAGTTCATCCCCCAGCTTGACCAGCGGGTCAGAACCCGGCTCACGCGCAGCCTGACGGTAGTAAATGTCGACTTCCGCATCCAGACCCGCACCAATCTTGCCCGCCACCCGTACTTCCTCCAGTTGCTTGCTGATCAGCTCACGCAGATTGAACACGTAGCTCCATTCGCTGCCGGACAGTTTGTCACTGGCATCCAGCGTAAACAGGCCGTCATACCATTGGGTAAACAGCACGGAATCCGCCACTTTCCCCCCCGGCATGTGCTGCCAGATTTCCTCAGCGGTAAAGCTCAACACCGGATACAACCAGCGCACCATGGCATTGAGGATATGCCAGGCCGCCGTCTGCGCGGAACGCCGCCCGCGACTATTGGCCTGCATGGTGTACTGCCGGTCTTTGGTAATGTCGAGGAACAGGCTGCCCAACTCCACCGTACAGAAATTGAGGATTTCCTGTGCAATCAGGTGGAACTGGAAACGGTCATAAGCCGCCAATACCCTAACCTGTACTTGCGCCGCCTGATCCACCGCCCAGCGATCCAGCGCCAACATATCAGCCGCAGGAAGCACATCTGTTGCCGGGTCGAAGTCATTCAGGTTAGCGAGCAGGAAGCGCGCGGTATTGCGGATGCGCCGGTAAGCGTCCGCCGTGCGCTTGAGGATTTCATCCGACACTGACATTTCGCGGCTGTAATCGGTGGCCGCCACCCACAGGCGCAGGATGTCAGCACCCAGCTTGCCAGTCACCTCCTGTGGCACAACGATATTGCCCTTGGACTTGGACATTTTCTCGCCTTTCGCATCCACCGTAAAACCGTGCGTCAGCACCGTGCGGTAAGGCGCTGTGCCGCGCGTGCCAATCGCTGACAGCAGCGAAGACTGAAACCAGCCACGATGCTGGTCAGAACCTTCCAGATACACATCCGCCGGGAATTGCAGGTCAGCGCGCCGCTCCAGTACGGAAGCATGGGTGACGCCGGAATCAAACCACACATCCAGCGTGTCGCCTACCTTGTCATAATGCGGCGCATCCTTGCCCAGCAGGTCTTCCGGTTGCAGGCGGAACCAGGCATCGATGCCTTCACGCTCAATACGCTGTGCCACTGCCTCAATCAGGGCGTCGGTATGTGGATGTAATTCGCCCGTTTCCTTGTGCACGAACAGCGTGATCGGCACGCCCCAATTGCGCTGGCGGGAAATACACCAGTCCGGGCGGTTCTTCACCATGCCTTCGATACGCGCCTTGCCCCAATCCGGAACCCATTTCACACCCTGGATGGCTTCCAACGCCTTGGAACGCAAGCCATTCTGGTCAAGGCTGATGAACCATTGCGGCGTGGCACGGAAAATCAGCGGGGTCTTGTGCCGCCAGCAATGCGGATAGCTATGGCGCAACTTGTCGGCTTTCAGTAGCTTGCCGCGCTCGGCCAGCACTTCCAGCACATGCGGGTTGGCCTTGTGCACGGATTCACCCGCGAACAGTTCGGTATTAGGCAAAAAACAGCCATCACCACCGATCGGATTGTCCACCGGCAAGCCGTATTTCTGCCCGACCACAAAGTCTTCCTGACCATGCCCAGGCGCAGTATGGACAGCGCCGGTACCCGCATCCGTGGTAACGTGATCACCCAGGATCACCGGCACAGTGCGGGCATAGAATGGGTGTTGCAGTTGCAAGCTTTCCAGCGCCCCACCCATGCAACGGGCAATGATGCTGTAATCGCTGATGTCGGCACGTTGCAGGACAGGTTCGTACAGCGCCTCCGCCAATACCAGCCGCTCGGTTGGCGTCTGCACGACAACATATTCCAGTTCCGGGTTGAGGGCGACCGCCTGGTTGGCGGGCAATGTCCACGGCGTCGTCGTCCAGATAACGATTGCCAGCTCGCCATTGCCAGCGGCATCCGGCACGCGCTTGAGGAACTCCGTCTCATCCGCCACCGTAAAACGCACGTCGATGGAAAATGAAGTTTTGTCGGCATATTCCACTTCAGCCTCGGCCAACGCGGAACCACAATCCGTACACCAGTGCACCGGCTTCGCACCCTTGTGCAAGTGGCCATTGGTGGCAATACGCCCCAACGCGCGCACGATGTCCGCCTCGGTCTGGAAAGCCATGGTCAGGTACGGGTTTTCCCAGTCACCCAGCACACCCAGGCGCTTGAAGTCCTTGCGTTGCAAATCAACTTGCTCGCTGGCGTATTCACGGCAGGCTTTGCGGAACACGAACGCATCCACCTTGTCGCCTGCTTTGCCCAGCTTTTCTTCCACTTTCAGCTCAATCGGCAGGCCGTGGCAATCCCAGCCCGGCACATACGGCGCATCGAAACCACTCAGGGTTTTACTCTTGACGATAATATCCTTGAGGATTTTGTTGACGGCATGACCGATATGGATGATACCGTTGGCATACGGCGGGCCATCATGCAAAACGAATTTGGGGCGGCCAGCAGCATGTTGCCGCAACTGCTGATACAGCTGGCGGTTTTCCCAGTCTTCCAGCATCCCCGGCTCACGTTTGGCCAAGTCCCCACGCATGGGAAACGGGGTATTGGGCAAGTTGAGGGTGGTTTTGTAATCCGTCATCGTCTGTCCTGTCATTTGTTGCAGCCATTGCTGCGCCTTGGTTGGCGAAGAATAGCAAGTTTTCCCCTAAAAACCGATAGATTACCGTCAGATTAAAGTGTTTTCACTCTACTGGCGGATACGCTATAGTCTTCCATTAATTTATTCCCCCACTCTCAAGGGCTGTGACAATTTTACCAATGGGACTCTAAATCAAATGCGCAAAACAACCATTATTACTGCTGCCGCGCTGTGCCTTGGCCTCGCCAGTTCCCCTGCTCTGTTAGCGGAAATTGGCCTCACCCCAGCGCCTGCCGCTGCCGAACCCCAAACAGCAGCACCGGCTGACGAAGCAACCCCGGAAAGGCGCACACCCAACCCGATTGAAACCGGTGTATACGCCCCACCCCCAGCAGAGGACACTGACGTGCCGCCGGAAGAAGCGGCCTCAATCCCCACTGACGCCAATGACCCACGCGAAAAGATCAAGGATGCTGTGGTAAAAGTCCACATCGTCCAGCACACGTATGAAACCCTTTCCCCATGGAACTCCGATTCACAAAAAGGTTCCGGCTCCGGCCTGCTGATTGAGGGCAACCTGATCCTCACCAATGCCCACGTTGCCGCTGACGCCACCTTCCTGGAAGTACAGCGCCACGGTGAAACCAAGCGCTATGAAGCGGAAGTGGTCTACATCTCGCATGAATCCGACCTCGCCCTGTTACGCACCAAAAATCCTGAGGCTTACAAGGGCGTCAAGCCTCTGGAACTGGGCGAACTGCCCAAAATGCAGCAACAGGTGGAAGTATACGGCTTCCCGATCGGTGGCAACACCCTGAGCGTCACCCGTGGCGTGGTTTCGCGCATCGAAAAGCAGAACTACGTGCACACTGGAGAAAACCTGATCGCCGTGCAAGTTGACGCAGCCATCAACTTTGGCAACAGCGGCGGGCCGGTCATCTCCGGCGGCAAGGTGGTTGGCGTTGCCATGCAGTCCGGTTTCCTGACAGAAAACATTGGTTACATGATCCCAACACCCATCATCCGTCACGTACTGAATGATGTAAAAGATGGCCAGGTCGACGGCTATGGTTTCCACGGTTTCATGACCCAATCGCTGGAAAACCCGGCGCTGCGCGACAAATACGGCCTGAGCGAAGATCAGACTGGCATGTTGGTGCACAAGGTTTACAAACAGTCACCGGCTGATGGCAAAGTCCAGATTGGCGACATTGTGACCGAAATTGACGGGCACAAAATCGAAAACAATGGCACAGTCGAATTCCGCCCCGGCGAATACATCGACTACACCCATTACATTGATATGCACCAAATCGGCGAGGATCTGAAGGTCAAGATCATTCGCGACAAACAGGAACAGGCCATTTCCCTGAACCTGGAAAAACCCGGTAAGGAGTACCTGCTGGTCAAACCCAACCAGTATGACAAGCAACCTTCCTACTTCATCTACGGCGGTTTTGTGTTCATGCCCCTGAACCAGGACGTGATTGACGCAATGGATGGCCTGCCTGCCCGCATCGGCGCACTCACTTACGAATCACCGGATGAAAACCGCAGTGAAGCCGTCATCATGACCAAGGTACTGCCCGCCGACATCAACAAGGACTACCACCACGACAGTAACCTGCTGATTGAAAAAATTAACGGTGAAAACATCCGCAACTTCGCGGAATTTTTCCAGAAAATACAATCGGCCAGCAGCGACTTCATCACCCTGGAAACAGCTGACGATTACCAGATTGTGATTGAGCGCAAGGAAGCACTGGCCAACCAACCCAACATCCTGTCGCGTTACGGCATCACCAGCGACCGCTCCAAGGATTTGCAAGCCATTCCAACCGCTGTAGCCCAGGAAAACAAACCTGCGCCAGCAGCGGGCATAGCCGCACAACCCGCAGTGACACCAGCCACCCCTATCCCAACTGATGCCAATGCCCAGGCTCAAACCCAACCGGCAGCGCCGCCTGCGCCTGAATTACCTGCGCAAGCCCAGCCTGCCTCCTCCCCAACCATACCGGGCACACCTGCGCAAGCCCAGCCTGCCGCCCCAGTCATGCCGGGTATTCCCACACAAGCCCAGCCTACGGCTCCCGCCATACCGCTGCCCCCTCCTGTCCAGCCACAGGCGCAGACCATTGCCCCGGGTATGCCCCAACCTACCCTTGAGCAAATGCCTGCCACAGGAGGCGCCGCCCACTGATGCCGATCCGCCAGCTTCCTGCCCACCTGATCAATCAGATTGCTGCTGGCGAGGTCGTTGAACGTCCCGCCTCGGTGGTAAAGGAACTGCTGGAAAACGCCCTCGATGCCGGGGCCACCCGCATCGAGGTCGACATTGAACAAGGCGGCGGCAAACGCATCCGCATCCGTGACAACGGTTGCGGCATCCCCAAAACGGAACTGGCGTTGGCGCTCAGCCGCCACGCCACCAGCAAAATCGCCAGCCTCGACGACCTGGAACAAGTGCGCAGCCTGGGTTTCCGCGGCGAAGCCCTGCCCAGCATTGCCTCAGTTTCCCGCCTAATCCTCAGCTCCCGCCACCAGGACGCCGACCAAGGCTGGCAACTGTATGGCGATGGCCAGGAAGTTTTCGGCGAGCCGGAACCCGTCGCCCACACCAACGGCACAACAATCGACGTTACCGACCTGTTCTTCAACACCCCTGCGCGACGCAAGTTCCTGAAAACGGAAAAAACCGAATTTGGGCATATCGAAGACATGCTGCGTAAAATCGCCCTCAGCCGCTTTGATGTCGGGTTTGAACTCAACCATAACCAGAAAAACACCCTGCGCCTGCGCCCGACGGATGACCGTAGCGGTGCGGAACGCCGCATCGCGGACATCTGCGGCAGCGCTTTCGCCGAACAGAGCCTGTACCTGGATTATGAAGCTGCCGGATTGCGCCTGTGGGGCTGGGTTGGCCTGCCCACCTTTTCGCGCTCCCAGGCCGATTTGCAGCATTTCTACGTCAATGGGCGCAACGTGCGCGACCGGCTGATCACCCACGCAGTAAAACAGGCGTATCAGGATGTGATGTACCACGGGCGGCATCCCGCTTTCGTACTGTTTCTGGAGCTGAACCCGCAACTGGTGGATGTGAATGCACACCCAACCAAACAGGAAGTGCGGTTTCGGGAAGGGCGGCTGGTGCACGACTTCCTGTTCCGCACACTGCATCAGGCATTGGCAGATATTCGGCCTGGGGATGAAAGCGGTGCACCTGCGCAACTGCCGGTGCAAGCACCGGATACCCCCCCCGACCCTCCCCCGCAAGGGAGGAAGGAGCAAGAACCCACGCCGTATCGGCCAACATACCAAGCACAACATCAACAACGTTTGCAGATGCCCGTGCGGGAACAAATGGGTATTTACCAACAATTATATCAACCTGTTGAGCCTCCCATAACAGCCCCCGCGCCCCTTGCGGGAGAGGGGGAGGCCAATGGCCTTCCTCCCCTCGGCTATGCCATCGCCCAATTACACGGCATCTACATCCTCGCCCAGAACCAAGCCGGATTGGTCGTGGTAGACATGCACGCCGCCCATGAGCGCATCACCTACGAACACCTCAAACAGAGCATGGCTGAAGACGCCATCCGCTCACAGCCGCTGCTGGTTCCAACCAGCCTGAATGTCAGCAAAAAGGAAGCAGATTACGCCGAACAGCACGCTGACGCCTTCCACGCCCTCGGCTTTGAGCTTGACCGGCTGGGGCTGGAAAAGCTCACCATTCGCGCCGTTCCCAGCCTACTGAAAGAATCGGATACGGAAGCACTGGTACGCGACGTGCTAGCCGACCTCATCACCCACGGTGGCAGCCAGCGTATCCAGAACGCCATGAACGAAATCCTTGCCACCATGGCCTGCCACAGCTCGGTACGCGCCAACCGCAGGCTCAGCACCCCAGAAATGAACGCCCTGTTGCGCGACATGGAACGCACCGAACGCAGCGGACAATGCAACCATGGCCGCCCGACCTGGACGCAGATGTCCCTCGACCAGATTGACAAGCTGTTTCTGCGGGGGCGGTGATGGATAAAGCCATATGTATCATGGGGCCGACGGGGACTGGCAAGACTGATCTTGCGGTGGAATTGCGCAAACATTTCCCGATCGAGATCATCAGCGTTGACTCCGCCCTGGTGTACAAGGGCATGGACATCGGCAGCGCCAAACCGGATGCCATGACCCTGGCGCAAGCACCCCACCACCTGATTGATTTCCTTGACCCATCCCAGCCCTATTCCGCCGCCGATTTCCGCGAGGATGCCTTGCGTGAAATGGCCGACATTACCACCCGTGGGCGCATTCCCTTGCTGGTAGGTGGCACCATGCTGTATTTCCGCGCCCTGGAATACGGCTTGTCGCAACTGCCACAGGCTGACCCCGCCATCCGCACCCGCCTGGAAGCCGAAGCTGCCGCACAAGGCTGGCAAGCCCTGCACGACCGGTTGGCGCAACTGGATCCAGCAGCAGCAGCACGCATCCACCCCAATGACCCGCAACGCCTGCAACGCGCGCTGGAAGTGTACGAACTGACCGGCAAGCCCATGACCGAACTGCAACAGGCTGCCTGGCATGACGCCTGCCCGTATAAATTGCTCAAGATCGCCCTGATACCAGAAAATCGTGCCTGGTTACATGCACGCCTGGCACAACGCTTCGAGCAAATGCTGGAACGAGGTGTAGTGGAAGAAGTGCGGAAACTGTTTGCCCGTGGCGACCTCGACACCCACCAGCCCGCCATCCGCGCAGTAGGCTACCGGCAAATATGGGGCTATTTAATTAACGAAATGGACTATAATCAGATGCGCGATCGTGCTATTGTCGCAACACGGCAGCTTGCCAAGCGTCAGATGACGTGGTTACGTTCCGAAAAGGACATTATTGCTTACGATCCCCAGGAACTCCACCTTTCATCGGTCATCAACAACGTTTCAACGTTTATTGGCGGATGAACGGATACGTCCGACAAACTGGCATTCATGCACAATGATGGAACTGATAAGCTTTTATGCGTCGAAGGATAAGAGCGACTGGATCACCGGCAACCCCTAGTGCTTTAGGCTGGTGAGACCATAACAACCACAAACCCGAGAATATTTTTAGGAGAAGCTCATGTCGAAAGGGCACACTTTACAAGAACCCTTCCTTAATGCTCTGAGAAAGGAACGGATTCCTGTCTCCATTTACCTGGTCAACGGCATCAAATTGCAAGGTCATGTTGGGTCATTTGACCAATTTGTTGTCTTGTTGGATAACACTGTCAGCCAACTGGTTTATAAGCACGCCATTTCCACCATCGTGCCAGCGCGCCCGATCAAACTGGCGCTTGCTCCTGAATAAATAACGGTTGAACACACAAACTTCAGGAAGGATGCCGATTGGAACTGTTTGAACGTCCTGGGGGCGGCGAGCGCGCAGTCTTGGTTCAAATCAGTTTCAATGCGGCAAAATCCCCGCAAGACGAAAAGGAATTTGTCGAACTGGCATATTCGGCGGGCGCGCAGCTTGTCGGTTTTGTCGCAGGTTCACGCCAGAGTCCCGACCCCCGCTATTTCATTGGCGAAGGCAAAGCAGAGGAAATTCGCCTCCTGCTGAATGCCAAAGATGCCAATCTGGCCATTTTCGACCATTCCCTTTCGCCCGCGCAGGAACGTAATCTGGAAAAGCGGCTGCAATGCCGCGTTCTGGATCGTACCGGCCTGATCCTCGACATTTTCGCCCAACGCGCCCGCAGCCATGAAGGCAAGTTGCAGGTGGAACTCGCCCAGCTGAAACACCTGTCAACCCGCCTGGTGCGCGGCTGGACTCACCTTGAGCGCCAGAAAGGTGGGATCGGCCTGCGCGGCCCTGGCGAAACCCAGCTGGAAACCGACCGCCGCCTGATCGGTGAACGCATCAAGCAGATCAACAAACGCCTGGAAAAGGTCCAGAACCAGCGCGAACAAGGTCGGCAAGCGCGTAAAAAAGCCGAAATCCCCACTGTTTCGCTGGTTGGCTACACCAATGCAGGTAAATCCACCCTGTTCAACGCACTGACCGAAGCGGAAGTCTACGCTGCCGATCAGTTGTTCGCCACGCTTGACCCCACCCTGCGCAAGGTACAACTACCCAACCAGCAGGAAACCATCCTTGCGGACACAGTAGGTTTTATCCGCCACCTACCACACGACCTGGTGGCCGCCTTCCGTTCCACCTTGCAGGAAACCATCGACGCCGACCTGCTGCTACACGTCATCGACAGCCACGACGAACAGCTGGAGCTTTACCGCGAGCAAGTCAACAAGGTCATTGCCGAAATCGGCGCAGAAAACGTGCCACAGATCGAAGTGATGAACAAGATTGATCTCGGCGGGCAAACCCCGCACGTAGAAGAAGGCAACGGCATCACCCCCACCCGCATTTACGTTTCCGCGCAAAAGCAGTCGGGGTTGGATATACTGCTGGAATATCTCGGCAATTATTTCGCCGGGCAAATGTTCCGTGGTGAGTTGAACATCCCGCCACTGCACGCCCGCTTACGTGCCCGCCTGTATGCCGACAAGGCTATCCAGCAGGAAAGTATTACGGATGAAGGTAATTTCCGCCTAAAAGTGGCGATTGACCAGCGGCGGCTGAATCAGTATCTGCACGAAGAAGGCTTGTTGTTGACAGATCTGTAAAGGCTAGGCCCTGTGTCTACCCTCTTCAAGACAGGGCGCACACAGGGAGCCACCTCTACCATCATCCCCGACGCATCACGTCGAAGAATTCGCTGTTGGTCTTGGTCTTGGAAAGCTTATCGAACAGCAGTTCCATCGCTTCCAGGTCGTCCATGCCATGCAGGAACTTGCGCAGTACCCACAAGGTTTGCAGCTCGTCCTGGGTGGTGAGCAACTCTTCACGGCGCGTACCGGAACGGTTGATATTGATGGCCGGGAACACGCGCTTCTCGGAAATGCGGCGATCCAGATGGACTTCCATATTGCCGGTTCCCTTGAATTCTTCGTAGATAACCTCGTCCATCTTGGAACCGGTGTCAATCAGTGCGGTGGCGATGATGGTCAGGCTACCGCCTTCCTCGATGTTACGGGCCGCACCGAAGAAACGTTTGGGGCGATGCAGGGCATTCGCATCCACACCACCGGTCAGCACCTTGCCGGATGAGGGCACGACAGTGTTGTAGGCGCGCGCCAGACGGGTAATGGAATCCAGCAGAATGACTACATCACGCTTGTGTTCAACCAGACGCTTGGCCTTTTCGATGACCATTTCAGCCACCTGCACATGGCGCGAAGCCGGTTCGTCGAAAGTGGAGGAAACCACTTCGCCCTGCACCATACGCGACATTTCCGTAACCTCTTCCGGGCGTTCGTCAATCAGCAAGACGATCAGGTAACTCTCGGGGTAATTGGAAGCAATACTCTGCGCAATGTTTTGCAGCATGATGGTCTTACCGGCCTTGGGCGGCGCAATAATCAGGCCGCGCTGGCCTTTACCATAAGGGGCAACGATGTCAATGACACGGGCGGTAATGTCTTCACGGCTGCCGTTGCCGCGCTCCATGCGCATACGCTCATCGGGGTGCAACGGCGTCAGGTTTTCAAACGCAATCTTGTTGCGGGCGCTTTCGGGCGGCTCGTAGTTGATGGTGTCAACTTTCAGCAGGGCGAAATAACGCTCGTTATCCTTGGGCGGGCGAATTTTGCCAGCAATGGTGTCGCCCGTGCGCAGCCCGAAACGGCGGATCTGGCTAGGGGAAACGTAGATGTCGTCAGCACCCGCGAGGTAGCTGGAGTCCTGGGAACGCAGGAAACCGAAACCGTCCTGGAGGATTTCCAGTACACCATCGGCATAAATGTCTTCGCCATTTTGGGCGGTGGCTTTCAGCAGTGCGAAAATAATGTCTTGCTTGCGGGTACGGGAAACGCTTTCGATACCCAGTGCCTGCGCCATATCAAAGACTTCGGCGGCAGATTTCTTTTTTAATTCAGACAGGTTCATAGATAATGATGAGTTGGTGAAGGAATTGTCCTATGTAATCAGGAAGCACCTGCCCGTGGAGCACGCCCTAACCAAGAACAAACGACTGGATACCCTAAAGACTGCGGCGGACAACGCTCGACAGACCGTGACAGCTTTCAGCAGAAATCTATGATCAGGAATACGGGACAGGATTTTCAGGAATGAATCTGGATACAGATTCAAGTATGGCTAAACTAGCACAGCCACGGGCGTGGAGTCCAGTAAAATAGTGCATCTGACGCCCTACGGAAATAAAAATACCCCGCAGGGCGTCCCAGAATGGGCTTACAGACTCTGGTTGAGAAACGCAGTCAATTGGGATTTGGACAATGCCCCCACCTTGGTGGCTTCCACCGCCCCATTCTTGAACAGCATCAGGGTAGGAATGCCACGGATGCCGTAACGGGGAGGAATCCCTGGGTTTTCGTCAATATTCAGTTTGGCGACCTTCAGCTTGCCCGCAAAATCGGTGGCAATTTCCTCCAGTATTGGCGCAATCATCTTGCATGGGCCGCACCATTCCGCCCAGTAGTCAACCAGCACGGGTGTACCGGATTTCAGCACCTCTTGTTCAAAGGTGGCATCGGAAAGTTGCATAATATTGTCACTCACAGACGGGTTCTCCCTGATTTTCGATGTTCACAGCCGCTATTCTCTTACATTTCCGGCCATCTTTGTAGTATAGCCTGTCAGAACCTGTCTGCTGTTTTGTAGTCTAACCTCAGAGATGGTTCCAACCAGAAGGAAAATAGCATGAAATATCCACTACTGGCGCTTGGTTTATTGCTGCTGGCGAATGGCGCGGAAGCAGCCCCGCAGGCATTCCAGGCCAACTATACCGTCACAGCCAAAGGCATGAACGTGGGCACGATGGCGGCCAATCTCAGCTATACCGGCAACACCTACACCTACCAGAAACTGACCAAGGCCAACGGGCTGGCGGCGCTCCTCAGTGGCGACACCCTGACCGAACGCAGCACCGGCAGCAAAAACGGCGAAAACCTGATCCCGACGCATTACCTGAACCACCACAAAAACAAGCGTAAGGATAAAAAGGACGAACTCGATTTCACCTCCCCCACCCACGTCAGCGGAACATTCGCGGGCGACGCCTATACCATGGATGTTCCCAAAGGCACGCTGGACGCCGCCACGCTGGAGCTGTACCTGATGGATGCGCTGGCCGCCAACCAGCCACTGGCCTACAAAGTGGTCAGCCACGGCAAGTTGCAGGATTACCGCTTCCGCAAACTGGGCAAGGAAACCATCAAGGTGCCGGCAGGCAGCTATGAATGCGAAACGGTCGAAGTCGTCCATAAAAGCGGCGAACGCCAGACCACCCTGTGGCTTGCACCTGAGCTGAATTACGCCATCGTGCAGGTCAGCCATACTGAAGACGGCGACCTGATCGAAACCCGCCTGAGCAGTTACCAGCCCCGCTAAAGGGACTAGAATGGAGGGTATGAAAGCGCAAGACACCCTCCATTTCAGCTACCAGGCATTGCGCGCCTACCCGGGCCGCACTGCCCTGATCCTGCTGGCGATGTGCATCAGTGTGGCCGCCATTATCCTGCTGACCTCACTGGGGGAAGGCGCACGCCTGTATGTCATCGGCCAGTTTCAGGGGCTGGGTTCCAACCTGCTGCTGGTGATGCCGGGGCGTACCGAAACCACGGGTTCAGCCCCACCGATGCTGGGCACAACCCGTGACCTGACGCTGGACGACGCTCTCGCCCTGCAACGTAGCACCGCAATCAAGGATGTCGCCCCGATCATTTTCGGCGCTGCCCCCGTCTCATTTGAAGCACGGGAACGCGAAGTCAGCATCATGGGTTCCACCCCTGCCCTGCTCAACGCCCGCCAGCTTGAACTGGCCATAGGTCGCCCGTTGCCCGATACCGACCCGCGCATTGCCACTGCCGTCTGCGTACTGGGGGAAACGGTGTGGAAGGAACTGTTCGCCAACCGCAACGCACTGGGTAAATGGGTACGGATCGGCGCGGCGCGTTTCCGCGTGATTGGGGTGATGGCTGACAAGGGGCAGTCGCTCGGCTCCAACATCAATGACATGGTGATCATCCCGGTCGCCAGCGCCCGCAACCTGTTCAACCAGCCATCGCTGTTCCAGATCGTGGTGACAGCGGAAAGCCGCGAACTGTTGCAACAGGCCAAAAAGGACATTGAAACCATCCTGCGCCAGCGGCATGACGGCGAAGATGATGTCACCGTGATCACCCAGGATTCCCTGATCGGCACTTTCGACAACATCCTTTCCTCCCTCACCTGGGCGCTGGGCGGAATCGCCGCCATCAGCTTGGTAGTGGCGGGCATCCTGATCATGAATGTGATGCTGGTCGCGGTCAGCCAGCGCAAGGCGGAAATCGGCCTGCTCAAGGCGCTGGGCGCACCCACCACCCAGGTGCTGCGCCTTTTCCTGACGGAAGCCACCCTGCTGGCGGCAGCGGGCGGCGCGATTGGCCTGCTGCTGGGGTTGGGCGGGGTGGTGGCGCTGAACCAGGCAGTACCAGAATTCACCGCCCAACCGCCACTGTGGGCACTGATTGCTTCGGTCGTGATCACCTTTATCACCGGATTACTGTTCGGCAGCATTCCGGCACGGCAGGCGGCACGGCTTGACCCCGTTGCAGCACTGTCGGGGAGGTGAACATGCTGCTGGCCGATTACCTGCACCTTGCCACCACCAGCATCCGTTTCAGCCGGATGCGCAGCTTCCTGACCGCGCTGGGCATTGCGGTGGGGATTGCCGCCGTGGTACTGCTGACCGCACTGGGCGGGGGGATGCAGCAATACATCCTGCAACAGTTCACCCAGTTCGGTTCCAATATCATCGCCATCAACCCCGGCAAAAGCACCACCCTGGGGATTTCCGGCGCGCTGTTCAGCAGCGTGCGCCCACTTTCCATTGATGACGCCGAGGCGCTGCGGCGGATTCAGGGCGTGGAAACCGCCGTGCCGGTGGTGCAGGGCAATTCCCCGCTGGAAGCAGGTAACCGCACCCGCTGGACGACCGTGCTCGGCGTTAACCACGACATGCCGCAAACATTTCGGCTGTATGTGGCCACCGGGCGTTTCCTGCCGGATGATTCCACCCAACAGGCGCGCAACCTGGCGGTTATTGGCGCAAAAATACAGGCGGAACTGTTCCCCGACACCAACCCACTGGGGCAACGCATCCGTATCGGGCAGGAACGTTTCCGCGTGATTGGTGTGATGGAATCCAAGGGGCAGATACTGGGTTTTGACATGGACGACACTGTCTACATCCCGGTAGCGCGCGCCATGGCGCTGTTCAACCGTGAAGGGCTGATGGAAATCGACCTGCTCTACAAAAGCGGGGCTGATGAAAAGCAAATCCTCAAACAGGTGAAAACCACCCTCACCCAACGGCATGGGTCGGAAGACGTGACCATCACTAGCCAGACCGACATGCTGAAAACGCTGGGTTCTATCTTGAACATCCTCAAGGCAGTGGTGGCGGGCATTGGCAGCATTTCCCTGCTGGTGGGCGGGGTTGGCATCCTCACCATCATGAGCATTGCGGTGAATGAGCGTACCGGCGAAATTGGCCTGTTGCGCGCCTTGGGTGCTTCACGCCAACAGGTGACGCACCTATTCCTGCTGGAAGCGGCGACACTGGCGGGGCTAGGTGGTATCGCCGGGATGCTGGCCGGACTCGGGGTTACCTGGCTGTTACACGCTTTTATCCCGGCGATGCCTGTACAAATCGACTGGTCATACGTTTTGCTGGCCGAATCCGTGGCCGTGGTTACTGGACTGGCTGCGGGTTTTGCCCCGGCACGGCGTGCTTCGGGGCTACCCCCGGTGGAAGCATTGCGCAATAAATGATCACGCTACTGTTTTCCTTTTTAAGGTTGCAATATACTGCCCTACATAACTAGCGTTTGATTTTCCAAGAACCTAAACCTTTGAACAATAAGACCTCGCACCATATCCTGCTAGTGGATGACGACCTGCTTCTGCATACATTGCTGGAGGAATGCTTCCGTGCGCATGGCAGCTACAAAATTCATGCCTTGCAGGATGGCGAAGGGATAGGCTTGTTGATTGACAAACAGCAACCGGACATGATCATGCTCGACATCATGCTGCCGGGAAAAGATGGCTGGTACTGGCTCGACTGGCTGAAAAGATGCCACCCCCATATCCCGGTGTTGTTGCTGTCAGCCAAAAATCAACCCGATGACCGTTTGAGGGGGTTTGAGTCAGGCGCTGCCGATTACTTGATCAAGCCGTTCCACCCCGGGGAACTCCTGATCCGGATCAGTCATATCCTGCATCCCCAACACATCACCGGCCATAAGCGGTATCAGGTTGGGGAGTACCTGTTTGACCCCATGCAGGAAACCTTGCAGGCTGAAAACAACCAAATCAGGCTCTCAACACTGGAAAGCCGCCTCCTGCTGTTTTTCTGCGAAAACGCCGGGCAAACCCTGACGCGCGACGCCATTTCCCTGGCACTGAACGGCAATGAGCACCACCCGCTGAACCGCAGCATCGACATGGCCATCACCCGCCTGCGCAAAAAACTGGGTGACGACAAGGAAAAACCCCAATACCTGCATACTGTCTGGCGCAAAGGCTACCGCCTGACCTTGAACGCATGACAGCGCCAAGCGCCCTGCACACACTGGCCGAAAGCCTTGGGGTGGTCGGCGCACGGCGCTTCCTGGTTGCTGCCCAGCCACTGATCCATCAGGCCCGACATGACTTGCTGGCCTGCCTGCGGGAACAGGACTGGAAGGCTGCTGCTGCCATTGCCCACCGCCTCAAGGCGACTGCACACCTCTATGGCAGCCCGACCTTGCAGGATTACATCACCGCCATTCTGGCCAAAGACTCAAGCCAGCTACAGCAACAGGTTTTCCAGAACGGGCTTGAGGCAGAGTTCCAACATGTTGAAAACGCTATTGCCATCTGGCTGAATAATAAATAACCCACACCATTTCACTGTTACATTTTCTTACAATTTTTGCCGTTACAATTGCGTATGCATCCGTTAAGGTGATGAACAGATGATCAGTTGAGTTTTCTTTTTCATCAAAAAATTTAATTTTAAAAGGATGTTAAGATCATGTTTTTCAAAAAAAACTTCATGATAGTTGCCTGCCTGACAGCGGGAATACTCTCCGCCCAACCCACTGCGGCAATCTCTACGCTAGGCAAACACCTTCAAACCCAAGCTGTTGACACAACCAATAGTGGCAATGCGGGGGAATATTACCTGGCAGAGCCATCTGCCCTGCACCATTTCCTGCCGGAGCTAATTGGCCCAAAGCTTTACCTGAACCTGTTGCAATCAGACACGTTCATCACCCTGGTGGGCTGGGCTGAAAGCATGAAGGCAAAATACGCTAGCCCATGATTCCCAGCCGTCTGCCTACTACGCCAAGAAATGGCAGGCTGCTTTTGACGTTTTTCTCTGTTTCCAGCCCCTCTCGCTTCCCCTGAAGATGGGGCTGGCTTTTCCCCTGCCTGCGGCGTAGCCCATTTCATTTTCGCGTTGGAATGGCGGTCACAGTCCTGATATGCGTACACTCCTGGCTTATACTGCTACTGTGTCATGAAATGGGAACTCACCCTTGCTGCGCGCCGCCTTGCTTATTTTCTGCCTGTTGCCCATCCGGCCAGTCGTTGCCACCCCCACCCTGGTGCTGGATGACAGCACTGCCTACGCCTGGCTATACCCCTATCTCGAAGTGGCAGAAGACCCTGATAACCGGCCAGCACAGCAGGCAATGACAGCCCTGCAAGGCAAATTCCGGGGCGGCTGGCATGACAACCCGCACATTGGTTACACACAAAATACCTGGTGGGCGCGTTTCAAGGTGGCCAACCCATCTAGCCAGCCGCATGACTGGTATCTGCTGTTTCATGGCCAGGGTCTCAATCGGGTTCATGCCTATATTTCACAGGGAAACGCCCCTCCCTCAGCGCTGGATGCGTTAACCGATTTCAGGATGCCCGCCTACCCATTTGCGCTGCAACCCAGCATACCGTACTGGGTTTATGTGCAAGTCAACAACCCCGACATACCACTCGCCTTCCAACTGGAGGTCAGGTCGCCCGCCAACATGCTGAATTCCGCGATCATGGAATACCTGTTTTACGGCGCTATTCTCGGGGGTATGCTGGCACTGGCGGCCTACAATCTCCTGACTTATCTGCGCTTGCGGGAATTCAGTTTTTTCAGCCTGACCTTCCTGATTCTCGCCTCCACCGCTGAACTGCTCTATCTGAACGGCATACAGCATCATGTCCCGGCCATTATCCCGCTGGCCAAGGAAATGCCCGCCGTTTTTACCCAGATAGCCATCATCAGTGCCGCCAGCTTTTTCTTTCACCTGATGGATATTCCCCGCAACCTGCCCGCATTTGTGCGCATATTCCGGGCACTCCTGCTCCTGTGCTGGTTGTCATTGCTGGCTGCGCCGTTTATTGCCCATGACTTTGCGCTTGCCTCGTTGCTGGCACTGGGGCTTTTGCTGATCCTGTTACCGGCAACTGCCATCCTGCACCGCCAGGGGCTAAGGGAGGCCAGCAGTTTTGCCTGGGCTTTTCTGGTTATCCTACCGACCAGCTTGCCGCTCATACTCATGGGGGCGGGAATCATCCGCCACTGGCCGCCAGCCTTTGCCCTGATGCAGGTTGGCATACTGGGCTTCATGATCCTGCTCTCCCTTACCCAGTCGGAACGCACCTGCACGCTGCGGGAACAAAGCCAGCGGGCGGAGGCGGCCAGCCTTGCCAAAGGCGAGTTTCTTACCACCATGAGCCATGAGTTGCGCACGCCGATGAATGCTGTCATCAGTACCGGGGTGTTATTGCAACAAACACCGCTGAACCCGCAACAACAGGATTATGTTGACCGGCTGGAAACTTCTTCCCGCCACATGCTGAACTTGGTCAACGACATTCTTGACCTGTCGAGTCTGGAAAGCCCACAGTTAGTACTGGAACAACAGCCTTTCACCTTGGGCAATATTCTGGCTAATCTGGATACGCTATTGCATGACCGTGCGCGGCAAAAAGGCTTGCGGTTTAATTTACACAGCAGTTTTCCTATCGATACCAATTTGAGCGGCGACCCTACCCGGCTTTCCCAGATACTACTGAACCTGCTGGATAATGCCATCAGGTTTACTGAGAAAGGGCGAGTAGACCTATTCATCAACGAGGAGACGACCGCCAACCCAACCCAGGTATTACTGCACTTTGAAGTGGCCGACAGCGGCATTGGCATACCGCCCACGCAACAGGATCACCTGTTTGAACCCTTTACCCAGGCGCACAGCAACATTGGCCGACGTTACGGCGGAACCGGCCTTGGGCTGGCCATCAGCCGCAAACTGGTGGAACGGATGGGCGGCCAGTTGGCCGTGGAAAGCATCCCGGATGAAGGCAGCCGGTTTTTCTTTATGCTGACATTCCCGAAGAATCGGGCTTATTCCATTCTGCTGGTCGATGATGATGAAATGAACCTGTTCTTCGTGCGTGAAATCTTGCAGCTATCCGGCGCTCAAGTGACGACAGCCAGCGGTGGCTCAGAAGCTATCCGCCTTCTCTATACACAACACGTTGACCTGGTATTCATGGATGTGAGTATGCCAGAGATGGATGGCCACGAAACCACCCGGCGCATCCGTGCCGACCCGCGCTTTGCCAATCTGCCCATCATTGCCCTGACCGCACACGCGCTGCCGGGCGAACGGGAACGTTGTCTGGCAGCGAGGATGAGCGATTACCTGACCAAACCAGTTGAAACAGAAACGTTAAGGCAGTGCATAGCCCATTGGATCAGATAAAATGGCAGTTATGCTGTTACCCCGATTCATGCTGGCCTTGTCCTGTCTATTCTTCTGGCTTTTGCCGGGTATCCTGCTTGCGCAACCGTTAATCCTGACGGATAGCCGGGAACAGGTATCCACAATCCCCGATCTTATGATGTTTCCTGACACCTCCGGCCAACTCGGCATTGAGCAGGTCAGTTCGCCTGAATTCGCCGGGCGATTTCAAGCAACAACGTGGGATCAGCACAGCCAGTTAATCCATGAGGCTACCACCCCCCATGTATGGTGGATGCGGCTGGATATCCAGCAATCAGGCAACACTGGCTGGTATCTTGTATCTGACACACCCATGCTTGCCCACATGGATGCCTACATTGTGGATCCAGCAAACCAGAGTATCCGGTTCGCGGGCAACATGCGTAAAGAAAATAGCTGGCAACGGCTGCCAACCCTCCAATTGCCACCGGTACAAACCGCAAGTTCCTACCAGATTTACCTGCGTAGCAGCAGCCGGAGCAGTATATGGAAACATATACCGTTTCAGCTAATGTCCGCTGATGCCCTGAACCAGCAGACAGCACATGACTACCTGGTTTACGGCGGGATTATCATGGGGTTGCTGGCGCTCGCCAGCTATAACCTGTTCCTGTTTGTCAGTCTGCGTGATCGCAGCTATCTGACTCTGGTCGCGTTTCTGCTAAGCCTGGTGCTGGTTTTACAGCGTATTTACAACGTCATCCCCTGGCTATCGTTTATCAGTAATCCTGATTTGCCCTGGTTTACCGGTTCCGTCAACCTGCTGCTGCTCAGTTGCATACAATTCTGGCGGCAACTGCTGGGCACGAAAAACCTGATACCAACCTTGGACAGGATATTCACCCCCCTGTCATTACTCATCCTCGGCATGACAGCCGTCATCCCGTGGCTACCTGAAGCCGAACTCTGGAGTTTCGTCCTGATCGTAGTGGTGACATTATTTGGCAGCACTGCTGGCGGAGTTGCTGCTTACCGGGGTTCTCGCATGATACTTAGTGTTGCCCCCGGAACCATCGTCTTTGTCGGTTGCGCAATGCCGATAACCTTATGGCGACTGGGTCTGTTTGAATATGCTGACCCGGCATTACTCAATGACATTTTTGCCCTCGGTACGCTGGCTACCGGAATTCTTTTGTCATTGACACTGGCCGAACATACCCGACAGATACGCATCAGGGCGGAGCAGGCAGCAATAGAAAACCGGGTCAAGGATGAGTTCCTCACCACCATGAGTCACGAACTGCGCACCCCGGTGAACTCGGTGGTGGTCACGGCAGAGTTGCTGAAGCAAAGCCAGCTCCCGGTGCGGGAACAGGAGTATGTATCCCGCCTGGAAACCGTATCCCGTCACATGCTGGAGTTAATCAACAACATTCTCGACCTGGCACGCCTACAGGTAACAACAATCACCCTTCACAACGAAGTTTTCCACCTACCCACCCTGTTGAACCGTCTGCAACAAATGCTGCAAACAAGCGCTACCGCAAAAAATCTGACATTGCGATTACACTCAGCAGCAATCCCAGACCTGTATCTGAAGGGTGACCCGCAGCGCCTTTCCCAGGTGCTGCTTAACCTGCTGGGCAATGCCATCAAGTTCACAGATCAGGGCTCAATCGATCTGTATGTACGGGAAGCAGGGAGCACGGATAACGGCGACATCCGCCTGCATTTCGAGGTAGCCGACACCGGCATAGGCATTGCGCCGGAAGACCAAAGCCGTTTATTCCAACCTTTCAACCAGATCGACAACCAGCGTACCCGTCGCCATGGCGGTTTCGGGCTGGGGCTGGCCATCAGCCGCAAGCTGGTAGAGGCGATGGGTGGCAAACTGGAAATGGACAGCGTAGCTGGTGAAGGCAGCCGGTTCTTTTTCACATTAACGTTTCCGTTACAGACGAACTCTCCCACAGAAGCTTGCCCTGCAAGCGATTCCTCAGAAGAATCGTCAGCAAAGCTGGCTCCTGCAACAGCCATCGCTAACAAACACATTCTCCTCGTTGACGATGACGAAATGAACCGCTTTTTCGGACGCGAATTACTGAATAGGCTAAATGCCACAACCACTGCCGTCGATAGCGGCGCAGAAGCCATCCACCAATTAGAGCAACACACTTTCGACCTGATATTCATGGATGTGAGCATGCCGGAAATGGATGGCTACGAAACCACCCGTAAAATCCGCACTGACCCTCGCTTCGCCAAACTGCCCATTATTGCGCTGACAGCCCACGCCATTACAGGGGAAAAAGAACGTTGTCTCGACGCCGGGATGAACGATTATCTCACCAAGCCTTTCGCCCTCGTAGACATGCAAACCCTGCTATTGCGCTGGCTCAAAACCGATACCCGACCGTGAAACCCACGCCAAGGATGCGTATAATCACCCCTCCCCTAGCAGAAAGACACAAAGGAACCCAGATGAGGCCAAGCGAACGCGCACCCGACCAAATGAGGACAATTAAATTCACCCGTAATTACACCTGCCACGCGGAAGGTTCCGTGCTGGTGGAATTCGGCAACACCAAGGTGCTGTGTACCGCCACTGTCGAAGACCGCCTACCCGGCTGGCTGAAAGGCAAAGGGCAAGGCTGGGTGACTGCCGAATACGGCATGTTGCCGCGCTCCACCGGTTCCCGCACTGCCCGCGAAGCCTCCAGAGGCAAACAGGGTGGCCGCACCATGGAAATCCAGCGCCTGATCGGGCGTTCCCTGCGCGCCATCGTCGACCTCGAAGCCCTGGGCGAATTCCAGATCACTCTCGACTGCGACGTCATTCAGGCTGACGGCGGAACCCGCACTGCCTCCATCAGCGGCAGCTACGTGGCACTGTGCGACGCGATTACCTGGCTGCAAAAAAACCGCCGCCTGAAGAAAAACCCGTTGCACGGCCAGATTGCCTCCGTCTCCGTCGGCATTTTCAACGGCGTACCGGTACTGGATCTGGACTACGCGGAAGATTCCAGCGCCGAAACTGACATGAACGTGGTCATGAATGAGGCAGGCCAGTTCATCGAACTGCAAGGCACTGCCGAAGGCCACGCCTTCCGCCGCGATGAGCTGGACACCATGCTGGCACTGGCGGAAAAAGGCATCCGTGAAATCATGCGTGCGCAACAAGAGGTACTGGGAACATGAGCAAGAAAATTGTCCTGGCATCCGGCAACGCCGGGAAATTACGTGAATTCAACGCCATGATGGCCGACCTTGGCATCGAATTCGTGCGCCAAAGCGAATTCGGCGTAGCGGATGCGGAAGAAACCGGCCTGACCTTCGTCGAAAACGCCCTGCTCAAAGCACGCAACGCCGCCCAAGCCACCGGAATGCCCGCGATGGCAGACGATTCCGGCATCGTGGTGGACGCCCTTGGCGGCGCGCCGGGGCTGTATTCCGCCCGCTATTCCGGCGCTGGCGATGACGCCAACAACACCAAGTTGCTAGAGGACATGAAAGACGTACCCGACAGCCAGCGTAGCGCGCGTTTCTACTGCTGCATCGTGTACCTGCGCCACGCCGAAGACCAGTTGCCGATCATCGCTGAAGCCAGCTGGGAAGGCAGCATCATGCACGCCCTCAGCGGCGCAAATGGCTTTGGTTACGACCCGCTGTTTTTCGTGCCAACCCACGGCTGCTCCTCCGCCGAACTGCCGCCGGAAGAAAAAAACCGCATCAGCCATCGCGGCCAGGCGCTGCGCAAACTGCATCAGTTGCTGGAACAGGAATAGTCATGAAGCTGATCATTCTCGACCGTGACGGCGTGATCAACGAAGACTCAGACCATTTCATCAAGTCGGCAGCGGAATGGGTTCCCATACCCGGCAGTATTGAGGCCATGGCGCACCTTAACAAGGCAGGTTACACGCTGGCCGTCGCCACCAACCAGTCCGGCATTGCCCGTGGTTTGTACGATCTGGCGACCCTCGATGCGATGCACGCCAAATTGCGCAGGTTGCTGACGGAACACGACGGCGAAGTCGCCTATATCGCTTACTGCCCGCATCTGGGTGATGAGCAGTGCAATTGCCGCAAACCCAAACCGGGCATGTTGCATGAGATAGCGGCGTATGTCGGCGCCGACCTGACGCAAGCCACCGTTGTCGGCGATTCCTTGCGCGACTGGCAGGCCGCCGCCGCCGCCGGGGCAAACTATGTGCAAGTACGCACCGGCAAGGGCGAACGCACCCTGGCAGGCGGCCAGTTACCCGCCGATATACCTGTGTTCGATAATCTGTCAGACTATGCCCATTCGCTTACCGGAACCCCAACTGCATGAATGCACTCTACAAGCTCTGGCTGGGCACGCGCGCCACTGTATTCTGGGTCGGCTTCGCCCTCAGCACCCTGCTGGCTGGCCTGTTGACGCCGCTGGCATGGCTGTTTCCGCTCAAATACCGCTACCCCGCCACCACCTTGTGGAACCGTTTCAACCTGTGGTGGCTGAAAGTGACCTGCGGGGTAAACTATCAGGTGTGGGGGCGGGAAAACATCCCCACCGACAGCGCTTTCATCATTATGTCCAACCACCAGTCGACCTGGGAAACCTTTGCCCTGACCCATATTTTCCCGCAACACCTGAGCTGGGTGCTGAAGCGGGAGTTGCTGAAAATTCCTTTCTTCGGCTGGGGGTTGCGCCTGATCAAACCCATCGCCATTGACCGAGGGGCTGGCCGTGCCGCCGTCAAGCAGCTTTCCCACCAGGGCAAAGCATTGCTGGAAGAAGGCATCAGCATCGTGATTTTTCCGGAAGGCACACGGGTCAAACCCGGTGAAAGTTTGCCCTATAAAATCGGTGGAGCCATCCTCGCCTCCCATTCCGGCTTTCCGGTTGTGCCGGTCGCACATAATGCGGGCGCAAGCTGGCCCCGTCACGCCTGGATCAAGCAGCCGGGCATCATCACCGTCAGCATCGGTCCGGCTTTCAGCAGCAAAGGGCTGAAAGCCGACGCCATTAACCAGCGAGTCCAGGACTGGATCGAAGCGGAGAAATCGCGCCTGCCACCAGTTTCTCCCCAGCCGGGGAATTAACGCCACCTCGTCAGTGACTTTTATACCCGACTGGACTCCTAGGCAATAATAGCGATACCAACAAGAGGAATATGGTCATGAGTACAGACGTTATTACGGTCGCAGATAGCGCGTCAGGCATCTGCGAGATCGACAACCAACCCATGGTGTTCCACTGTAACCACTATAACCGCACTTTGCAGAACACCATTGAAAACTGCCGCCACATCGACAACAAGAAAATCCTCATCCACGCCGCTGCCGAAGTCACCTTTCTGGGCTTACAGGCACATTTCCAACAATACCCCGACATGAAGCTGGATGAACGCCTGCATTATGCCGAATCCCTCTACCGTTTCTGCGGCTTTGGCCTGCTACCGCTGCTCCCTACCGTCAAGCAGGCGGTCGGAAAAAACCAGTTTGAACTCAGCACCCATTCCTCCCATTACGGGCGCGCGCTGGGGCTGAATTTTGAAAAACGCCGGGGTGCAGGTGAATATTTCGATCTGGGCTTTGCCATCGGCGCGCTTTCCGCCGCGTTTGGGGAAGCCTTCAGTGGCGAGCTGACCCCTGAGGCCATTTCCCTCAAAGGTACGCACAGCAAGTTCCGCATCTACGTGGGCGGGGATGAATTTGAATACCTGTTTCAGCTGACCAACACTGCAACAGCGCAGCAGGATGCCGCAGGGTTGGGTTCCGTCATCCCCGAACGCATGGTGGACAGCAATATCGACGAAGCCGCCGTCATCCATGGCGTCAGCCAGGCGCCGCTGTATGGCAACCAGCAGGGGCTGATCCCCGCTTTCGGGGTGGAACTGACCCGCCATTACGCCGACTATTACAACCTGGTTTCCTACCGTTTCGAGCAACAATTGTCAGCAGCGCTGCAAAAACGCCCCAGCCTCACTGACCTGCTGGTTTACGACTACCCTGCCCTGTTCTACTACAAGCAATACATCAACCTGGAAGGCATGAGCCTATCGCGCACCCTGCTGATCGAGGCCGGGCATATCTGCGGCTTCAACACCATGGGCGGCATCATGAATTCGGAAGCCTGGGAAGGGCTGGTCATGCCCATGATCAAGACCCGCGAAGACTGGCTGCACGGCATCATCGCCGTCATCAACGCGCTGGGTTGGGGTATCTGGCGGGTGGCGGAACTGGTTCCGGATGAAAAGCTGGTGCTGCGGGTCTGGCGGCCTTACGAATCACTCGGCTACCTGCGCTGGTTTGGCCTTGCCAGCCAGCCAGTGGATTACCTGATAACCGGGGTGGCAGCCTCACTGATGAACCTGCTGTACGAAGGCGACATCACCCAACGCCCCAACCTGAACCTGGATTACTACTATCAGATCAACCGTTCACCCAGTTCTTTCTGGGCGGAACAGGGCAAATGCGTGGCGATGGGGGATGACTATTCGGAAGTGACCGTCACCCGCCGCCAGCGCGGCTAGACACGGCTGGCGGCAGGCAAGCAAAAGATCAGAAATTATAGTTCAGGCCGACGCTGAAAGTGTCGATGTCCTCATCAACCGTGCCAACCTTACCGCCGTCAATCAGCCTGGCCTGGGTTCCCAGGTCGAAATAACGATCCCAACCGGCATTCACGCCCCACTGTTCATTGACATTGTACGCGACCCCCAAGCCCACGGTGGGGGAAGTGCCGGAATCATCCGCACTACCCAGCGAGGTGTTGGCTTTGCTATCCCACACATATGCGCCCAGCTTGCCGTAAACATCCACCTGTTGGGTAACGGGCTGCTTCGCGGTCAGGCCAAGGGTGACCCCTTTGGTTTTCTGTTCACCGCGCAAGACGCCGATGCCATTGGCTTGCTCCTCCAGACGCGCCGTGTATACCAGGTCGGTGTAACCCAGTTCCGCCGCAAATTTGTCAGTGATGGGGTAACCCGCGTAAACCCGCCAGGCATCCTCGGTATCACCCAGATCCTGACAGGTGGAAGTCCCGACCCCACAGGCTGCACTCAGGTTCGATTCGGAAACCGCCGTATTGTAGCCGACACTTGCACCAACATACGGGGCATAAGCGCTTCCGCCATAAGCCAGGCTGCTTGCCAACAAAATTGACGTTCCTGCCAAGTACCAATATTTACTCATCGTATTTTCCTCTATTCTGATGAAGAGTAACCCTGACTGTAGCAGATGGCAGGAAAAACATTATTTATTGTTTTTATTGATTAATTTTTACCTAACCCTGGCGGTTACGCATATGATCAGCCACATTGGAAAACGCCGATTTTAACTGGTTTTTTAGCAAATTATCCTGCACCTGCTCATCCAGTGCCATATTAATACACAGCAACCATTGGTCACGCATCTGGCTATCAACCGGAAAGGGCATATGCCGCATCCGCAAACGCGGGTGGCCGTATTCCGCTTCATACAAGCCCGGCCCACCCAGCCAGCCGGACAGGAACTTGAACAGTTTGTCGCGGGAACCCTGCAAATCCTGCGGGTGTATTTTGCGCAGCTCCCAGGCTTCCGGCAGCTCGTCCATCAGGTCGTAGAAACGGTCGACCAAGCGGTGAATGCCCGCCTCCCCACCCAGCATGTTGTAATGGCTTGCGATCGGTAATTCCATTGTTTGCTCCGTAGACAAATGGCAAAGGCGCTAAGTCTACGGCGTTTCAGGCAGCTGGGGCAGGAGATTTCGCAAACCACCAGCATCCTACAGACGCGGGGCAACCTGACGGGCAAGGGTTGCCAGTTTTCCAGCCTCGTCTTCACCCTTCAGGCCAATCGCCCCCATGTTCAACACCATCCGCCCCTTGCGCAAGGTCAGCTGGGTATTGGACATCAGGTCAAGATTGCCCTTGCTCAGGTAAGCCTCATCCCCCACGCCATCCAGCGTTTGCAGCGCATGGGTATTGGGTGCTTTCATCGCATCATTGACGACATCACCGACGAAACCCTGCATTTTCAACATCATCTGCAACGTATCCTTGGCTTCGGCCTCATCAGCATTCGGTGTCAGGGTAATAATGAGCATGGTGAAAGGGGCAACATCTGTGACTGCCCCCTTGCTGTTGTAGGTGCAGGTTTCCGGCTCATCCGCCATGGTTTCGACCACATTGCCGAAAACGGCCTGCACCTCCGCAGCCGTCACCAACTGGCAGGGCGGGATGGCTTTGTCCTGGGATATGGGGGTTCCTGCATCGGTAGTGCTTTCTTTGTCGCCACAACCAGACATTGCCAGCAGCAAAGCCAGCGGTAACAGGAAATGCGTTTTCATGGCTGGCTCCTACAGTTTGGGGGCAACGACATCCTGGTAACGGGTGACGGTGGTTGTCTTGTCCTCATCTTCCGCAACGGATTTATAGGGCAAGCCATCGTCCTTGCCGATATACAGTTTAGCTGTTACTGCCGGGAAACCGGAGCCGGGGATTTCGGTGGTGTAACTGAGAATGTTCATTTCCACGCCATCCACGGTTTCCGTGCCTTCATCCTTGCAGTTGGTGATTTTGATACCGCCATCCTGCATCTGTTTGATGGCAATTTTTTCGGCCTCATCCAGGTTCATCGGTGACTTCATCCACTTGTCGCCCTGGGACATGAAAAACTGGTCATCCACCTTGATGGATTCGAGCTTCGTGCCCCCGCCTTCCACGACAACATGCCAGGCTGGCTGGGCGATTTTGGCCTCGCTGGATTTGACCAGTGGATCACAGGCTGCATCCAGCGCGAACGCAGGCGGCAGCAAAGCAAGCAATGCAGCGGTGGTGAGTATACGTTTCATGGGAACTCCTTTGGGCTTGTCATCATAATGGGGCTTCACTGCCGCGCCAGCTCGACCCGGCGGTTGCGGGCGCGGCCTTCGAGGGTGTCATTGGTGTCACGCGGGCTACCTTCGCCGTAACCCTGCGTACCTAGACGGTTTTCTGCAATCTTGTAGCGTTCCACCAGGGCTGTTTTGACAGCGGCAGCACGCCGGTTGGAAAGGTCAAGGTTGAAGCTGTCGCTGGCGATGCTGTCGGTATGCCCGCCGACAGACAGTTTCCAGTCGGGGTGTTTGTCCAACAGGGTAGCAATACGTTGCAGGGTTTCATCGGACTCGGGGCGCAACTTGGCACTGTTGAAACTGAAAAAGATGTCGTAGATGTCGACCTTTTCACCCGCTTGCAGGGCTTTTTCCAGTTCAGCCGTTTGGTTGCCATTCCCTGCACCGTTACCCGTACCCGCACCTGTACCAAGGTTCAGACTACCCATGCCGTCGCCCAGCGAACCAGCACCCGTACCGCCACCACCGTTGCCACTGCCCGAACCTGATCCGTTGCCATTGGCTACACCACCACTACCGGTCGGGAAATGTTCGGTATCGGTATCAAATTCGCCGGATATTTCCAGTGGTTTGCCCGTATCGCTTGCCATTGGCAAGTCATCGCTGCGGTGGCAATCAAAGGTAATCTGTGTCACCTGCAAGCGATCCCGTTCTGACGGTGCGGGCGCTGTAGCGGCCAGTTCTTCCAGCATTTTGGTCATCACCGGGTCATTGGCAAACTTGGCTTTCAAGGCTTCATCTGTGCCAAAACCCAGGCGGAATTTCAGTATCAGTGGGTTGTCAGGGTCATCCAGCACAAAGAACTCGGCTTTTTCTTCCCCAAACAAGCCGTTGATGTGCAGTGCAGGCAATTCCGCCGGTTTGCCATTCAGCAAGACGGGGAATGGGACAGGGGCCTTATCGGACAATTCCAGCGCGTACACCGAAGGCGCAAACCACCAGCGATAGGGCGAATCAGGGTCAAGCACGTTTTCCGGCGTGGTACTGTAGTTGAGCGTGGTAACGATGGAAACGTCTGCTTTGCCCGTGCTTTTCAGCCGGGTGAAATTGTCGTGGGTCAGGCTGATGGCGGTGCTGTTCGGCACGGTTTTCGGCAATTTGGGGTCAAAAACCGCGAGATAATAGCCCGCTTTTTGCTGGTCTGCGCGCAATACCCGGCGGGTCACGTTGGTACTGACCAGTTCCGGCGGTTTGTCGCTGAAGGGGTCATTGACCTCATGTTCACTGGAATAATGCAGGGTAACACCGGCTTCATCCACAGCCATAATGCGCTTGATGGATTCGTAATCACCGCTGCTTTGGTTGATAGCAGTGACTATGTGTAAACCGGGGCAAAGGGGAATAGTAGGTGGGGTAGTTGCTGCCACACCATTATTGCTGACGGCGAGCAATAACGAGAGTATTGGAAGTACAGTTCGCCTATTCATCCATCAGTTTCCCATTGTGCCCATCATGCCAGGAAGACCGATACCGAGACAGAAGGTATTCTGTCTTTTGGCACGATATACACAAGCATCGCCGCCACCAACAGCGCTGTTATAGCCTGCACTGAAAACGCCCTCACCAGCGGGATCGCGGGTAGTCAGATTTCCGCCGTCGGATTTATCGCTTTTACCCATCGACACAATCGGCGCACCTGTGTCGTTATACACTGCAACCAAACGGGGTTCTGCCAGCATGGCAACGACATCCTTGCCGTTTTTGGCTACGCCGACTGCGCCGTTTTCCCCCTCCGAGGTTGTTCCCATAAAGGCAACATTTTCGCCTTTGGTGTTAGCCGTTCTGACCGTACCTGCGCCACCTGCTGCTGGGTTCATACCCGCAGAGACCACTGCCTTGCCTTGTTCGTTATACAAACGCAGGGCAACTTTTTTACCCGGAAGGGCTGCAATTTCTGCGGCAGGCAAGGCTGCTTGCCCTTGAACTTGACGGATAAACAAACCACTCCCTCCCAGGGCAGAAGTACCTACCCCGGAAGCGAAATGATTATGCTCGGCAGCAGCACTCGCTCCAGTTGCGGTATCTGCATTTAAATAAGCCCGGTTATCGGCTGAAATACGGGCGCTCAAGCGTGCATATTCGCCATTACGCTGCAACAGGATACTCGGCTTGCCTTGTTCACCCATGACCAGGTAATCCGACCCTTGGTTATCGGTTGTGACGCTCAGGATCACCCGCCCATTGTTATCCACCACCTTAAAAGGTGCCTTGATCGTATTACGATTGGCTTCAAGTTGACGCAGGCGCAATTCCAGGTCGACCAAGCTGGATACCATATCAGCAGGTTTCATTTCCCCGATTTGTTTGAGAAGTTCATCCTTCTCAGCCTGACGCTGTGGATCGGGCTCAGCGCAGGCGTTACCTCCACCACCTCCCCCAATGCTAACGGAGCGGAAAGCCTCGGTACAAAATGGCACCGGGGAAGCATTTACCCCTTGTCCTGCTTGTTCTGAGGCTTCCAAGGCTTTGGCAAACTCACCTTTTTCGGGGGCTTCCATCGCTTTGACGGCATCACTGAATGAGATGGCATCAGGCTTTGGGGATACCTCGCTCTGAATATCACCATCCAGCGAAATGTCCGGCTTCTCCGCCCCTTGTGTGTCTGCCGTATTGGAAGTATCTGCTGGCTTTGTAACTTCTGTCGCTAGTGCAGGGAACATTACGCAAACTGGAAGCATCGCTACCAGCATTATACCGCCCCGATTTTTCATTATTGACCCACTCCTAAACGTTGGTAAGAGCGATTTCAGTTCGGTGCCGGGGTAAATTTCCACAATACGTTGGGCTGGTTAATACAATCCCATTGGGTAATGTTGTCGCCATTACCGTTGGTGGCACCATGCTGATGCAGGCAGGCTCCGTTACCGGATTGAATTTGCACGTAAGGATCAGTTGGGCTATTGCTGGCTTTAACCATGTGCCAGGTCTGGTTGCGCGGGCCGTCATAATTGCAGTCCCACTGGATGATATTGGCGTCACGATCCAGGCTGTCGTTTTCGACCGTGACACATTTCCCGCTGTGTTTGAAACGGAGTAGAAAATAGCCGCTGCCGGTTGGGATTCGCTCCAGCTTGACATTGTCCTGGTTGACGCAATCCCATTGGGTAACATTGCCGCCATTGTCGTTGATCTGTCCGTGTTGGTGAACACATTTTCCGCTATGCTTGGCTTTGATGTAGAACGTGCCATCTGAGGCAGGTTCGGCATTTGCTGTAGTGGTTAAGCCCGTACCAACAAGTACCAAAAACAGTGAAGTAAATAATAATGGTTTCATGACATCCTCGCTTTGGTTATGAACTTGAGATACCAATATAATACCAACAAACCCATTATTCAATGTTCAGACGTTGCGCATTCTAGGTATTTTTGCGCATCCAGTATCCCCTATAATGGCGATATAGACATTAGCTACTGCCTATTGCTTGATACCAAAAAACACATGCCAGCCTTTCGCACGGTTTCTTCTACAATCCGCCTGTCTTGCAGAGGGAAAACAGGATGGACGTATTCGTACTGGGCAGTTACATCAATGCCAACAGTTTGCGTGTCGGGCAGTTGCCCAAAACCGGTGAATCCGTGCAAGCCAGCGAATTTTGGGCGGAACACGGCGGCAAAGGGCTGAACCTGGCCGTGGGGATGCACCGTCTTGGCTTGCAGGCACATACACTACTGGCAATAGGCAATGATGCAGCCGGAGCCGCATTGCTGGACTTGCTGCACGCTGAAGGCATGGATACCAGCCTGGTACTTACCCTGCCCGACGCTTCTGGTTTTGGTGTCGGTTTGGTCGCTGAAGATGGCAGCAATATCATCGCCATATACCCTGGTGCGAATGCCAAACTGGATGGCTCCCATGTGAAAGCGGCCAGCCCCATGCTGACTTCCTGCCAACTGGTTTGCGCCCAGTTCGAGATTCCTGATGCGCCGATACGGGAAGCCTTCCAGCAAGCTCGACAACAAGACATTACAACCCTGTTGAACCCATCCCCCTGGCGTACTCCTGACCCGGAAATGTTGGCGCTGACTGACATTCTGGTTCTCAATGAAACTGAAGCAGCCGCTTGCTTTGGTCTTGCCGATGCAGAGGCTTTATCAATCATCCAATGGCTGCGTTTACTGCCAACATTGGCATGGCGGGGGCGTTTGCTGGTGGTGACACTGGCCGGACGCGGCTGTGTTGTCAGGCAGGGGGAAACAGCCATGCATGAACCTGCCTGGACGGTGACAGTAACCGACCCCACCGGCGCGGGCGATGCCTTCACTGCTGGGTTGGCTTACGCCCTGGGGCAAAATACGCCGCTAAATGCAGCACTGCGCTTTGCCAATGCCTGCGGGGCGATAGTCGCAAGTCAGGCAGGGGTATTATCTGCCTTGCCAGCACTGACCCATGTACAGGCATTCATGCAGGGGCAGGCGTGCGCGGATTCATCTGCAAGGTAATCCGGTAGGTATAGGCATCCCCCCGGAATGTCCCCTCCACGTATTCCACCACCTGTCCGCTGGTGGCGTAGGTCTTGCGCTTGAGCAGCAGGCAAGGCCCAGGCTCATCAAACCCGAAGACTGCCATTTCCTCGTCATTGCTCATGGCCGCCTCAATGGTCTGCTCGCCATCCGCCAACGTTACGCCGCACTGCTGGCGCAGGAACTGGTAAGCGGAACCGGACACATCCCAATCCGCCAGCGCTGGAGCCAGCGTCAAATCATACCAGGCCACTTCACGGGTCATCGGCACTCCATCCCCCAGGCGCAAACGCACCAGCTTGAGGAAACGGGCGGTCGACGGGCGGTTGAAAATGGAAGCAATGGTTCGGTCAGAGACAATGCGCCGTTCCAGCAAACGGGTGGAAGGCTCCACCCCGATTTCGCGCATCTCTTCGGTAAAGCCTTTGAGCCTGCCCAGTTCCGGGTTAATGCGCGGCGGCGTGTTGACCATGACACCTGCACGCCCGTGGGTCGTGATGTATTCCTGTTCGCGCAGCTCATTGTAACAGCGGCGGATGGTGGTACGGCTGAGGCTCAGGGCTTCCGCCAGGGTACGCTCGGAAGGCAGGCTGTCACCCTCCCCCAACTCGCCCGACTGGATCATTTCGATAATCTGGCGTTGCAACTGCCGGTAGACTGGCTCGGAAATACCCGCGTCCGGCTTCAAACGCCGGATAAAGACGGCACTATCATTGACCGCATTCAGGTTGAAAGCATTGTCGGGTACAGCATTGGTCTGGTTTTTCATGGATGACGGATAACCGGTAACAACATCACCACAGAGGATACCATAAAAGACCACTTAACTTTAGGGGCTGACAATCATGGCTGTTTGGATGGATCAAACTGGCGCAATTCTTCTGCCGTGACCAGCCGGTAACTAGTGCTACGACCTTTGGCTGGATTCTGTACCAAAACACCCCACGCCAGCAACGCGGTAATGTCGCGCAAGGCGGTATCATTCGAGCATTTCGCCAACTTTGCATATTTTGAGGTATTCAGATAACCCTCAAAATCACCCAGCATCCGGTTCAGCACCACCCGCTGGCGCTCATTCACCGCGTAAGGGTGCAGGCATTCCCACACCCTGGCTTTGTGCAATACCGCGCCCAATGCTTCCCCGGCACTGCCAATGGCGCGTTCCAGACAACCCAGAAACCAACCCAGCCACGGGGTAATGTCCAACGAGCCGCGTTGCTGGCGCTCCAGTTGTGCGTAGTAGTGTTTGCGTTCGGCCTCGATTTGCGCCGACATGCTGTAAAACCGCTGCGGGGTTTGATCCGCCCGTGCCAAAGCCATATCGGCAATCGCCCTGGCAATACGCCCGTTACCATCCTCAAACGGATGCAAGGTAATAAACCAGAAATGCGCCACGCCCGCTTTCAGCACCGGGTCAAGCCCGCCATCTGCTGCGAACCAGGCCAGAAATGCCGCCATTTCATCCGGCAAACGGGTCGCTTCCGGTGCTTCAAAATGTACCTTTGTATGCCCATAGCTGCTGGAAATAACCTGCATTGCCCCTGCGGAGGGTGGTCGCCACATACCCACCATAATGGGGGTCATGCCACTGAAACCGGTCGGAAACAAAGCGCAGTGCCAAGCGCACAAACGTTCTTCGCTCAGCGGTTGCTGGTAAGCCTGGGTCGCATCCAGCATCACTTCGACGATGCCCTCGACGTGGCGGCTGGCTGGCAAACGCCCACCCTGATCCATCCCCAGCTTTTGGGCAATGGAGGAGCGGACTTCTTCGCGGTTTAGGTGTTCGCCCTCAATCGCGGAGGATTTCACCACCTCATTGGTCAGTGCATTCAGGCTGGCTTCCCGTTGGAAGGAAAAGCCCAGTGCATCCATCCGCCCCAACAAGCGTCCTTGCTGGTGGCGCACAGAGGCCAGTGGGGTGCTCAAGGTTTTATCATCCCAGTAGAAATGAGGCCAGGCGGGTTGTTGGTGTATCCAGGTCATCGTAATCACCGCAGGTATTGCAGTGTTTATAGGTCGTAATCGCCGCAAGTACAAGGTCAAGCGATGCAAACCACCCTACGATACAAATTCATTAGAAAATTACCATATTCCAAGTATAATCGCGCCTTTCAAGCATTCATTGAGTACTTTAGCTGTGATCCAGAACCTGCGAAACATCGCCATCATCGCCCACGTTGACCATGGGAAAACCACCCTGGTGGACAAACTGCTACAACAATCCGGCACTTTGGGCGAACGCGCCGAAGTTTCCGAACGCATGATGGATTCCAACGCGCTGGAGAAAGAGCGCGGCATTACCATCCTGGCGAAAAACACTGCCCTGCGTTGGACTAACCCGAAAAATGGCGTCGAATACCGCATCAACATTGTCGACACCCCTGGGCACGCCGACTTTGGTGGCGAAGTTGAGCGCGTACTCTCCATGGTCGACTCCGTGCTGTTGCTGGTGGACGCGGTGGACGGCCCAATGCCGCAAACCCGTTTCGTGACCCAGAAAGCCTTTGCCCACGGCCTCAAGCCCATCCTGGTCGTCAACAAGATCGACCGCCCCGGCGCACGCCCGCACTGGGTCATGGATCAGGTGTTTGAACTGTTCGACAACCTCGGCGCCACCGACGAGCAACTCGACTTCCCGGTGGTGTACGCCTCCGCCCTGAACGGTTTTGCGGGTCTGGAAGAGACCGTCGACAGCGGCGACATGACCGCACTGTTTGAAACCATTATCGACTCCGTACCCGCGCCAGACGTAGACGTGGATGCCCCGTTCCAGTTGCAGGTCAGCCAGCTCGACTACAACTCCTACCTCGGCATTATCGGTATCGGGCGCATCAAGCAGGGCAAGGTCAAGACCAACACCCAGATCAAGGCCATTGATACCGAAGGCAATATCCGCAGCGGGCGCATCCTGAAAATCCTCGGCTTCAACGGCCTCGACCGCGTGGAAGTCAACGAAGCGCAAGCCGGTGACATCATCGCCTTCTCCGGCATGGATGAGCTGCACATTTCCGACACCTTGTGTGACCCGGATAATGTGGTGGCGCTGCCACCGCTGAGCGTGGACGAGCCGACCGTCACCATGACTTTCCAGGTCAATACCTCGCCATTTGCGGGCAAGGAAGTCAAAACCGGTACCTCTTCCCGCCGCCTCAACGAGCGCCTCAAACAGGAACTGCTGCACAATGTCGCCTTGCGCGTCGAAGACACCAACGACCCTGAGAAATTCAAGGTATCCGGTCGTGGCGAACTGCACCTCGGCATCCTGATCGAAAACATGCGCCGCGAAGGCTACGAACTCGCTGTTTCCCGCCCGGAAGTTATCATCCGCGAAATCGACGGCGTTAAAATGGAACCGTTTGAAAGCGTCACCATCGACATCGAAGAGCAAAGCCAGGGCAAGGTGATGGAAGCACTAGGCGAGCGCAAGGCCGAGCTGAAAGACATGGCACCGGATGGCAAAGGGCGGGTACGGCTGGAATACATCATGCCGTCACGCGGCCTGATCGGTTTCCAGACTGACTTCATGACCATGACCTCCGGCACTGGCCTGATTTACCATACCTTTGAAAATTACGCACCGGTCAAGCCCGGCTCAATTGGCCAACGCCACAACGGCGTGCTGATTGCCAACGCCACCGGCAAGGCGCTGGCTTACGCCATTTTCAACTTGCAAGAGCGCGGGCGCATGTTCATCGGCCACGGTGAAGAAGTCTATGAAGGCATGGTCATCGGCATCCACAGCCGCGACAACGACCTGGTGGTCAACCCGCTGAAAGCCAAGCAGCTGACCAACATCCGCGCTGCCGGTACGGATGAAAACCTGATCCTGGTTCCACCGATCCGCATGACGCTGGAACAGGCGATGGAGTTCATCGACGACGACGAACTGGTGGAAATCACCCCCAAGAGCATCCGTATCCGTAAACGCTTCCTGCTGGAACATGAGCGCAAACGGGCTTCCAAGAAGGAAGAGGCGGCGTAATGCGCCCTGCCTATGCCGGTTTGCTGGTGTTAGCCCTGTTATTACAGGGCTGCGCCGTCCAGGTCGCCAGCAGCGTCACCGGCGCTGCGGTGGGTGCTGCCACGGGTGCGGCGGTAGAAGTTGCCAAAGTGCCGTTCAAGGTAGGCGGTGCAGTGGTGGACGTGGTAACGGGCGATTAACCGAGGATCATCAGGTTCTGCACGCCCGGCACATGCCAGTAACGTTTCGTCACCGCATCCAGGAAGCCAGGAAACTGCAACCAGGCTTCATCACTGAAATAATTCAACTCGAAAGCACACGGCGGCTTGGTGTGTTGCCCCCGCAACTGCCACCAGGGAACCCAGGTATGCGGTTCAATCCAGGTGCCATTGGAAGGCACAATCACGCAAAACCGCTTCGCCACACGACGGATTTCAGCCGTCACCGCGCACAAAGTATCGATGGGCTGGATGTGTTCCAGTACCCCAATCGATACCACCGCATCAAAATGCCGATCAGGCCAGGGCAAAGATTTCGCATTCAGCTGCCGGAACGGAAAGTCACAGACTTTGGGCACATCGCGCACATCAACACCCATCACCTGATACTGATCGGCAAACTGCATGAAATCGATGCCACTGGAACACCCTACTTCCAGCACTCTCTGGCCTGGAGTCAATGCCAGCATTTCGCGTATCAGGTCAAAGCGCCGCTTGCGGAAATAGGTTGATGCCCCGGTTTTTCTATAGAGGGGGTACAGTGTCTTGTAGAACATGAAAAATCCCTTTCCAATATCCACCAGAAAATTATAAGTAACAATAAATAATCTGATTTTTATTATAAAAATAAATAGAACAATCGAATATTATTGGAGATTATAAGCAAGGATAGCAATACCTGCCAAGAACCAAGGAAATATCCAAAGCATATAGCCACCGCGTCAATGCAGCGTGTCGCGCCCCGCATGACCATATCCCCTTAAGTTTATGGGCGATGTCAGCAACACTATCACCGCATTGATAATTCAGAATTAATTCGGCCAGCCTATCTTCCCCAATCGCCAACCTGCCCGCTATTAGCCTCAAAATAACCCTTTCAGCTTATCTTTCAACCCATCTTCCAGTTTTTTCTTGAGTTGGTCTTCCGGGCTGGCTTCGCCTTCTTGCGGTTGTTCACCGGAACCACCCAATTGTTTCTGCAACTGATCCTGCAAGCGCTGTTCCAGTTTGTCCTGCTCACCCTGTAATTCCTGCTTCAGGCGATCCTTGGCTTCATCACGTTTTTGCTGGAGGGCGTCGGTCTGTTTCTGCTTTTCGGCCTCGAATTTGTCTTTCAGCTTGCCTTTTTCCTCATCAAGCTTGTGCTTGGCCATTTCCTTGAGCAACACGTCGAGTTCCACCTCATAGCTGGGTTTGCTCCACGGGCCGAAGATGTGCAGCGGCGCAAACAGCCCTTCCGGCTTGTCGGGCTTGGGCTTTTCGCCGACGCGCAGTTTGAAGTCGAGGGATTCGTTGACGATGTTGACCTCGCCGTTGCCCTTGACCTGGAAATGCGGCGCGGTCATGACGTTTTCGGCAGTGCTGAACACGCCTTGTTTAACCTTCCACTGCCCCTTCAGGGTGGTGAAGGCGACTTCCTTTTCGCCCATGTCGTTGATGCTTTCCTTCTCGAACAGCTTGACTATTTCCTTGGTTTTTTGCGCGAAATTGGCGTCGCGGATGGTGCCATCCGTTAATTCAAAATCGATGACACCGTTGAGGTTCTGCTTGAAAGTGGCAGCATCGCCGACCACCGAATCCAGCTTGGCGTTCATGTCCAGCGCGCCGGTCACCAGCCGGTCATCGGTGAGGGCGAATAACAAGTCTTCAGTACGCAGTTTTTGCACTTTGTGTTCGGTACGCAGGGTCGCTGGGGTTTGCAAGGTGTCGATGTTGATGGTTCCCTGATAGTTACCCTTGAACAGCGTCCCGGTGGGCGTCAGTTGCAACTGGCCGTTTCCCAGGTGCACGCCGAGGGTGGCCTGTTGCAACTCGAAGGGGGGATAACTCAGCACGGCGGATTTGAAACTGCCATCCACTTTCCGTTCCGGTAGCAGCGGGTCTTGCACTTGCAGCTGGCCGTCCAGTTGGTAGTCCTTGGTTTGCAGCCAGGTTTTCGGTAAATCCAGTACGCCTTTGCCGCTGGCCAGGTTAAGTTTCAGGTTACCGCTAGCTTGCTGCTGCAATTGGCCACCGGGAATCTGATCGGCTTCCACATCGGCAGTCAGTTGCAATTCGTCGATATCGAGTTGCTGGTCTTTCACCTTGAACGTGGGCTGGCCGCTGAGTTTGGCGCTGACGCTTTGCACTGGCAGCTCGCCGCCTTGCAGGTTGGCCTGGAGTTGCATCCCACCCATACTCAGCACCTGTTTGTCGAGATTGTAATGGGCATCGCCGCTGAGCCCGGCATCCACCTTGCCAGCAACGGCGTTGTCCAGTTGCGCCCTGGCCTGCAAGCCGCCGAGGTCAAGCGTCTGTTTGCTCAGATCGGCTTTCAGGTTACCACCGAGATTGAGTGTTCCCAGCCCTGCCAGTTTGAGCACCGCCTGCAAATCGGGAACAGCCAGTTGCTGGCTGTCGAGCTTGCCTTGCAGGTTACCGCTGACGCTGGCATCCAGTTGATCGGGCAGTTGCGCCTGCACCTTGAGGGCAGTAAGGGTGAAATCGTCCTTGTTGTCAGCCAGTTGCGCAGTCGTGGCGATGTCGAGGTGCATATCCAGCGCGGGCTGGTTCTGCTTGAGGTTGGTGTCGAGATGGATGTCGACCGGTTCGCCGGGGTGAATGGCGCTGGTTTTCAGGTTAAGCGGAGCAAGGGTGAGGGTTTTGCCTTGCACATCGTCGCGCCAGCGCACCTGCGAATCTTCCACGCTCACGCCCGCCACCACGAAACCACCCAGCAGTTTGGTCATGGCTTCGCCTGCTTCGTCATCGGCAGGTGCGGAACCGGCAGGCAGCAGGTCTTCCCAGTTGGTTTTTCCACTCTTGTTACGGTGCAGGTTCAGTTTCAAACCCTGCAAGTAGACTTCGTTGATTTTCAGTTGCTGTTCCAGCAAGGGCAGGAATTGCACTGCCACCCGCGCATTGTCGGCTTCGGCAAACAGGCCACTGTCAAAACCCTTGGCATTGCCCAGTTTCACCTGCCCCAGTTGCAGGGCGATATTGGGGTAAAAGGAAAGCTCGATGTCGCCATCAATATTGAGGTCACGCCCGGTTTTTTCCTTCACCAGTGTAACCAGTTCCGGCTTGTAACGGTTGGCGTCAAAGGTCAGCGCAAACATTGCTATCGCTGCCACAACCAATAGCACCAGCGCAAATAACCATGCGAGGGGACGTAAAACCGCCATGAATCTCTCCTGATAAACCGTCCGGAATGGTTTTTATATCGCGGACGAATCCTGTTAGCCTAAAATCCTCCACTATACACCAATGAAAACGACTGGATCATGAAGGAATTGTCATGGCAATACTGAGCGCATCCGCCTCTGGCAGCAAAAAAGTGCTTGACCTCTACCACCCGAAGACCTGGAAAGAAAAGGGCTTGTGGTGGACGCTGGGGTTATTCATCGTCACCTACATCATCGTGGTGCTGGTACTCGGCCTCTATTGGAGCAACGAGCCGGATACCTTTGACGTCAACGAAAACGCCAAGCTCAAGGTGGAAGAAACCAAAACCAGGCTGGTCACCGGTGTCACCACCACCAGCACCCTGATCAAGGTGGCCAGCACCCTGTTGGACAAACCGGGCGGTTACCTCACCAATGACGTAACCCCGCCGGGCATTTATCTGGACAACATTCCAGAGTGGGAATTCGGCGTGCTGGTGCAAACCCGCGACATGGCGCGCGCCTTCCGCAATGATTTCAGCCGTTCACAGTCACAATCGACCGAAGACAAGGATCTGATCATCGCCGAGCCGCGTTTCAACTTCGACTCCGACTCCTGGTTGTTCCCGCCGACCGAAAGCGAATACCGCACCGCCATCAAGGCGCTCGACCGCTATTTGCTGCGCCTGAGCGACCCTAAACAGATGAATGCGCAATTTTACGCCCGCGCCGACAACCTGCGCGACTGGCTGGCGCAGGTGGAAAAACGCCTCGGCTCCCTTTCCCAGCGTCTCAGCGCCAGCGTCGGACGGGAAGGCTTGAACCTTGGCCTGGCAGGCGATAGCGCGGCGGAACAATCCACCCCAACACCGGGTAGCCAGTTCAACAAAACGCCGTGGATGCAGGTTGACAACGTATTCTACGAAACGCGTGGGCAAGCGTGGGCGCTGCTGCATTTCCTGAAAGCGGTGGAAACCGATTTTGGCCCGGTACTGGACAAGAAGAACGCACGCATCAGCCTGCAACAGATCATCCGCGAACTGGAATCCACCCAGAACACCATCTGGAGTCCGATGATCCTGAATGGCAACGGTTTCGGCTTCGTCACCAACCACTCGCTGATCATGGCTTCCTACCTGTCACGGGCGAATGCCGCCGTTATCGACCTGCGCCGGTTACTGGAACAGGGCTAAAGCCGTAGTAAGGCTGCGCGTAGTAGGGGTAGTAGTAAGCCTGATACCCTTGCTGCGCGTAAGGCTGCGGGTAGCCGTAGCTATATGAGTAGCTATATGATGGGTAACGGTAGGCGTAAGCCGAATAAGGGTAGGCACTCCGGTAAGCCGTCGCCGCATTGATGGCGTTCGGGTCAGGGAAGGTATAACCGGAAAGGCTGGTAGCATCCGGGAAAGTATAGCCAGAAAGGTTATTGTAACCCGTACCCCAAGCACTGTACTGGTTGTTCAGGTACTGGGACTGCGCCACATCGCCACGGCTTTTGCCCCTGCCTGCCGCCTCTCCCATGCCCCAGCCTTGCGCACGAAAATCTAGGTTGAAATCCATATTAATGTCGGCTTCGCCACGCCCGCGTGACTGGCCAGACGATTGACTGGCGCTGTTGCCGTAGCTTTGCCCGTTGCCAGTAGCGCGATGGGTTTGCTGCTGGCGGTTGTCGCCAAACATGTCCCCCATGTCGAAGAAATCGAAAAAATCGGCGGATGCCTTGCCTGCCACCAACAGCAGCAATGCAGAAGTCATGATAGGCCATTTCATCGTTACCAACTCCTCTTGAATTGCTTGATCAACCGTCATCCACGTTAAGGCTGGCTGGTTGTGACAATCCGTTTTACTCTCACAATCCCTTGCGGGTCAAGGCTATCCCCTTCATTGAGTACGCGCCTCACTGTTGGGGACGAAGCCAACGCATCCTGTTTGGGGGTCAGCTTGGGAAGTTTCACCGCGACCACCTTAGCAGGATCAACAGGTTGGGATACTGTCGGTTTTAGGCTATCGCCCCCTTTTTCGCCGGTCTGCCCGGTTGCTCCGGCCATGCCTACCGCTGGCTCTTTAACGCCCAGGCACTTACCGTAAGGTACGCCGACCAACTTGCCCACCAGTTCAACCGCGGCCAAATCCACCAGATTACGCACCGCTTGCGCCTTACCCTCACTTGCATTCAAGCTCAGGTCAAAATAGATGCCAAGTTTATTGATACTGGCATCCATATCCAGTGAATCAGCACGCTGGAAAATGGCGACAGAATTGCTGGAGGTGATACCAGGCATAACGCTCATATCAGATGCCTGCAACACATTCAAATCCAGTGCCACTACATTCAGGGAACTGCCATGGGCAGCACCGCCCCCACCTTTTTTACGCTGGAACAGCCCAACACTGCTATCGGTACTGACAACCCCCTTGTCAAACTGGGTAATGGATCCCTGAATGTCAAACAACGGCATTTCCTTGTAAGCACCCACATAATTGGCTGCTTTCATAAAAGAAACCAGATTGCCTGAATCCTTACCGTAGGCAATTAGCTTAATGGCCTTGCTTTTGGTAGTCATTCGGGAAATGGCGGAAATCAGCATGTCACGGGTGCCTGTTTTGACCTCCTCTGTTTTGTCATCAATATCCTCCACCATAACAGGAATATCTTTCACACCCTTGACCAGCATCAAATCATCAACACACGTCAGGGCATCAGAAAAATTGGTGATGGATTTGTAGGGCGAACCAGAAGGGCCACGTCGGATTTTGGCAAATTCTTGCGCTAACCGGGAATCAAGGCTGGCGCAACCACCCAGGAAAGACATGGCAACAACGCTTGCTAATAGTACGGACTTTTTCATGATTGTTGTCTCGCGTTTATGGTTGGCTAAAATGATGGCGGCTGCGAATTTAACGGCAGTTATTGGACTGGATAACATCCCCATCAATCAAAACAATAACTTCGTCAGGTGAATCAGCGCCGTCATCGACAATGACATTGCCAATATTAATGTCGCAACCGGTCGTATCGAACGGTGAGAAGGCATAAGCATCATCATTGGTATATTCCACATCTGCCTCATAAGCCCGTAGCCGTGCTTTCATTTGCGCCATTTTGGCAGCCATCTCCGTCATCAGGTTTTCACTCTCTGCATCTTCTTCCGCATATACGGGAATGCTGATGCACAACAAACTACATAGCAGCAATCGTTTTAAGCTCATCTTCGTCACTTCCTGATTCAACTGGTGTTTCCGGCATCATAAAGCGTGTGCTTAACGCCAATAAGGCCAGCTTTGACCGACGGTTATAAGCACATGACCAGTGAAATGCACACTCCACTCAACATATCCATATACCCTCATCATTCGGGTCAAGGGCGGTATTTATTGGCCACCACCCCAATACGGACAACCTGCCGGACATGGTTACTGGCAGTTTGTTCCTGCATGATGACCCCAATACCTGCGACAGCAATTTCAGCATCAGAGTGAACAGGGTTACCCTGCCCCCCAATCACTGCACCAACCTGTACAAGCTGGCTACCATCATCAAGGCCATCCTGCACCTGGATAACCGTCACATCACTGACCGAAATATCAATCTCCGCCCCCACAATATAATCCCCCCCCCCCACGACAACCTGTTGCTGACCGCCAGAGACATTGGCTTGTATTTGGGTAATAGCGACATTACTGACATTGACATAACCACTTGCTGCCCCTGCCAAATTGGAGACAACACCGATACCTGCTTCCTGCCATGCACCATCCGTACTGGTTTGTGACTGGCTGACGCTGGCATGGTCAACTGCAATTGTGACGCCATCATCCGCAAATACCTGGGCTGTCAGCAGCCATACAGCTGCCAAGCTGAAAACGTTGATTCGTTGCATGGGGATTCCTGTTGAAAGCTACCGGGCTGCCTGTCACACACTGTAATGACAGGCAGCCCGGAATATCAGGCTGGGGTGGGATTAACAGTCTGCGCTATGTGTACCAATACATGAGGTTTGCACGTTATTCCTGCCGCCTGTTTGCACTTGCACCACGCTAGCTTCACCGACCAAGATCACAGTATCCTCCAGCGCCGAATCAAGATGGCCGATCATCGAATCCTGGATATTATCCTGACCATCAAGTTGTAACTGCAAAACTGTGGCCGTACCCACGCCAATACCCGCCTCATCCGCATTGACCGCCGTCATGACACACAAGGCGCTCACCCCCAATATACTAATCAACAAAGATCTCATCTCAACTCCTTCTATTGCCATTAAAAAAACAAGCTTGGGGGTTGGTGCTCCGCCAAGCCTGTATCGAGAGTAGTAAGGGCTATTGAGGAAAAGTATTTTTTATTGATGACCTGATCGTTTCTACTGATGAAAGAATTATGGAGGGCTGGATGGACGACGCTGCGTCAGCAGCTTCAGTGGCAAGACGGGGGGCTGTGGTTTAGCGAAAAAACCCTTGTCAACAGGCTTTTTCTTTTTACCCAGAGGTAAAACTGCCAGCATTTTGCCTTCCAGCCCCGGCTCGTCACGGGTTTCCCAGATGTCCTTGAACTGCTGGCGGGTGAGGATGCGGTTGCCCAGTGACGGGTCAGCGAGGCTCACATGCGTGTCGCTGATGCCACGCAGCACCGTAAAGTGATCTTCCTTACGGTGACGCACATAAACAACGACTGGTAACTTCAGGGAAACCAGTTGTTCCCATGAAGTTGCCAGCCCAAACCCCTTGAACCCCAACTGGGGTAGGATGCGCTGCATGTCGGCAAAGGAGGCACGGCTGCCACCTTTTGCCAACAGTTTCAGCACTTCCTCTTCAGTAGTTGGCCTGCGGTAATACTCCGTTAGCAAAGTGGCTATTGAAGCTGCCCCACATGAATAGTCCAGATCCTGTTTCACCACCCCCTTATCCCGCAACGCCTTCCAGCTTTCTATGTGTAAGACTCCTGAAACAGTACGGCTAGAGAAAACAATCTCTTCAGATTGTCCACTCAATGGCAATGCCAACACTAAGTAGAAAATTACCAATAGCATTCTGTGCATTATGAATACTCACAAAACTGGGGATCCATGAAGGCTAATAAAACGGTTCGTTCTTTGGTATCTCCCATGGTTTAAGGTACTTTCTTGCTCTCAAGCCAAATGGAAAGCGATAAACTCAGGCTTGCAAGCACCTGATCACAATAAGCTTGACAGCCCATTTTCTAACATCTTAAATAGGGGATCGGTAAATCCCACAGCTTTAGCCGGTCAATCAATTCTTAATCGGGTTGATGCTGCTGTTATTTTATAGGTTGCTGTTCAGTTGTCACATTGCTTTGTTATGGTTTTTTACAGTCGGCTGCATAGCCGACCAATCCGACTTCAGCCGCAACCCGAAACCACCGGCTGTTAGCCGGTGGAGTGTTCATATATGGCAAAAGCCTAACCACAGGAAAGCTCAAAGAACCAATAAAACCTTATCTTATATTAATACTAATTGGAGGTAGCACAATATTAGTACTTATATTATTAGCCAATGCAACACCAACTCCGACACCCACTATCCCTCCAATCCCCGTAGCACTAGAAAAAGCTTGACCAAGCTGCGTGCCAACGATTATCGCAGATCCCTCTGTTTCTTTCATTTCAGACATAGAAAGGACGCTAACTCCAACATTGTCTGAAAATACTGAATCTTCGATATCTTGTGAGTCAGCAAACACATTAATGCTAATCAAACAACCAATAAAAGAAAGTATAGGCAATTTTTTTTTCATAACAACCTCATGAAATTAATTTAGAAAATGGCATATTCACTTTAACATAAATATACCATCGCTATAACATGCATTAATCTTTAAGGTAAACACCCTAAGAAACAAATCCAAAGTCGGCATAAACACTCAGCAATTCCCAGTCGACCCACAACCCTCATGTAGCAAGGATTCCAGAATCCTTACCCCTATGCACATTATTCACTGAAATAGCTTCAGAGCTAGGATGTACAGGAATTTGACCGGGAATTACTGATAAACACGCCACCAGCTAACAGCCGCTAGTTTCAAGTTGTGACTGAGACCGGATTGGCCGACTATACCATCGGCAATTCAAAATTCAGTTTCATTAAAATTATCAAATCATTGATATTTAATAAATATTGAAAAATAAAAAAAACCGAAATTGAATTGCCGACAGCATATACAGCCAACATTCGTCTATTAAAACAAACGGATTTTAATATCAATTATCCAAGTTTTTTAGAATGAAAAACCGGAACCACTAGCAAATGCACCTTGAGAACTGAACACGCCAGAGCCAAGTACTGCCGCATTAATACCAGTATTACTGCTTCCAACACCCACAATTGTAGTACCGAAAGGACCGAGCGCAACACCTGTTCCGGTAGCTCCAGCAACTTGGCTACTACCAACAAAAGACCCTGCCCCCGCAACGTTTAGTACAGAATTACTTGCACCTGATAAAACGAGAACAGATCCAGCACCTTCAGTAGTTTCCATTTCGGAGGAAGACAATTCAGCGGCATTGCCAGCCAATACTTCACTGACAGCAGTATCTTCGGCAAAAACAGGGAAAGCAATAACAGCGGAAGCCAGCATCATGGTAGCAAACAAAGTTTTCATAAAATGAACTCCTATGACTCAAGACAAAGTTTCAAGATAAATAAGAACCTAATGATTCATGCAATCACTCATTTTTCATCAGGTTATTTTCAAGTGCCGCGTTAAACAAACCGCACTTGAAAAAGACTATAGGAGGAAATCATGGAATTACCCGAAATACCGACAAACGGTATTAAAAAAAGAATAACTATTTATTTTATTAGAAACTTCTTATGTAAGAACCCACCCAAATGTATTCAGATGAATGCATCCATTCTTATTTATCTTTTATCTATAAATAAACCAAGCGAATTAATTAATCAGGGCAACATCCTCTACCGATAATCAGACCATTTTTCAGGACAAGGGCTATTGCCTGCTAATGTCCTGAATAATATCATTTATGAACAACCCCTGAATCTGGTACACCCCAATGCCTACAAAACAGACAAAATTTTTGCTTCTTCCTTTTATAGCCGCCACTTTCACAGATGCACTGGCGGATCTCCCCCTGACTGTCGATGACCTGCTCAGTGATGAAGGTAAGCTGCGCATAGAATTTTCCACCACCTATAGCAACAGTGAGCGCAAAGGTGTGGAAGCCCTTGAGTCCATCACTGTCCAGACGGGTCCTACCAGCTTTGTCCGGATACCAACAGCACTGGGAGAAAACTCCAGCAACGTTGACGCCATGGTTGCCAGCGCCGGTTTGCGCTACGGCATCGACAAGAGCAATGAAGTTTACGGGCGGGCTTCACTACTGGGTTTCCAGCAACGTAGCTTGAGCAGCACAGGGACTGCCACTGAAGACACCGACGGACGCTTTGCAGATGCCTGGATTGGCATTAACCATCAATTGAATGGTAATGCCGACCAACCCGGACTACTGGGGTTCGCCGAGGTACAGGTAGCCGAACGTCAAGCTGATGGCGATACTGCCTATGGGGAATCCATGGTAATCGGAGCAACAGCCTATCAGGCTTATGACCCCATCGTGCTGTCAATGACTGGTGCATTCCAGCTCAACGGCAAACGCGAGGTAGCAGATAGCCGGATTCGCCCCGGCAACAGCCTGATCCTTAGCCCATCGGTTGCCTTTGCTGTCAATGATAAAGTTACCCTGAGCGGCGGCCTGAACTGGCGTGCGACCCAAGCCAGCCGGAAAGATGGTCAAAAAGGAGGTATCGCTACTACCCGGACAGCGCTTGACCTTGGGGTTGCCTATGCCTTGAATGAGGGTGACACATTGGATGTCAACGTCCGTCCGCAGGTTTCCGGCGATAACAACGTGCAGGTAACAATGGGATGGGTACGGAACTTCGCCAATGAGCCAAAGCAACAAGGAAAAGAGGGTGGCAAAAAAGGCGAGTGACCACTTAACAGCCGGTTCTGTTTGAAACCTGTCGGGCAAGCAGCGTCTGTACCTGTCTGGTTTTCCACAGAAACATGATCCGTCGTTGCCTAGCGTCAGGTACAGGCGGCCGAAAACCAGATGGAATCCGGGAAGACTTATCCACCAGCCACATTCCAACCTCACAAGCCAACATAGCGCTGATAGAGCATCAGCAGCATTTTGATTTCATCTTCCTTGGGAGCCTCCCAGCGCTTGATGCCCAATTCAGCCAGGATCTGCTGCCCTTTGTCAGTTTCCGGCAAGCCCATCAATGTCTGCTGCAACACCGCTTGCTCCTCGGCGTATTCAGGAGCAAGTAACAGCATGTGATGCGCAACCGCCGTTTCACTTTCATCCAGTAAGGTGGTGGCCTCCTTACTGATACGGGAAAGCTGATGGTAGTTTTTGCTCAGCATGAACAGCATATCGGCCTGCCCACTTATCAGCGAACGCACCGCAGTGATTTCATTGCCTGTGAAGTGATATTGCAACTGCGCGGAATCCAGCCCACATTCATCACAAAAAAAGCGCCCCAACAGAAATACGAAACTGGATTCGGTCGTTGTCACCACCGATGCCCCGGCAAAGTCGCCCAAAGTCTTGCCTGCGGCATCCTGGCGGCAAACGATGGACACTTCATTCGTGTCATCCAGCGGCTGGGCTACGGGAATGAAATGGTGGCGCAGGATCAGCAAACACGCCTCAAACGGCGTGGCAAACACCAACCCTTGGTCATGCAATTTACAGGGCTTATCCAGCTGGTTGATACTGACTGAAATCGGGCGGTTGAGCTGGCGTTGCAACAGGATATTCAGCAGATACCACCCACCAAGTTGCTGGTTCCCTTGCAGGCTGATGGAAAATGTCATCTTGTTATCGGCAGGTGGAGCCACAGGCTCGGCAGCTTGCGCCCCCGCACGCGCCACCCTGCGCAACTTGGGGCGGTTAAGGCGGGATCTGGCGGATTCTGTAGCAGCTACACGCGCGGGTCGCCCGGTGGCGCTACTGATATTGGCAAAATTGGCTCCGGGTGTATCGTCACCTGCCTGCGCCCCGAAATAGCGGCTCATGCCGGTCATCTTGAATAACATGCTGACCATGCGGTTCAGGTTTCTGGCTTCCAGCCGTACCCCCAAATTTTTCCAGCTTTCCAGCAGGCGCATCAACTGGGCCAGGCCCATGGAGTTGACCTTGCCAACGTGGGCAAAATCCAGAATGACCCAGGGCTGGGGAGGTTCCGGGGGCAAGATGGCAAAAGCTTCAGCCGCCGTGACATCAATTTCACCGGAAAGCAGCAAGGTGTAGCTTTGCTTTTCCGGGTCAATACTGGATGTAATCTGTACGTGGGCGACCTCATGCATATTCGTATTCGCTTTCATATTCATTTTCATTACCCTTTATTGTTGCTTGCTTGTCATCGCCGTGGTTGGTCTCAAACTGGTTCAGCTCATCATTGGCAACCCGCTCGTCCAGGTCATTATGATACAGGAACTGGAAGCCGCTATCGGTTTCAGGGTCAGGCAGATGCGCCAATGACCACAACAGCGTGACCTGGGTTTTGCGGTTCGGCAGCACACGGATTTGCAAGTAGTCGCATGTACGCCACATCAGGTACATGCCCGCACCGCCTACACCTGCCTCAATGCCTTGGTGCGCAGCGTTCAGGAACAAACGGTTGAGGAAAGTCGAAGGTGTCAGCGTTCCCCAATGGTCAGTGACCATCAGCCCCAGACGTGAAGTATCCTGCGACAAGGTGATGCGGATACCCTCTTCCGCCCCAACCTGACGCCTGCCACCCTTAACGAAACGGGGAGCGCCCTGGTCATTGCGGGGCGCACCATAAAGGCTGTTTTCCAGTAACTCGTCTGACATCAACAGGACAACATCCTGCACCTCCTCCGGCACTTGCGCGGATTCGGCCAACAGTGAGCCAATTTCCTGAATGATGAAAGCCTTGTCATCGCTATGATGCAGTACCCATTCGCGATGTAGGGCGGGGTTGGGCAGCCACTGGTAGATGTCGTCAGTCAGCGTCAACTGGTGTTGCCGCAACAGGTTCTGCCAGCCGAGTTCACGCAGGAATGGCTGGTCTTCCGGCAGGATGCGGCGGATACCGAAGCGGCACATCGGAATCAGCAGGTCATCCACCTGCCCTTCGTGACAGGTCAACACCACGTACTGGCGGGCTGTATGCTCAGCCAGTGCGCCAGGCTGCCCCAACAGCGTGGCAGCGTCAATTTGCCTTAGCTCCTGACTGGCGACAGCTTGCAGACCCACAGGCTCTTCCACCGCTATAGCCGTTACCCGTTCGGTATGCTCAACCATCATCAGGGTAACGTCGTCATGGAAATGTTCTTGCCCGGAGAATGCCTTCAAACTGTTAAACAAGGTCTCATGCGCCTGCTGCAAAGGGGAGTTGCCCGTTTCATACAACAGCCCCTCCAGGCGTTCATAACCAAAGGCTTCAGCGGATACATTTTCTTCTTCCAGAATGCCGTCGGTATACAGGAACAGGCGGTCGCCAGGTTCCATATCAAATGACTGGGTAGTGTATTGGGGTAATTGCACGCGCCCCAATGGCAAACCTTCAGCTTCGATCATGCCCCATTCCTGTTCGGCAGCCATCCACAGGTAAGGGAAGGCATGACCGGCATTGGCCACCCGCAAGTTTCCGGTACGGCTGTCCAGGCAACAACAGACCATGGTCATGAACATGCTTTCATGGCTGGCAGTCAGCAGGGCAGCGTTAAGGTGTTCCAACATGAGCGCGGGGTCGGTTTCCCCCCGGCTGGCTAGCTGGTGTACGCCCATTTTGGCTGCGCTGACCAGCGTACCTGCGGCCACTCCGTGGCCACTGACATCGCCAACCAGGAAAACGGAGTAGTAGTCACCCACCGCATAATAGTCATAATAATCGCCCCCAACTTCGGTCGAAGTGGTCAGGCAGGCCAGACCTTGCAAGCCAGGCAGGGTGATGTCCGGCGGGGGCAATAGTGCCCGTTGCAGCACGGCGGCATGGGCAACCTCTTCCCGTAAGCGTGCGCTGAGTGCCTTGGTTTGTTTCAATGCCGCCTTGAGGGCGAATTCGGTTTTTTTGCGTAGGGTAATGTCGATCCCGGTCGCCAGCAGGAGCGTAGGCTGTCGGGTAACCGGGTCAAACAGGCTGGTCTTTGACCATTCTACGATCAAGGTCTTGCCGTTGACGGTCAGGAGTGGTGCCTCAAAGCGCTGGCTGCTTTTATCGGTAAACAGGTTGGCGTGCAGCTCCCGCATTTGCTGACGTTTGTCAGGTGGAATAAATGTATCAAGGAAGTCACGCCCGATCACGGCGTCTTCATGGTAGCCACTAAGGGCTTGACTGTAAGCGTTGAACAGGGAAACCTTGCCTTGCTTGTCCAGACCAATAATGAGCGCCTGTGAGGTATTGATGACGCTATCACTGAATTCCTGCTGGCGTACCAGATTTTCAGTTGTAGACCTGACACGGTTCACCAATGGGCGGTAGATCAGCAGGGCTTCCAGCAGCAAGGTGAGTAGCGTCACCAGATACACCAGCATTTCGTAACGGATAGCGTTTTGTATTTGCTCCCCGGCTTCGGTTTCATACTGTTTGACAGCTGCATTTAGGGTTTTCAGCAAACGATCGGGAGCTGCTGTCAGGATGTATTGCAGGTGTGGGTTGCTATAATTGACTGTACCCGTGCGGCTGTCACGGATCAGCGCATTGATTTCATCAAGATAGCGCTTTACCTGGCTGTCCAGTTGGTCAGGTTTCCCAAAATACAGCTTGCGCATGGTCTCAGACATCGTGTCCGGCAAGCCCATTTCCTGGCTGCCCTGAGTCAGCCCCAAGTGGGAGCTGAGCATCAGGTCGACGACTTTTTGCAGCTCTTCACGGGCATTCTCCTGCGCTGCCTGCTTTTCCGAGGAGGCCAGTTCCAAAGCGAACAGTGCGCCACGTTGTGACAGCATCCGCTGACGCCCGCTGATATTGACGATAGTGCCACTACTTTCATTGATGGTTAGCATCGAATGGATAATGAAATAGGTGGAAGTAGCCAAAATGGCAATCAAGGTCAGGCCGACCAGGGAGCGTAACCAAACACCGATAACCAGTGAGCGGATACCAGGGTTGTGTTGGTCTTTCCGGGCAAAAAACGCATGGAGGCGTGCGGATAAAGTAGGGCGGGTCAGTAATGGTTTGTACCCTGTGGTGCGATGATCTGGGTTGGAACCAGAGGCTGCTGCGTGTTTTTGTTGCGGTTTGGGCGCAACACCCCGGCTTCTATTAAACATTGGTATTATTCTCTTGGAAGCGGACAGTTGGCAAAGCGGCCTTGCCTGATTAGTGGGCACTGAATGGCCAGAACCCACCATGCGAAACACTCATGCGTTAACGCGCCATATTTTTATTAATAATATTAATGATTGTTTATTCTATAGAAGGTACAAGGCAGTGTCTCCAAAGAAATGGAGTTAAAAACAAGCAAAACACAGCGACAACCTGCGCCAAGTCAAAGTTCTACCGTTTTGTTATATTATCAGCCACCCCTTTATGGCATTACCAATGTTTCTTCATCTGCTCAATCAGGCGGCGTTCGCGCTTGTCCGGCTTCTTTACCCGGATATTGACACCGTGCAGCCGCCGCTCCTCAATCACAGCTTCGCGTTGCTCGCGGTGGTGTTCGGATTCCTCATACAACAAACGGGCTTCAGTGGCAGGGCGGCGTTGCGCATTCACCCCCCTGACCGTCACCACCCAGGTTTCAAAACCCTTGGTAATACGGATTTCATCACCAGGGCGCACATTCCGTGACGGTTTCACCCGTTCCTTGTTGACGTGGACATGCCCACCCTCGACAGCCTCAACGGCCAACGGGCGGGTCTTGAAAAAGCGCGCTGCCCATAACCACTTGTCGATACGTTGGCTTACAGTTTCCGCTTCAGCGGCCATGTGACGACATGCTCCTCCCAGTGTGCTTCATCCACGGCGGATGCGTAGACGAAACGCCCGGCGATGGACTGTTTGGTGCGCTGGATGCTTTCCTTGTCGCCGGATACCAGATGATGCCAGGCTGGCAGGTTTTTGCCTTCGTGCAGCAAACGGTAGGCGCAACTCGGCGGCATCCAGTAAAGCTGGTCAAGGTTGTCGGGCGTCAGGCGCAGGCAATCGGGAACCAGGGTTTCGCGGTTGCGGTAATCCTTGCACTGGCAGGTTTCCCCGTCCAGCAGGTCACAGGCTACGTCGGTGTAATAGACCGTGCCGTCTTCCTCGTCTTCCAGCTTGATCAGGCAGCATTTGGCGCAGTGGTCGCACAGGCTTTCCCATTCGTCGAGGGTCATCTCGGCCAGCGGTTTGGCTTGCCACCATGGAAGGTCGCGGGTATTAGTTGGCATTCTTCGGTTTCGTCTCCAGCAATTCCTGCTTCAGTGCTGCATAGTTCTGTCGATCAGTGTAATAGAGGATTTCGCCACCGTCATTATTCATCACGATCGCCAACCCTTTCTGCGGGTAGAGCCAGAATTCCACGCCGTCTTTTTGCGCTGGCAAGCGTTCGGTAGGCTCGCCGAAACGCGCCGTGACAATATCCGGCTCATAGTTGATCGAGGGCATGTAGACCAGCTTGCGCACTGGCAAAGCATCCGCCGCTTTCAGGCTGGTTTCGGATAACGGGTATTTCCACTGGCCACTGGCCATGCCTTCAGGTTTGCCAGCCTCATTCTGGAACTTGTCCAGCATGGCGTCATCGGCCTGTAGTTCGGCGACGATTTTGGCATCAAATAGGCCAATGCGTTGGGTGCCGAAGTAGGCTTCCAGGGTGCGCTTGCCGCTTTCGTGCGAAAACACCGCCATTTCCGGGAAGCTGCGCAAGTGCTCGATCACACCCCTGAGGGTGGATTTGCCGATTTCCAGCTTGAACACCTGCGGGTGGCCATCCGGCGTGACGGTGATTTGCCAAGGTAAATCTTCGGGATGCTGGGGAGTCTGGTCACAGCCGACAACAGCCAGCGACAACGCGAACAGGCTGCCTGCCAATACGTGTTTCATGTGGGAACCTTTGATTCAGAATAATTCTTGCTGTTCACTGCCAGCAACATCAGCTTGGGAATGGTTGGAATAAGTCGGCCAGTCAGGCTTGTAGGTTTCGGACTGGTTGCCCCAAGTCGTCCAGCCTTTGCGCCCTCCACGCCCAAACAGCTCCAGAAATGGCCCCCAACTGCATTCTTCAATAACCGGGTATTGCTCATCTGGCTTGCGGCTGTGTTCACGCTTTTGTGAGGTAATGATATTGGGCTGGGTTCTGCCTGGTTGCAGGGTACGGGCATTTTTCCCGCGCACACCGAACAGGATGATTTCGGTAACGTTACGAAAATAGAAACCGACACCGCGCCGGTCAGGGCCACCATCCTTGCGCACCTTGTACCAGATGATGTTGGTTTTGTAGGTAAAACCCCATGCATTCATGACTTCCAACCCTTCAGCCAGTAGCGCATTGGGAACCCACAGGTATAAGTGTGCCGTGTCTTCGGCAACTTCGTTGACAGGCAGACCTTTGATGTCGTCCAGCGTCATGGTGGGGTAGCGGGCAAGGCGGTGGTGCTCGGGAGCCATCTTGCCAGTGCGGTTGGTGAACTGCCACGGCGGATCCGCCAGAATGGTGGCGAACTTCTGCCCCTCCAGTTCTTTCCGCAAATCGTCCGCAGCGCTCATGACTGCCATCCATAAACTTAACATAAGCCGATTATACCCTGAATTCAGTTCAGACATACCACTCTTCGCTTTCCCCGTACTCCACCAGCAAATCGACCATTTCGAGGATGTACTGCTTGAGGAACTTGTTTTTCAGCCACGCCACGCGGGTGGTGGAAACCGGGAACAAGTGCGACAGGTCGCGCAGCACCAGGTCGTCGTCGTGGATGTGGGAATAGGCCATCTTGGCGATGATGCCCGCCCCCAGCCCCAGCCGCACGTAGCTGATAATCACGTCGGTGTCGGTGGCGGCGAAGGTCACATCCAGTTCCATACCAGCGCTGCGGAAGGTTTCGTGGATTTTGGAACGCCCGGTAAAGCCGAAGATGTAGGTCAGCACCGGGTATTGCGCAATCCGTTGCAGGGTCAGTGCGCCTTCCGCCAGCGGATGCCCGTCCGGCAGCACCAGCCCGTGGTTCCAGTCGTAGCATTTGCGGCTGTCCAGCGCTGAATCATTCCCCAGCTCCTCGGTGCAAACGGCAATATCGGCCTTGCCGTCGTGCAGCATCCGTACCAGTTCCACCGGCGTGCCTTGCAGGAAATGGATGGCGACATCGGGGTAGCGCTGGCGGAATTCCAGCATCACTTCCGGCAGGAAATACTTGGCTTGGGTATGGGTGGTGGCGATGCGGATTTCGCCACGGGTTTGTAGGCGGTAATCGTCGGCCACGGCACGTATGTTTTCCAGCGCCTGCTCGATGCGGTCGAGTTCGCCCACAATTGCCTGACACACCGGGGTCGGCTCCACCAGCCGCTTGCCCTTGCGCTCGAACAGCGGCATTCCCAGCTCCTCTTCCAGCAAGCCCAGTTGGCGGCTGACGGCGGATTGCACGATGTAATGCTGGTCGGCGGCGCGCGACACATTCAGGCCATTATTGAGCAGGGTTTTGAGCAGGCGGAGTTGGAACAGCTTCATAATTTATCTCATTTTCAGATATTCATATCGAATTATATCGTTTTTCATTATTTATGCATTGCAGCATACTGGCCAGCAAGCAATATTTGACGGAGGGAAAACCTCATGAGCATTCTGCACAAAATTCTTGATCAGCATGGAATCAGCACGCTGGAGCTGTTGTTGACCGGAGCCTTGGCTCCCCTGGATGGCTATCTGGATCAAGCCGACCATAGCAGCGTGTTGCGCAACAACCGGCTGGCCAACGGTTACTTATGGCCGCTGCCACTGGCGCTTTCCCTAACCCCGGCGGAAAAACGCGCAGCCCAGTTGAGTGGCCGCATCGTACTGGTGGATGCGGTGGAACGCCGCCCGGTCGCCGAAGTCAGCGTTGACAGTTTCTACCGCCTGCCTGCCGACGCCGCCGAACTGGCGCAGGCTTTCGACCCCAGCCTTACTGCCGACACCTGGTACGCCAGTGGCGTGGTGCAGCCCTTGCAGAAAATCCTGCACCCGGCGTTCAACAGCATTCGCTTCAATGTCCCCACCCTGCGCCAGCATTTGCAGGACTGGGATAGCGTGGTCGCGGTGCAAGCCACCCCGGAACTGGAGGACGCCGACCTGCGCCAAGCCTGCGAATGGCTGACCGCCAGCAATATCGGTGGTGGCCTACTGGTGCAGGTGGGCGCGGATGAAAGCCAGCCGGATTTCCACGAGCACATGCACAAGCTGCGTAGCCAGGTCAAATGCCAGTCCGCCCGCCAGATCAAGCTGTCGTTGCTGCCGTGCGTGGAAGGTCTGGGGGAAAAGCGTTGCCTGCTGCTGCAAGCGCTGGTCAGCCGCAACTATGGCGCGACCGGCTTTGTGGTCAGCAGCCATGTCAGCAAGGAAACCCGCCGCTGGTTGTTGCAATACCGCGATGAAATCGGCCTGGACATCATTTCCGGGCTATTGAAACGTGACCGCCCCGCCCAACCGGCAGCGCGTCACCCACTTTGTGAAGTCGCCTGAAACATACCTGCCTCTCTTCAGGTGATGCGATCCGGTGCGGGCTTCGGCCCGCATTTTTTATCCTGACAATCACTCCAGCCTGAAATTCACCGTCAAGCTAAACGTCCACTGCGCCTTGCGGATTTCCGGTGGGAATGGCGATGCGCCCGAAGTGGCATTCACCGCCTGCACTGCTGCCTTGTCCAGCCAGTTGTTGCTGGAGCTTTTCGCCACCCGTGCACCAGAAATCGTCCCATTCGGTAGTACCGTGAAAGACACTACCACCGAACCTTCCACCTCAGCCTTTTCCGCCATACGCGGGTATTGCTTGCGTGATGCAATCAGGTTTTGCAGGCGGGCTTTGTAAGCCGCTTCCGCCGCTTTGTTGTCAGCTGCCTGCGCGGGTGGCGTAGCTTTAGGGGCAGGTGGCGCAACAGGGCGGGATACAGCTGGCGTAGCCGGAGCCGGTGGCGGCGCTGGCCTGGAAACGGGCTGTGGTTTGGGCGGCTGCGGCTTGGCTTTGGGAGCAGTTGGCGGCTTCTCGACCGGCTTTTTTTCCGCCTTGGGTTTCTTAACCAGCTTAGGCTTGGGTTGTTCGACCGGCTTGGGTTCTGGTTTGGGCTGTTCGACCGGTTTGGGTGGCGGTTCTGCTACGGGTGGGGAGGCGGGTGGTTCAGTAGGCGGTGGGGGAGTGGGCACGAATTGCGCCAGTGACAACTGCACGGGTTGTGGTTTTTCCACTTGCCCCAGCCTGTCCTGCCACAGCAGCAACGGCAGGCTGGCCAGCAGCACGCTAACATGCACCAAAGCGGATACCCCAAAACCAGTCAGATGGTATTTCACTGTACCTGCTCGGTCTGGATCGACAGCTTGTCGAAATGCCCCGCCTTCAGCACATCCACCACGCTGATGAAATGCTCGAACGCGGCAGCTTTGTCCACCCGCAGGATGACTGGCATGGTGGCAGCATGGCTGGCATGGGGCGCAAGTTTTTCCGGCAAGGTTTCCGCTGTAACCGGCTCGCCGTCGAAGAACATCTGGTTGTGCGCATTGATGGCAATTTCCACCGTCATTTCATCGCCCCCGGCCTGTTCTGCCTGTTCTGATTTGGGCAAATCCACCGGGATCAGCCCCTGCGAGATGAATGAGGCCGTGGTCAGCACAATTGCCAGCAGCACCAGCATGATGTCGATAAAGGGAATCATGTTGATCTGGTCGAAACGTTTCATGGATTGCCGCCATCCTTCCACGCCTGCCAGCGGGCGACCTGCACTTCCACCTTGCGCAGCAGTGCGTTGTAAAACATGATCGCCGGAATCGCCACCAGCAAGCCTGCCGCCGTCGCTTTCAACGCCAGCGCCAACCCCAGCATGATGCTGTGGACTTCGATTTTGCCGCCCTGCCCCATGGTGTAAAACGTCACCAGAATCCCCAGCACCGTTCCCAACAGCCCCACATACGGCGCGTTCGAGCCGATGCTGGAAAGGGTGGTGAGGTTACGGGTCAGGTCGATTTTCAAGGTTTCGATGTGGTCGAACTGCTGCACCTTGACGCGGCTCAGGTAGAAATAGCGCTCAATCACCAGCGCCAGCATCACAAAGCTCATGAAGCCGAGCGTGCCCAGCACCAGATAATCCAGATTGGCTTGCAGAAATTCCATGATTAACATTACCGTTAAAATTTGGGTCAGTATAAACCACACATGGAGAATATTTATTAACCCAGTGCTTTTTTGGCCGCAATTTCACTGCACCTTCACCACTTCCACCCCCACCCCATCACTGACCAGTAGCCACGCGCTGAGTTTGGGTAAGGCGGCAATCGCGGGCAACTGCAAATAGCCTTGCACCTGCCGGATGCCGTCTGCGCGCTTGCTTTCCCAGCCTTTATCACCATCGGCTTTTTTACTGTATTTCAGCTCAATCAAATGTTGGTGCGGCAAAGAAATCGGGTTGCGCTCCAGCAACAGGATGTCGGGGTAGGCGCGGTTCATTTCGCGCTCGCTGTGGATGAAATACACCGGTACTTGGTACAGCAAGGTCAACAGCAATACCTTGAGGTGCTTTTCATCCATGCCCATCGCATCGCGGTTGGAAAGCGCCTGCATCGCCCGCGCCATTTCATCCGCCAGCGGCTGGAAGTCATCACGCATCGCCAAGGCTTCCAATGCCAAACGCAAGTCCTGGGTGGAAATGGTGATCTGGTTGCGGCGCTCCAGTTCCACCTTGAAATACTGGTAGTACAACTCGCGGATAACGTGGTTGGGTATGGTGAACACTTCGCCGAAGGGGGATTCATCCTGCAAGGTGACAAAGCCCATGTACGCCAGCAGACTGATGAAATCGTCGCGGTCAAAGCCTTTTTCAAAGTCAAACTTGCGGCGTTGCTGGGCGGTTACAGTGCCGGTGCTGATAAGCTCATCCAGCACCGCAAAGTTGGCGTCACGGTCGCCAATGCTGAACATGCCCAGAATTTTGCCGTAGTCGGAAGCGATATTTTCATTCAGCATGTACTTGGGGTAACGGCAACGCTGAAAGTCAAAACCCTTGACGAAATACAGCACCATGTCCGCGTTATAGACGGTTTCAGGGGCATGGATGTGGAAGCGGTAGCCATTGTACCAGGCGGTGATGTCCGCCATGAGCGCCGGGGCATCCAGTTGGCAGGCTTCCGCCAAGGGCTGCAACAGGCTTGCCGTTTCCGCCTTGGTGAAACCCACCGCACTATTGAAGGCTTCATCAAGGGAAATGTTTTCACCGATATTAAACCCGCTGGTCATGCTGTCGAGCATGACTGGCGTGACCCCGGTGATGAACATCCGGTCAATGACCCCGGTCAGGGTGGCAGTCTTGAGGGTTTCGTAAAAACTGCGGACAAAACCGCCTTTGCCGACAATGTGCTGGAACAGCTTGAGGTCATCCGCCAGAATGCTGTTGGCAAAATGGTCGTATTCGTCGATCAGCAGCAGGATTTTTTGCTCTTGCACTTGCATGGCCTCGAAAAAGGTACGCATTTTTTCGTGCGGGGATTCCTGCCGGTTGACCTCATCAATGACGGCTTGCGGGTACTGGTACTTGAGCAGGAAACTTTGCAGCGCCGTCCGCACCGTGGTGTTGAAGGCGCGGTAAATGGCTTCGTGGCTTTCCGTCGAAATGCCGCTGAACTCCATGAATAGCACTTGGTAACGGCTTTTGAGGGGGGTGGGGTGCTGGCCTATGCGGAGCTTGCCGAAGATCGCTTCAAACTCATTCTGATAGCGCACGTCATAATAGTGCCACAAGCTGGATAGCAGCAAACTTTTCCCGAAGCGTCGCGGGCGCAGCAAGATGTGGTATCTGCCCGAGTCTTCCAGCTTGGCGATATAGGCGGTTTTGTCGATATACACATAACCACCTGTAATCAGGTCTTTGAAATTGCTGATACCGTAAGGGATTTTCATCCGGCCATCCGCCTGTGCCGCTACTGATGGGAAACAGTTTAGCACAGGCGCAGTGTCGGCAAATCCCATCAGGGCTTTCCGCCTGTAAACGGCAGCGTGAAAACACACACATTGACAGCCAAATAACACACTGCCGCCCACACTCCTCTCCGCTTTAGCTTGGAAAATCAGACATTTCCACACATGGCATACAATTTGCTGAAGCACCGTCAAGCTGGAAATAGCGTGGAAGTGTTTCCGGCTCAATCTCAAAGTCCCTCCAAGGGACGCGCCCCCCCAGAGCCGTCCCTTTATTTTTGGACATTGCGCTTTAGGGTATGGAACCAGAACAACTCTCCAGCAACTCGCCAACCATGCGGGAAGTGCTGCGCGCCGCCATGCAGGTCGCGCGGACGGATGCCTGCGTCCTTATTCTTGGTGAATCGGGAACCGGCAAGGAACGGATTGCCCGCGCCATTCACGCCGCCAGCCCACGCCAGCAACAAGCCTTCATCACGGTCAATTGCGCCACCCTGCCCAACACCCTGGCCGAATCATTGCTGTTCGGCCATACCAAAGGCGCTTTCACTGGTGCAACCGACAACAATCCTGGCCTGATAGCGTCAGCGGATGGCGGAACCCTGTTTCTGGATGAAATCGGCGAACTGCCACTGGCACTGCAACCCAAGCTATTGCGTTTCCTGGAATCCGGCGAAATCCTGCCGGTTGGCAAGACGCGCCCCCAACGGGTAAACGTGCGGGTACTGGCGGCCACGCACTGCGATCTGGCAGGCATGGTGGCGGAAGGAACATTCAGGGGGGATCTGTTCCACCGCATCAACGTCATCCCGCTGGCGTTGCCGCCGCTATACCAGCGCAAGGAAGACATTGGCCAATTGCTCAGGTATTTCCTCACCCAGTTTGCGGATCAGCATCGCCAGCCGGTCAGCATAATGGGCCAAGACGCCATGAGCTTACTGCTGGAATACCGCTGGCCGGGCAACGTGCGCGAACTGCGCAACCTGTGTGAACAGTTGAGCATCCTCAAAAGTGGGCAAAACATCCAGCCTGACGACCTGCTTCACGCCCTGCGCCACCCTGTTCCAACCGATACTGCCAACAACCCGTTCAAACTGCCGGAAAATGGCATCAACCTTGAGGAAATGGAACGCCACCTGCTGATCCAGGCGCTGGAACGTACCCGCAACAACAAAACCCAGGCCGCACGCCTGCTGGGCATCAGCCGCGACGCGCTCAACTACCGGCTGAAGAAACACGCACTGGCCTGACAGGGGCAAAACACGCATCAGGCAAGGCATTTCCCACAGTGGCTTATGCCAGACGCAAACTGAAACCACTGAAAAACAGGTACTTGAAGGTTGGCATGGGAATTGCCTTATATCCGCCGACATTAAGTTCTAAACATCGTGGCCAATACAAAAATAAGCCTCTTTTCCCTACGCCACCTATGAGCCTTGCCGGGGCGCAGCTATTGCAGTTGCGCCCCTTTTATTTTCCACGCCCGGTGAAACTACACACTTCAGTGAGCCATATCGCAATCTGGTACAGATACGAAAATTAGCATATTACTGAAATATAAGCATTTAGTTATATGGCATGGATATTGCCATAACACTCCCGGCGAGTCGCAGACGTGGAATTTCTGCGGTTTTCCATAAGTCCCTCAGGGACGCGCTCCCCCAGAGCCGTCCCTGAATTTTTTTCACTATCGCAATTTCCGGGAGGCCGCATGATCAGCGATGCAGTCGTCGAACTGTCGCGGTGGCAATTCGCCGTCACCGCCCTTTACCATTTCCTGTTTGTCCCACTGACCTTGGGCATGACTTTCATGCTGGCCATCATGGAATCCGTGTACGTGATGACCGGCAAGCAGGTCTACAAGGACATGGTGAAATTCTGGGGCAAATTATTCGGCATCAACTTTGCCTTGGGCGTCACCACCGGTTTGACCATGGAATTCCAGTTCGGCACCAACTGGGCTTACTACTCGCATTACGTCGGTGATGTGTTCGGCGCGCCGCTGGCGATTGAAGGCTTGATGGCCTTTTTCCTGGAGTCCACTTTCGTCGGCCTGTTTTTCTTCGGTTGGGATCGTCTGAGCAAGACCGCGCATCTGGTGGTAACGTGGCTGATGGCGATTGGCACGAACCTGTCCGCATTGTGGATACTGATCGCCAACGGCTGGATGCAAAACCCGGTCGGCTCCGAATTCAGCTATGAAACCATGCGCATGGAAATGGTGGATTTCGCCGCCGTGCTGCTCAACCCGGTGGCACAGGTCAAGTTCGTGCATACCGTGGCGGCAGGTTATGTCACCGGGGCGATGTTCGTACTCTCCATCAGCGCCTGGTACATCCTCAAGGGGCGCGACCTTGGGTTTGCCCGCCGTTCGTTTGCGGTAGCAGCAGGTTTCGGTTTCGCCGCTATCCTCTCGGTTATCCTGCTGGGTGACGAAAGTGGTTACGAAGCGGGCGACGTGCAAAAAATGAAGCTGGCCGCCATCGAGGCTGAATGGGAAACCCACCCAGCCCCCGCTGGTTTCAACCTGATTGCCTTCCCGGATCAGGAAACCGGCAGCAACAGCTTTGAGGTCAAAATCCCGTGGGCGCTGGGTCTGATTGCGACCCGTTCCCTCAGCGAGGAAGTCAAGGGCATCAACGATCTGGTGGCGGAAAACGAGCAACGTATCCGCCGGGGCATACAGGCTTACGGGTTGTTCACCAAGATGCGCAGTGGCACAGCTTCCGATGCTGATAAAGAAAGTTTCAACCAGTTGAAAGCTGACCTCGGTTACAGCTTGCTACTGAAGCGTTACACCCCGAACGTGGTGGATGCTACCGAAGCACAGATCAAGCAGGCGGCACAAGACACCGTGCCAACGGTAGCGCCGCTGTTCTGGACGTTCCGCATCATGGTGGGCGCTGGTTTCCTGATGCTGGTGCTGTTTGCGATGGCCTTCTATTACACCGCGAAAAAGACCGCGTGCAGCAAGCCGTGGCTAATGCGGCTGGCGTTCTACAGCCTGCCGTTGCCATGGATTGCAATTGAATCCGGCTGGTTCGTGGCGGAATACGGTCGCCAGCCGTGGGCGATTGGTGAAGTGCTGCCGACCTTCCTCGGCACATCCACCCTGACGGAATGGGATTTGATCGGCTCCATCACCGGCTTCGTGCTGTTTTACACCATCCTGCTGGTGGCGGAGATGTACCTGATGATCAAGTTCGCCAAACTTGGCCCTGCCAGCCTGCATACCGGGCGTTACCACGGGGAACACGGCGCGGGTCATGCTGGTGAAGTGTTCGCTGACAAACTCGATACACGGGCATAAGGAGTAGGCAGATGATATTTGATTACGAAACTTTCAAGCTGATCTGGTGGGTGCTGGTGGGCGTGCTGTTCATCGGCTTTGCCCTGACCGATGGCTTCGACATGGGCGTGGGCGCGTTGCTGCGCTATGTCGGCAAAACCGATGAGGAGCGCCGGGTGGCGATCAACGCCATTGCCCCGCACTGGGATGGCAATCAGGTGTGGCTGATCCTTGCTGCCGGGGCAATTTTCGCGGCATGGCCGATTACCTTTGGTGCGGCTTTCTCCATGATGTACTGGGGGCTGGTGCTGACGCTGTTTTCACTGTTCTTCCGCCCGGTGGGCTTTGATTACCGTTCCAAGATTGAAAACCCGACCTGGCGCAATACCTGGGACTGGGGGCTGGTGGCGGCTGGCGTGATTCCGCCGCTGGTGATCGGGGTGGCGTTTGGCAACCTGTTCCTGGGCGTGCCGTTCCAGTTTGATGAATTCCTGCGGGTGGATGGCAAGGCGCAACTGTTTGGCCTGTTCCATCCGTTCGCGGTACTGAGCGGGATTGTTAGCCTGCTGATGTTCGCCATGCAGGGCGCGACTTACCTGATGATGCGCACCGATGCGGCGGTGTACGGGCGTTCCCGCACGGCGGCGCAAGTGACCGGGCTGGGCGTGTTCATCACTTTCGCGCTGGCTGGTGTCTGGCTGTGGGCGGGGATTGACGGTTACGCGATTACCCAAGCGCCGCCGCACGACTCACTGCCGAACCCGATGGCGAAAACGGTGATGCCGCAAGCGGGCGCGTGGCTGGCGAACTACGCGGCGTTCCCGCCTGCCATGCTGGCTCCGGCGCTGGGCCTGCTGGGGGCTTTGGGCGCATTTCTGCTGGCCGGGGCTAACCGCGCGGTGCTGGCGTTCGTGTGCAGTTCGCTGTCGGTGGCGGGGGTGATCCTGACCGCCGGGGTATCGCTGTTCCCGTTCGTGATGCCTTCCAGCCTCAACCCCAGCCATAGCCTGACGCTGTGGGATTCTTCGTCCAGCTACCTGACGCTGGCGATCATGTTCTGGGCTGCGGTGATTTTTGTCCCCATCATCCTGTTCTACACCTTCTGGTGTTACAAACAGTTGTGGGGCAAATACACCGTGCAGTTCATCCGCGACAACGACCATTCGGTTTATTGAGGAGGTTTGATCATGTGGTATTTCGCATGGATTTTAGGGGTGCTGCTCGCTTGCGCGTTCGGCATCATCAATGTGATGTGGCTGGAATTTCACGGGGATATGGAACCGGAACCCGTGAAAGCCAATCCCGACCGGTAACAACTATAATTACCCTCGTCTAGTGCTCCTCCGGGGCGGTGTCTCCCAAAGCCGCCCCGGCCTTTTCCACCCGCTTTGACAATCCGCAATGCAATTCCCGTTTGTTACACTCAAGCTTTTCACGTTAACCCTAATGAATTCAAACATCTTGAGCCAGGAGAAACCCCATGTTGAAACCCATCAGTTATTTGCTGCTTTCCGCCGCCCTGTCCAACGTAGCTTTCGCTGAAGAAACCGCCACCACCGCACCGGCTGCCCCAGCCATGCACGCCATGCACGCCGCTGATGCTGCCGCACCAATGGACGCTGAAGCCGCGGCCAAGCAGGCTTTCATGAAAAATATGATGCACGCCAACCCGCTGCCCAACTACATGATGATCATCAAGAAGGAGGCGGACAACCTCAAAATGACCGACGAGCAAAAAGCCAAAGCGGATGCTTGGTACAACGAAAACAATCCAAAGGCCGCCGAAGCCGTCAAGAACATCATCGCCGCCGAGCAGGCGCTGGCGGAAGCCTCCATGAATGGGGCAAGTGCGGAAGAGTTGATGAAACAATTTGATGAAACGGCAGCCATGCGCCGCACATTGGCCGAACAAAAAGCCAAGTGCAGTGATTACATGCGCGAAGTGCTAACCCCGGAACAGTGGGAACAGGTGGTCAAGATGCAGAAGGAAGCGATGGCGGCAGCACCCGCCAACTAAAACGGACTGCTGTTGATTTCCCAGCACGGGCGGCTTTATCCAAAGCCGCCCTTTTTAGTGTTGACCATGAAATTTCAGCGTGTTGCTCCCTGCATCGACCGCAACAGGCCAAACCCCAACACAAAACAAATCACGACACCCGCCAGACCGGCAACCCCGGTTGACAGGCTTGCATTGCTGATGGCTGCTACGGTGTAATCAGGCATCGCGCCAACAAAGGCAGGCGCAGATTCATGCAGGAACTGGTATTTTCCGGCGACCCATTCCAGCCCATCCGGGAAACCGGATGCAAACGGGCTAAGCAGCAAGGCCACCAGCGCTGCTGCCAGCAGGGGGGCGGCAACATGCGCTTTGCCTTCAGTTGCAGCCAAACCGTTAAGCAGAAGCGCAACTGCTGCCACGGAAATGACGGCTTCACCCAGCCCAATCAGGGCATGAGTCCCAACCATGGCCGGGAATACCGTTCCGGGCGCAGCCTGACCGTCGATGACCAATTCCAGACTGACCGCTACGGAGGCCAATACCACTGAGCACCAGGCCGCCACGGCGGTGGAAACGTATTGCCCCAGTGAGCCTGCCAGCCGCTGCCGTAACCAGCCCCCCACGCCCGCGCCGATCAGAGCCATGTTGAAAACATTCGCCCCCAACACGGTTACACCGCCATCCAAGAACACCAGGCTTTGGACGGTGACAACCAGTGCAATCGCCAATACACCCAGCGGCGTACCCAACGCGGCGGAGGCCAGCACCCCACCCAGCAAGTGCCCGGATGTACCGTGCATGATCGGGAAATTCATCATCTGTCCGGCAAAGATCAGCGCCACGATGGCGGCAAAACGCCCCGCTGTGGGTTTGTGTTCGGCTTTCATCACCAGCCACGCAACGGCGGCAACGCCTGCCACGCTGAATGCTGCCGTTACCGGGCAAACAGCGCCTTGTAACATCGAATCAGGAATGTGCATGGTTATACTCCCTCGGTATGAAGAAAATAAAATTCGTATGAATTCCTGTTTCAGTGTAGTTCTGCTACATGAGAGTGTCCATACAATCCATTGGTCAAAATCCGGTAATGATTCAGGTAATCGGGCGGAAATGCAGGTGCTGGAATTGCGGGGCATACGGCGCTTTGCCGTGCGTGTGGCTGGCGGGTTCGGCATCCACCGGGATCAGGTGCAGTCTGCCGTGACGGATACCGGGCGAACTGATGACCTGATCGGCAAACGCCTGCACGGATTGTACCGGGCCACGCAGGATGACCGTTTCCAGACAGTTGTCGTGATCCAGATGCACATGCTGCATGGCGACCGTCAGATCGTGGTGGTTATGATGGGACTGGGTAACGCGGCTGGCCAGTTCGCGCTCATGGTGGTTGTAAACATAGGTCAGCGTGCCGACGCAATAGCCCTCCGCGACCGGCTGTTGCAGGCGTTCCTGTTCCAGCCGGGAACGGATCAGGTCGCGCACCGCCTCTGAGCGGTTGTTGTAACCGTGTTGCGCCATGAATTCGCCGAACTGTTGCGCCAGCCCATCATCCAGCGATACGGTAAAACGTTCCATCCTGTTCATTCTCCCTTGCCTGGTTAGCTACGTTATGCCTGCCTTGAAACCATTCTGCAAAGCTTATCCCATGATTGGAAGCACCAACAAGGCAATCCCTGCCCAATGCCGGGATAACACTTTCAAGCTGCGTGAAATAACGCCCTTTTCTGCGTTATTTCACGCAGCTTGATCAACATAAAAATGTAAGACAATGATAAATAGGTAAATAATTTCTGGCACACAATTTGCTGTTTCATGCGACCAACCTGAATTGACATTTATCAAACCCAAAGGGATGAGAGCATGAAACAACCAACATCACTGAAAACCGGGCTGGCAGTCGCTGGCGCATTATTCCTGACGGCGTGTGGCGGCGGTTCCAGCAGCGACAGCAGCAGTTCCAGCGCAAACAGCAGCACAACGGCGGCGGCAACCACCAGCCTGACCATTCCTTTCGCGGCCAAATCCGGTACAACCGACATCAATTGCGACGCCACCCTGACCGGGCTGGGAACTTCCGGCGACAGCGGCAAAATCAGTGACTTCGCCTTCTACATTCACGGCATCACCCTGAAAACCAGTGATGGCAAAAGCGTCAGCACCACGCTGGATGACAACGACTTCCAGGATCCGCAATACGGCGTGGCCATGCTGGACTTCCAGGACAAGACCGACTCTTGCTCCGGCGCGGCCAAACCCACCAACAAGCAAGTCAAGCTCAAGGCTGCGGTTGACCCGGCCACCGTGACCGGCATTGAGTTCACCGTTGGTGTGCCTTCCGCCGCCAACCACCACGACGCCAGCAAGTCGCGCGCGCCTTACAACCGTGCCGGGATGTTCTGGGCATGGCAGTCCGGCCACAAGTTCATGCGTCTGGATGTGAACCCGACCCTGCTGGTAACAAAACTTGACGCCACCACCACCAAAACCTTCAACCTGCATCTGGGTTCCACGGGGTGTACTGGCGACGCCGCCACCGGCGCGGTCGTCACCTGCACCAGCCCTAACCGCCCAATGGTTGCACTAAGCGGCATCACGGTAACGGGTTCTACCACCAGCACTGTTGTACTGGATTACGCCAAAACCATTGCCGGAACCAATATCAACATTGACACCGGCAGCGCGGTGGGTTGTATGTCGGCGCAGGATGACAAGGACTGCCCGGCCATTTTCAACAACCTCGGCCTGGCCCACAGCCTTGGCAGCGCTACCCCTGGCGCGCAACAGGCGTTCAGTATCCAGTAACGGATGAAAACAGCCACTTTCCTGCATACCGCAACCAGCGCAGCCCTGCTCACGGGCTGTGCGTTGCTGCTGGCGGGTTGCCCGCAAAAGGCCAGCCATACCACCATCGACACGGGTGACGGGACAACCTTCGCCAGCCGCGATTTCAACTGGAACATACCAGCAGGCTACCCCTTGCCAGTAGTTCCCATCACCAACCCGCTAACGGAAGCAAAATTCCAGCTTGGCCGACACCTGTTCTACGACACCCGGCTGTCGGGCAATGGCACGAAAGCCTGCGCATCCTGCCATCTCCAGTCGCTGGCGTTTTCGGATGGGGTGACGCAGGCGCTGGGTTCAACCGGCATGATGCATCCGCGCAATTCACAGGCGCTGGTCAACATTGCCTACAATGCCTCAGTCAACTGGGGGAACCCGACCACGGTCTCGCTGGAGCAGCAAGCACCCATTCCGATGTTTGGCGAATTCCCGGTGGAACTGGGCATCAATGACAGTAACAAGGCGACCGTGCTGGCGCGCTTCAAGGCCGAGCCAAAATATGCCGACCTGTTTGCCCAGGCGTTTCAGGGCGAAACCGATCCGGTCAACTTCGACAATATCGTCAAGGCGCTGGCCAGTTTCGGGCGTGGGCTGAACAGCTTCAATAGCCCGTTCGACAAGCATGAGGCTGGTGACCCGAACGCCCTCTCCGCTTCCGCCTTGCGCGGATTACGGCTGTTTTTTGATGAGAAGACCGAGTGTTTCCACTGCCATGACGGCATGAACTTTACCCAGTCTTCCTTTGACCGCACCCAGACGTTTGCCAGCGCAGTCTTTTTCAACAACGGCCTTTACAACATTGATGGCAAGGGTGGCTACCCGGAAGGCGGGCAAGGCATTTATGAAATTACCTCCAAACCCGAAGACATGGGGCGTTTCCGCCCCCCGACCTTGCGTAATATTGCCCTGACCGCGCCCTATATGCACGATGGCAGTATCGCCACGCTGGAAGAGGTAGTGCGCCATTACAATGCGGGCGGGCGCAACATTACGGCTGGCCCCAATGCCGGGGACGGGCGGCTTAACCCCAACAAAAGCAGTTTCGTGCGCCCCATCGGCATGACCGAACAGGAAATACAGGATCTGGTGGCGTTTCTGGAGAGCCTCACCGACACCGACTTTGTGACCAACCCGCGTTTCGCCAACCCCTGGAACTGAACCATGCGCCGACTCCTGACCAGTATTTCCCTGCTCGCATTACCATTGGGCGCTTCCGCCCACGGCTCCGCCCCCACCCCTGCTGATCATCACGCCAGCGCAACTAACGACAGCCACAGCACAATCGGCGCTGCCGCCAGCATCACCTGGAATTCCCGGGGAGCGGCGGACAGCAACGGCCTGTGGCGCATCCCCGGCGTGATGATGGGCGGCCATGCCCTACCGGCGGAAAAAGGCAGCACAGTCGATGACGCCATCCTGTGGGGTTCACACCGCCTGGGTGAACAAACCAGGGTCAGCGCCAAAGTCGGCGTACATAATGACGGCACGACGCAGGTGGAGCTGGAAAGCCTGGCGCTGGATTACACCCCCGCCACCCACAAACCCGTCACGGTGAGCGCAGGCTTGCTGGAACCGGCCTTCTCACACGCAGCCCACCACCACCCCAGCCTGGATACCTTTGCCGACAGCACCCTGCTGGCCGATGCCTTTTGGGGGCGCAGCATCCACGACACCGGTGTGCGGCTGGCGGGCAAACCTACCAGCAACAGCGAAATCGGCGTGGAAGTGTGGAACGGCGATTTTTTCCCTGCCACCAGCGGTGAGGGCGCGCAAGATGTATACGCCAAACTGAGCCATGAACGGGCGGGCTGGAACATGGAAGGTGGCGTGTGGGCCATGCAGACGGATGCGGTGAAACGCAGCGATGACCGCTATTTTTCCACCGACCACTCCCACACCCCCAGCGGCGTTACCCTGACTGATGTGCGGTTCACTGGCAACACCCAAATGGCAGGGTCATGGTTCAATATCACTGCCCCGAAACAGCACGGCATCGAAGCTGCCTTGCGCTATGAAGCCGCCCAGGCGCAATCCAGCGGTACATTGAGCGATACTACCCGTCAGGCTGCTTATGATAGCGACCATCTGGCCTACGCGGTAACGCCCAGCGTGAGTTATGGCAAGCTGCAACTCAGCTACCGGCTGGAAAAACTGTCGCTGGAAAACAAACTCAGCGGCAATGGCGCACAGGTGCTGGCGGACGAAGCCAACCTGGTCAACGACGCCAACCCCAAACGCCAGACCTTGCAGCTAAATTGGCAGATCAACCGGAATGTCGCTGCGCGGGCAGCCTACATCAAGGATGATACCCTAACAACCTCGGATAACCGGGTCAGCGTTGGGTTAACGTGGCAGGATACCTTGTATGAAAAATAAGTGACGCCGCAGGCTAATCCTTACTGAAAATACCGTTGCCGGTAATGATAACCCGGTTCACCCAGCTATCCGACATTTTGCCTACGCAGGCTTCCTCCTTTTTGCCATCGGCCAGCTGGGCTTCCACACTGTAGCCCTTGCCCGGCGCGTGGTTGAGGGTGACGATGCGGGTTTCCCCGACCTGCAACTGGGTGAGGAGGATTTTTTCCTGGCTGAAGTCATTGCCGTGTTCTATTTTTAGCAGAGGAATATTGGCTTCACGCATATTGGTGATTTCCACGAACAAGGGACGCCCCGGATATTGATGCCCATGCCAGAGATTCATGCCGAAAGCGCCAGCGGCCAAGCCCAGCACGCCTGCTGCCAGCAGGTGTTTGAATGTCATCATGGAAATTTCGCCTGTCTCTTACCAAAGGGGCATGATTACGGACAAGCGGTTATACCGCATTGAAAAGGCTCAATTGTGTTTATTAACGATCCCTAATATACTTGAGTCTTATTGAACCCCTAACTTAAACATCTGATACGCAAAGAGGAACACACCATGAGTATTGATCGCGTTGTACTGGCTTTCGCTGGCGGCATGATTCTGTTTGCCCTGCTGCTTGGCTACCTGGGCTTCCCGACCGTCAGCATCATCCTGCTGGCTTTCATCGGCCTGAACCTGCTGCAATCTGCTTTCACCGGCTTCTGCCCACTGGCCATGATCCTGAAAAAACTGGGTTTCAAGGCTGGCCAAGCTTTCAATTAAGTTTAGGAGGGGGCTACCCTCACTCCACCGGCAGGGTAAACGAAAACGTTGCGCCCTGACCGGCTTCCGACTCCACCCACAAACGCCCGCCATGCGCTTCAATGATGGAACGGCATAGCGACAGGCCAATCCCCATGCCTTTTTGCCCTTTGGTGGTAACAAAGGCGTCGAAGATACATTCCCTGAGTGCTGCATCCATGCCTGGGCCGGTATCAGTAATGTTTACCTGCACCATCCCCTCGGGGTTGACGAAACTGCGCACCATGACCTGACGGCATTGACTGGCAGTTTCATTCATCGCATCGACGGCATTTTGCACGATGTTCAGGATGACCTGTTCGATCTGGATCGCATCCATTTTGATGTCAGGTACTGAATCCGAAAGTTCCAGCATCAAGGGAATATTGTGTTTCCCGCCAGAGGTTTTGATGAGCAGCAAAGCCTCATGGATCACATGTTCGAGACTGGTCTGGATTTTATGCGGTTGTTGTTTGCGCACGAACGCCCGCAACCGGCGGATGATTTCCGAGGCTCGTCGGGCCTGTTTCTGAATACCATCCAGCGGTTCCAGCAAACGTTGGGCATCCTGCCCCGCGTGGATCATACGCTGGCAGGCTCCCGCATAATTGGCAACCGCCGCCAGCGGCTGGTTGAGTTCGTGGGCAATGCCGGAAGCCATTTCCCCCATCATGTTCAGGCGCACCATGTGGGCAAGGTTGGCCTGGTGCTGGCGGGCAGAGTCTTCCGCACCGGTGCGCAAGGTTTCTTCAGCCTCCAATCGGTAGGCGAGGCGGATGACCATGGCAACAACAATCAGCACCATCACGGCGGCCAGCATGGATTCAACCTGGGTATGGGTCAGCCAAGAAGAGTGCAGCAGCACTGGCAGCCAGCCCAGCAGGGGCGGAAACAGCGCCATCAGGATAATGACCCGCCTGACAACCAGGCCGCCCGCCCCATTGCTGGCCATAATACTGAAAAAGCCTTTTTCGACTTTCGCCAAGATAATGCCCCAGCCAGTCAGGGCGAAAGCGGTCGCCGTGTGCAGCGCTATCCCCACGTCGTCGGCAAAGACATAAAACATGTTTTCTTTATGGGCATAACCAAAGAACACGACCACCAGTGCCATCACGCTGAACAAGGCAGACCATTGCGCCACATTCACCAGTTTCGGGCGGTTAAGGCTGAGCAATAACAGACCGGTACTGGTGAGGATGAAGGCCAGCCCCGTCTGTGGCGACGATGGCAGGGAAGACAAGGTGGATAGCCCCACCACTGACATCACTGACTCAAACGCCGTTGCCGCTTCCCTTGAAACAAACTTCAGCAGCATCAACAAGCCGAGCAAAATACCCCCTACCGCCAACACTTGCCCCACCATTAACTGGAATGCGCCGGGCTTTTCCGGTTGGAGCAACAACAAAGCCATGCCGGTAAAAATGAAGGAAAACGCGGTTGCAGGGCTCATGGGGGGCAAATCCGGCGCTACCCGATACAGCGCTGGCATATCACTTTTCCAACCGACCAACACTAAAATGCCGACCAGTATGACGCTGATTGCCGCCAAACAGGCGAGTCGGTGCAGAAACAGTAAGTGTCGTGGTTGATTCATATCAAAAAGTATATAGGAAACGCTGTTCCCCCCGATACCGCCAACACTGTCAGTTCGTCGGGACATCTACATGTTGAATCTTAATCCTCATTATTGAGAATTCCAATTTTTGCGGCAACTGAGATTTAGGTTATAACCCGGTAATTACTAATGTCGACAATTTTGTTTATTTTCTTTGAGGATCGTGACTAATGGGTGACAGGATTCAGGTTGGCGGCTTACAAGTGTCAACACTTCTGCATGATTTCGTAACCAGGCAGGCATTGCCGGGCACTGGCCTGAGCGCGGAAAATTTCTGGGCGGGTCTGGAAGCCATCGTCAGCGACTTGGCTCCACGTAACCGTGAATTGCTGGCCAAACGCGACGACATCCAGGCCAGGATTGACGCATGGCATCTGGCTAACAAGGGTGCATTTGACTTCGCCGCCTACAAAGCTTTCCTGCAAGACATCGGCTACTTACTGCCGGAAGGTGAAGCCTTTCAGGTCACGACCGCGAATGTGGATACGGAAATCACCGCCACAGCAGGCGCGCAACTGGTCGTGCCGGTGATGAACGCCCGTTTCGCCCTCAACGCCGCCAATGCCCGCTGGGGCAGCCTGTATGACGCGCTGTACGGCACGGATGCAATTTCATCCAGCGATGGCGCGGAGGCAGGCACAGTATACAACCCGGTGCGCGGAAAGAAAGTTATTGAATTTGCACGCAATTTCCTCGACGAAGCCGCGCCACTCTCCTTCCTCTCCCACCACAACGCCAGCGGTTACCGCGTGGACGAAAGCGGGACGCTGGTGGTGGATATGATCGGCGGTTCCGTGGTCGGGCTACGTGACGGCAGCCAGTTTGTTGGCTACCGGGGCGATGCAGAAGCGCCTTCCGCGATCCTGCTGCGCAACAATGGCCTGCACTTTGAAATCCAGATTGACCGTAGTGGCACGATCGGCAAGGAAGATGCCGCAGGCGTCAACGACATCCTGATGGAAGCCGCCCTCACCACTATTATGGACTGCGAAGATTCCGTCGCCGCCGTTGACGACGTGGACAAAGTGCTGGTTTACACCAACTGGCTGGGGCTGATGAAGGGCGACCTGACCGAACAGGTGAGCAAGGGCGGCAAGACCTTCACCCGCGCCATGAATCCTGACCGCGAATACACTGCTGCCCACGGCTCCACCATCACCCTGCCGGGGCGCAGCCTGCTGTTCGTGCGTAACGTCGGCCACTTGATGACCAACCCGGCAATCCTGGACAAAGACGGCAACGAAATTCCCGAAGGTATCATGGACGGCTACATGACCGGCATGATTGCCATCCACAACCTCAAGGGCGACGCCAAATTCGCCAATTCCCGCACCGGCTCGGTCTACATCGTCAAACCGAAAATGCACGGGCCGGAAGAAGTGGCTTTCACCAACGAGCTGTTCGGGCGCATCGAAGACGCTCTCGGCCTGCTGCGCTACACCCTCAAGGTCGGCATCATGGATGAAGAGCGCCGCACCACCGTCAACCTGAAAGAATGCATCCGCGCCGCCAAAGAGCGCGTGGTGTTCATCAACACCGGCTTCCTCGACCGTACTGGCGATGAAATGCACACCTCAATGGAAGCTGGCCCGATGATCCGCAAGAACGACATGAAGTCGTCCGCCTGGATCAAGGCTTACGAAGACTGGAACGTCGACATCGGTCTGGAATGCGGCCTGCCAGGTCATGCGCAGATCGGCAAGGGCATGTGGGCAATCCCTGACCAAATGGCAAACATGCTGGCCACCAAGATCGGCCATCCGCTGTCTGGCGCGAATACAGCGTGGGTTCCATCGCCGACGGCGGCCACATTGCACGCGCTGCACTACCACAAGGTCAATGTGTTTGCGCGTCAGGAAGAGCTGAAGAGCCGTCCGCGTGCCAACATCGACGATATTCTGACCATTCCGGTGGAGCAAAACCCGAACTGGAGCGCAGCAGACATCCAGCAGGAACTGGACAACAACGCACAGGGCATTCTCGGCTACGTGGTACGCTGGGTCAACCAAGGTGTTGGCTGTTCCAAAGTGCCTGACATCAGCGATGTGGGCTTGATGGAAGACCGCGCCACCCTGCGTATTTCCAGCCAGCACATGGCCAACTGGTTGCATCACGGCATCTGCACCGAGCAGCAGGTGATGGAGGCATTCAAGCGCATGGCGGTGAAAGTGGATGCGCAGAATGACGGTGACCCGACTTACACCAAAATGGGCGGTAACTTCGACAAGAGCGTGGCGTTCAAAGCGGCTTGTGATCTGGTGTTCAAGGGGCGTGAGCAGCCGAATGGTTATACTGAACCGTTGCTTCACAAGTATCGTCAGGAAGCCAAGGTGGCGTTGTTTTTTTAAAGCTGCACTTTTAGCCCCCCCATCCCCGACCCTTCCCCACAAGGGGGAAGGGCATGATGCTGACAATTTTTACCAAATTCAGCCAAAAATAAGCAAAAAAACCCATGTGCGCTTGCAACATTGTCGACACTTTACGATAATCCGCATCTTACAGCGCGTGTGATTGCTGGCTAAAGAGCGTGGTCGGCGAACGGGCGCAGTTCCTCTCTTTGAGCGTTGGTGCAGCACATGAAAATCACGAAAGGTCTGGACTTGCCTATCAAGGGCAAACCGGAACAGAAGATTTATGCGCATCCTGAACCTGATAAGGTAGCCGTGCTGGGGCGTGACTTTCACGACTTGCGCCCTGCCATGCAGGTACAGGAAGGCGATCGGGTAAAACGCGGGCAGGTTCTGTTTACTGACCGCAAAAGTCCAGGAGTCAACTTCACTTCGCCGGGCGGCGGCGTGGTCAAGGCGATTAACCGGGGGGCGAAACGGGTACTCAACTCGGTCGTCATCGAGCTGGATGAAAACGAGGAGGCAGTCAGCTTCCCGGCCTATTCCTCTGAACAATTGTCGACACTGGATGCGGAAACAATCCGGCAGCAATTGCTGGATTCCGGCCAGTGGATTGCCTTCCGCACCCGTCCTTACAGCAAAGTCCCCAAGGCTGACAGCACACCTGCTTCCATCTTTGTAACGGCCATCGACACCTATTCATTGGCTGCTGACCCCGCTGTGATCATCGCCGAGCAGGCAGAGGCATTTCAGCAAGGGCTGGAATTGCTGGCGAAGCTGGCTCCGAAAGTTTTCGTCAATTACAAGGAAGGTGCGAGCATTCCCAAGGCGAATGCTGCCAATATCAGTTACCACACATGGTCGGGCTTGCACCCGGCGGGATTGCCAGGTACCCACATCCACTTCCTTGATCCGGTCAGTGAGCATAGGACGGTATGGCATATCGGCTATCAGGACGTGATCGCGATGGCCAAACTGTTCACGACTGGCGAGCTGTCTGTAGGCCGGGTGGTGTCAATGGTTGGCCCGGTTGTGACCAAACCACGTCTGATCCGTACCCGCATGGGGGCAAGCACTGACCAGATCGTCGAAAACCGCCTGGGTTGCGAATACTGCCGTGTCATCGCTGGTTCGACGCTGGCTGGTTTCCGGGCAGCGGGTTGGAGTGCCTTCCTCGGTCGCTATACCGTGCAGGTAACGGTGATTGGCGAAGATCAGCCGCGCCAGTTCCTGCACTGGTTGAACCCTTGGTTGAAGCAGTTTTCCGCGCTGAACGTATTCCTGCGCCCGGATGCGCACAAGCAAAAGTACGCCATGACCACTACCCAAAGCGGCAGCCGCCGCGCGATGGTACCGCTTGGCAGCTACGAAGACGTGATGCCGCTCGACATCCTGCCGACCCAGTTACTGCGTTCGCTGCTGGTGCGTGACACCGTGATGGCGCAGCAACTCGGTGCGCTGGAGCTGGACGAAGACGATCTTGCGCTGTGCACTTTCGTTTGCCACAGCAAGTATGAATACGGGCCTGCCTTGCGCGAATGCCTGCGGATGCTGGAAAAGGGGGAATGACATGATTGGTCAACTGCGCAAGCTTCTCGATAGGGTGGAGCCGAGGTTTTCCCCTGGTGGTAAATGGCACAAGTATTACGGCCTGTTTGAAATGGTCGATACCCTGCTGTACAGCCCGCCGGATCGTACCATCGGCGCGCCGCATGTGCGTGATGCCCTCGACCTGAAGCGGGTCATGGGGTACGTCTGGCTGGCAACCTTCCCTGTCATGTTCATGGCCTGCTACAACACAGGCTATCAGGCAAACATGGCGATGGCTTCCCTGGGGCTGGAACACGCGGAAGGCTGGCGTGCTTCGGTCATGGATATGTTTGGTTATGACCCGAACAGTTTCTTCCAGAATTTCCTGCATGGCTTGCTGTACTTCCTGCCGGTCTACCTGACGACGTTCATTGTCGGCGGGATTGCGGAAGTGATCTTCGCACTGGTGCGCGGGCATGAGGTGAACGAAGGTTTCTTCGTGACATCCATCCTGTATTCACTGGTGTTGCCACCCACGATTCCGTTGTGGATGGTGGCGCTGGGCATCCTGTTCGGGGTCATTCTCGGCAAGGAAGTGTTTGGCGGAACCGGCAAGAACTTCATTAACCCTGCACTGGCGGGGCGGGCTTTCCTGTTCTTTGCCTACCCTGCGTTCATGTCCGGTGATGCAGTGTGGGTGGCGGCGGATGGTTATACCGGTGCAACACCGCTGGCTATTGCTGCTGCCAACGGTATGCAGGGTGTGGCACAAAGCGGCCTGAGCTGGTGGGATGCGTTCATCGGTTTCGAGCCGGGTTCATTGGGCGAAACCTCGACACTGGCTATCCTGCTTGGTGGTTCTTTCCTGCTCTTCACCAAGATTGCCAGCTGGCGCATCGTGTCAGGTGTCATGTTCGGCATGATCATGACCTCAATCCTGTTCAACACTATTGGCAGCGACACCAACCCGATGTTTGCCATGCCCTGGTGGTGGCATCTGGTCACGGGCGGGTTTGCTTTCGGCATGATGTTCATGGCGACCGACCCGGTAACGGCATCGCAAACCAACGCCGGGCGCTGGTGGTTTGGTGTGCTGGTTGGGGTCATGGTGGTGCTGATCCGCGTGGTCAACCCGGCTTTCCCGGAAGGCATGATGCTGGCCATCCTGTTCGCCAATATCTTCGCACCGCTGATTGACTACGCCGTCATCAAGGCCAATATCAAACGCCGTCTGCAACGTCAGGCGACCGTCGGGGAGGGCAAGTAATGTTCCGTAAATTCCTCGAAATGCCTAACGACAGCAAGCAGAAGACCATCGTCGTCGCGCTGACGCTGTGCCTGGTCTGTTCCGTTGCCGTTTCCGCTGCTGCCGTGGCGCTGAAACCAGTACAGGAACAGAACAAGGCACTGGACAAGAAACGCAACATCCTGCAAATCGGCGGCCTGATGGTGCCGGGCAAGTCGGTTGACGAGCTGTTCAAACAGGTTGAACCGAAAGTGGTTGACCTGCAAACCGGCGAATACGTCGATGGCGTTGATCCGGCTACCTTCGACGCCCGTGCTGCTTCAGTCGATCCCAAACAGAACGTGGTGCTGAGCAAAGAGCAGGACATTGCTTCCATCAAGCGCCGCGCCAAATACGCCACGGTCTATCTGGTCAAGGATGCGCAGGGGCAGTTGCAGAAAATCATCCTGCCGGTGCATGGCTACGGTCTGTGGTCAACATTGTATGGCTTCCTGGCTTTGCAGGCGGATGCCAGCACTGTGGTGGGTCTCGGCTTCTATGAGCATGCGGAAACACCGGGTCTGGGTGGCGAAGTCGACAACCCTGCCTGGAAAGCCAAATGGCCGGACAAGCAAATTTTCAACGCCAACGGTGACGTTGCTATTCGCATCCTCAAAGGTGCTGCCAGCGAAGGCGAAAAGGCGGCCCACGAAGTTGACGCGCTTTCCGGCGCAACCCTGACCAGTCGCGGTGTGGATAACCTGCTGCACTTCTGGCTGGGTCAGGATGGTTTCGGCCCTTATCTGCAAAAAGCCCGATCAAATCTTACAAGAGGTGGCGTATGAACAGCGCAGCCAGGAAAGTCATAACCACACCACTGGTCGACAATAACCCGATCACACTGCAAATCCTCGGTATCTGTTCCGCGCTGGCTGTGACCAGCTCGCTGAAAACGGCGCTGCTGATGGCCGCGGCACTGACGACGGTAACGGCGTTTTCCAACGCTTCCATCAGTTCGATCCGCAACCACATCCCGAGCAGCATCCGCATTATCGTGCAAATGACCATCATCGCCTCGCTGGTTATCGTGGTCGATCAGGTGATGAAAGCCTACGCCTACGACACGGCCAAACAGCTTTCCGTTTTTGTCGGCCTGATCATCACCAACTGTATCGTCATGGGGCGGGCGGAAGCCTACGCCATGCAGAATCCGGTGGGCATGAGTTTCCTTGATGGTATCGGTAACGGTCTGGGTTACAGCCTGATCCTGATTCTGGTGGCGATTGTCCGTGAGTTGTTCGGTTCCGGTTCCCTGCTGGGCTTTGAAATCCTGCCGCTGGTGAAAAATGGTGGCTGGTATGTGCCGAATGGCTTGCTGTTGCTGCCGCCGAGTGCGTTTTTCATTATCGGTCTGTTGATCTGGGTGATCCGTACCAGAAAGCCGGAGCAGCAGGAACGTCATGACTTCCGTATCCACGAAGTCAAAGGTTTGGGGAGACACTGATCATGGAAGCCATGCTGAGCTTATTCATCAAGTCCGTGTTCATCGAGAACATGGCACTGACGTTCTTCCTGGGGATGTGTACGTTTATTGCCATCTCCAAAAAGATCGAGACAGCGATTGGTTTGGGGATTGCGGTCGTCGTGGTGCAAGCGATTACCGTACCGGCCAACAACCTGATCCTGAACCTGTTCCTCAAGGAAAACGTACTGTTGCAAGGCGTCGACCTGCGTTTTCTTGGCCTGATCAGCTACATCGGCGTGATCGCGGCGATTGTGCAGATTCTGGAAATGTTCCTCGACCGTTTCGTGCCGTCGCTCTACAACGCGCTGGGCGTGTTCCTGCCGCTGATTACGGTCAACTGCGCCATCATGGGCGGCTCGCTGTTCATGGTGGAACGTGATTACACCTTCGGCGAAAGCGTTGTCTACGGTTTCGGCAGTGGCTTCAGCTGGATGCTGGCGATCGTGGCACTGGCGGGTATCCGCGAGAAGCTCAAGTACAGCGATGTGCCGGAAGGCTTGCAGGGTCTGGGCATTATTTTCATCACGGTAGGGCTGATGGCGCTTGGCTTCATGTCCTTCTCCGGTATTCAGTTATAAGGGAAGGGGAAAACACTGATGACAACCGTAATGTTGGGCGTTGCCCTGTTTACCCTGATCGTGCTGGCGTTGGTCGCCATCATTCTGGTGGCACGTTCCCGATTGGTCGCTACCGGTGATGTGCACCTGCTGGTCAACGGCGAAAAGGATCTGGTGGTCAAGCCGGGTTCCAAACTGTTGGGTGCGCTGGCAGACAAAGGCTTGTTCGTTTCTTCCGCCTGCGGTGGCGGTGGCACCTGCGGCCAGTGCAAGGTAAAAGTGCTGGAAGGTGGTGGTGGTTTACTGCCGACTGAGGAAAGCCACATCAACCGTCGGCAAGCTGCCTGTGGTGAACGTCTGGCCTGTCAGGTCGCGGTCAAGCAGGACATGAAGATCGAAGTGCCGGAAGACGTATTCGGCGTGAAGAAGTGGGAATGTACGGTACGTTCCAACGACAACAAGGCCACCTTCATCAAGGAGCTGGTGCTGGAACTGCCGCCCGGTGAGCGTATCGACTTCCGCGCGGGTGGTTACATCCAGATCGAATGCCCGGCCTATGACCTGTCGTTCAAGACCTTCGACATACCGGTAAAATTCCGCGATGACTGGGACAAATACGACCTGTGGAAGATTGAATCACATGTTGAGGAGCCGGTGATCCGCGCCTATTCCATGGCCAACTACCCGCAAGAAGACAACATCGTCATGCTCAACGTGCGTATTGCCACCCCGCCACCGGGTAAGGATGTGCCGCCGGGGCAGATGTCTTCCTTCATTTTCAATCTGAAAGCGGGTGACAAGGTGACGGTTTCTGGGCCGTTTGGCGAGTTCTTTGCCCGCAAGACCGAGAACGAAATGGTGTTTATCGGTGGTGGTGCGGGTATGGCTCCGATGCGTTCCCATATCTACGACCAGTTACGCCGCCTCAAAAGTAAACGTAAAATGTCGTTCTGGTATGGTGCGCGCAGTTTGCGCGAAGCCTTTTATGTCGATGAATTCGACACACTGGCGGCTGAAAACCCCAATTTTACTTGGCATATGGGTTTATCAGAGCCACAACCGGAAGATAACTGGACGGGGTATGTCGGGTTTATTCACGATGTCCTTTATAAAAATTATTTAAAGGAACACTCCGCACCAGAAGAGTGCGAATATTACCTGTGTGGGCCGCCAATGATGAATGCAGCTGTCATTCGGATGTTACTGGATATGGGTGTGGAGCGTGAAAATATCATGCTGGATGACTTCGGCGGATAAGCACTTTTTTAGTGCAACTGATTGAATTCTAGTGAAAAAAGTGGGGCGAGATACTCGCCCCAAACCGCTAGGAGGAAATTGGGCTGGTTGCCCAGCCCACAATGATAGTAGCGCAAAAATATCTGGAACGAAATATTTTTTGCAGTGCAACATGATAATATTATGATTTACTGGGATAGCTGGTAGTTTGTATGAAAATTTTTCTATTAACTTTTCTTATTTTTGTGCTGGCTGTCATAGGATTGGCTATTGGTTGGTTATTTAGCAATAGGAGCCTAAAAGGCAGTTGCGGTGGTTTGTCTGCCATTCCGGGGATGGAAAACAGCAATTGTTCCTGTTCTAATCCGTGTGAGAAACGTAAACAAAAAATGGCGCAGGAAGCTGCGCGTGCACAACAGTCAGACGTAACAGAATAAGCAAGCTGGAGAGGAGTCCCATCATGTCGAAAGTATCATTGTCCGTGCGTGACCATATGTCCAACCGTCTGGCGACCCTGCGCGAAAAGCAGGACATCCGCGAAGCCGTCAAAATTTTCACTGAGCGCAACCTGTTTGGCGGCGCAGTGCTGGATAACCTCGGCAATCTGGTCGGTATCCTGTCAGTAACCGATTGTATCGACGTGGCCTTGCGCAGCGGTTATCACTCCGGCTGGCGCGGTTTGGTGGGGGAACGCATGTCGCGTGACATCCGCACGGTGGATGCTGATGACAATATCCTGAATGTGGCCAAGATGTTCATGGAGAACCCTTACCGCCGTTATCCGGTGATGGAAGACAATACCGTGGTTGGCGTCATTACCCGTCTGGATGTGCTGAAAGCCTTGTCGAAAGTCAGCGAATCCGGTGTGCCGGTCTAGTTTTGGGGGAGGCAGATCATCCCCATAATGTAGCCAAACTGAAACCTGCCGCATCAAATGGCGGTAGCTGTACCTCATCGTCCTCTTGCAGGGCTTTGAGTAACACCCATTTCCCGGCGGATAGCTCATAAGCCTCCAGCACGCGCAAATCGGGGTCAACCAGCCACAGGTGGCGGACACCCCAGTGTGCATACAGCGGCATTTTCACCACCCGGTCATGGCGCGCGGTGCGTGGCGATAAAATTTCGCACGCCCAGTCAGGCACTGCCTCAAACCAGGCGGTGTCAGGCAATGTCGGCATCCGCTCCCGACGCCACCCAGCCAAATCCGGCACGACAATATCCCCTTCAATATGCAGCTCTGGTTCATCCAGAATCCACCAGCCGCCTGGGCCATTGGTGCCGTGGTGAAATGGCCCGCCGATGGAAAACCCCAAGGATGACCCTGCCAGTGAATGTTTTGGGGCAGGACGTGGCACGGTATGCAATTCACCTGCGATGATTTCACCCACCATATTTTCGGGCAGGTTCATGAAAGCGTCGAATACAGCGTCGTCGATATTATCCAGATTGAATGCGTGCGCTGACATGCCAAACCTCTGCAGCGTGAGATAAATCAGGTGGGTAGTATGAAGCTATTCCGCCAATACCTCAAACCTCACCACATTATGTGGCTTGGGTGAATTTACTAGACTTTCTTGCGCACCAGCAGCCAGGCAACCAGCGCCCCGGCGATACCGCCGAACAGGTGGCCGTCCCACGATACGCCCGGCTGCCACGGCAGAATGCCGCCCAGCAGGGTGGTTCCGTAAGTAAACGCCACGAACACGCTAACCAGCAGCGGCACGGTACGTTTTTCCAGAATCCCCGACACGATCAGGAATACCGCCAGCCCGAACACCAGCCCGCTGGCACCGATATGCAGCGAATGGCCGCGCCCGAACAGCCACAACAACAAACCACCTGCCACTGCGACCAATATGACCGCTAGCCGTGAATCTGCCCGCGACCCTGCCAGCAAAGTCAGCAGCACCGCCAGCGGCACGCTGTTATTCAACAAATGGGGGAAATTGGCGTGTAGGAACGGCATCGTCACCACCCCCACCAACCCGCCCCAGTCACGTGGAATCAGGCCATACTGTTCCAGCGGCAGGAAGCGGTCGAGCACAAATACCCCCCAGATAGCCAGCAGGAACAGGATAACGGCGGGCAGCTCTTCGCGGATGCGGTGGACGTGATCTTTCATTCGCTCTCGGTTCCGGCGTGTAAACAGGTTTCCAGCACCTGACGGTGGTGCTCCGTCCCCAGCACATTCATGGTCTGGATATTGCGCTCAGGAATAGCGTCGACATCAGGATAGCTGGTGACTGCTTGTCCCAGACTATCCTCGCGGATCAGGTGCAGCATTGGCCAGGGTGAACGGTTGGTGTAATTCTCGGCATCGTTCGGGTGAGTGTCGGCAAACTGGTAGTCGGGGTGGAAACTGGCAACCTGGAATTCACCTTCGTAGCCTTCTTCCACCAGCAGCGCATCCACTACGTCGAGGAAGTCATTGTAGTCGAGGAAGTCTTCCAGCGTGCCGGGGTGGATCAGCAGGGTGGTCTCCACCACCTCCACCGGGGTGGCACGCAGGAATTCCAGTTCCTGTTGCAAGTCTTCCAGCAGGAATTCCGGACGGGCGGAGTCGGTGACCACGTAGCGGATTTGCCCGCCCTTGAATGGCTTGTGGGCGAACGGGCACAGGTTGTGCCTGAGGACGACGTTTTCCAGCCAGCAGCGGGTCTGGGCGATGTAGGTGGCATCGGGGTATTTCATGCCGGGTAAATCTCCAGGATTTCCAGTTCCAGGTTAATGTTGTGCCCTGCCAGCGGGTGGTTGAAATCAACCGTCACTGTCTCCGCGCCGATTTCCAGGATCTCGCCAGGGATTTCGTCGCCGGAGGGAATGGCGAAACTGATGATCTGGCCTGCGCTGAATGCAAAATCCTCCGGAAAACGGTTGCGCGGCAATTGCTGGATGGCGTCGGGGTCGGTTAGCCCAAAAGCCTGGTCGGCAAGGATGATCAGGCGGGTTTTTTCACCCTCAGGCAGCCCCAGCAGGGCATTTTCGAGGTTGGGGTGGATTTCACCCTGCCCGAGTTGCAGGATGTCGCCCGGCGGCTCTTCATTACTTTCCACCCGATGGCCGTCGGCGAGGAACAGTTGGTAACGCCAGCGGATGCGGCTGTTGGCTTGTACAGTTTTGCTCATGGGTTTGGGTGTGGTTTGCGGCAAAACCACAGGATACCAGAGCTTCAGGAGACTGGCACAAGATTGCGGCTGTCGATGTAACAGGAAGGGCGGTGGCCGATGCGTGGGTAGACGTGCAGCCAGTATTCCTGCCCGGTTTGCACCATGCTGCCTTCCATCGACACCAGGTCAGCCAGCTGGCCGTCGCTTAGTGTCACTACGATGGGGGAAGTGGCGGCAGGCGCCCGAAAACAGGGTGTGTTACCGCTGCTGGAATGGGCGGCATAAACCGTCGCCACAATCCGGGTGGGCGGTAATTCGACGGTGGTGGGCTGGGGGGTATTGTCTTTACAGCCCCCTAACAGGGTTACGGCCAGCAAGAAACCACAATAATTCGTTCTCATTTTCCGGAGATTTCCTCTGTTCCGGCGTTATCACCCCTGCCATTAAACGCATGAGCTATTGAATCGGCCATATATTCCGGCTTTAATGGTGCGTTTTTCAGGATTTAGGGAGCAAGCATGAAAGTTCTGGTGGTAGGCGGCGGTGGCCGCGAACATGCGCTGGCATGGAAGATTGCGCAATCCGGTCGGATCAGCGAGGTGTTTGTGGCACCGGGCAATGCGGGTACGGCTAGTGAGCCGAACATGCACAATATTGCCATCGCGGCGGATGATGTGCCTGCACTGGTGCAGTTCGCCAAGGACAAGGGCATCGCCCTGACCGTGATCGGGCCGGAAGCGCCGCTGGTGATCGGTGTGGTCGATGCGTTCCGGGCTGCCGGTCTGCGTTGCTTCGGGCCGAGCGCGAAGGCGGCGCAACTGGAAGGTTCCAAGGCGTTTACCAAGGATTTTCTGGCGCGGCATCACATCCCCACTGCCGAGTACAGCAATTTCACCGAAATCGACGCGGCGGTTGCCTACATCCGTGAGAAAGGCGCGCCGATCGTGGTCAAGGCCGATGGTCTGGCGGCGGGCAAGGGCGTGATCCTGGCGCAAACCGAGGAGGAGGCAATTGCAGCGGTGCAGGACATGCTGGCGGGTAATGCCTTTGGCGAGGCCGGGCATCGCGTGGTGGTCGAGGAGTTCCTCACTGGCGAGGAGGCCAGCTTCATCGTCATGGTGGATGGGGAACACATCTTACCGATGGCGAGTTCGCAGGATCACAAGGCGCGCGACAACGGCGACAAGGGGCCGAATACCGGTGGTATGGGTGCGTATTCCCCTGCTCCGGTAGTCACGCCGGAAATGCACGACCGCATCATGCGTGAAGTCATTGAGCCGACCGTACAGGGCATGGCGGCGGATGGCATCCCTTACACCGGCTTCCTGTACGCGGGCGTAATGATCGACCCGGCGGGTGTGCCGAAGGTGCTGGAATTCAACTGCCGTTTCGGCGACCCGGAAACCCAGCCGATCATGGCACGCCTGCAATCCGATTTCGTCGGGCTGATCGAAGCGGCGCTGGATGAACGTCTGCACGAAGTCACGGCAGAATGGGATACGCGCGCGTCACTGGGTGTGGTGCTGGCGGCGGGTGGTTACCCTGAGTCTTACCGCAAGGGCGACGTGATTTCCGGCCTGGACAAGGCAGCGAATCTGGACGGCAAGGTGTTTCATGCCGGAACAGAGCTGAAGGACGGACAAGTTGTCACCAACGGCGGGCGCGTGCTGTGCGCGGTAGGCTTAGGCAACACCGTTACCGAGGCGCAGGCGAATGCGTATGCACTGGTGAATGAAATTAACTGGGCGGATGTGTATTACCGGGCGGATATTGGGCATCGGGCAGTGGCGCGGGAAAATGGGTGAGAGTGTGGCAACCTGAGCATACCAAAGCCCTAGACTAGTGGTTGTGTCAAGACCCATTTTATCAGCAGACTGGCTTGTGATGTGTGTAGTGCCTTACTCTAGTACCAGTCGGGCAAATCTTGCGCGGAGCTTTCGCACTTTAGGGCTGATGTACGTTTGGCAGAATGGTCTGTCAGGGTTGTTGAGAAAATAGTCCTGATAACGCTCTTCAGATGCTTTAAAGCGGACAAAGGGCAATACCCGGGTAATGATCGGCTGATCAAAATCCTGCTGTAAAACCCGTAATGCGGCGAGAGCTGCTTCCTCTTGCTGTCGATTAAATACATAGATGGCGGAGCGATACCTGTCCCGCAGCTGATGACTGGAGGTGCTGCTATGCGTATGCAAATGCACCTCGACAAGATCGTGCAGACTGATTACGTCAGGGGCGAATTCCACGACTACTGCCTCCGACAGGCTCTGGTTATCGCCATCCGAAGCGATAAAGCCCTGTTTGACTGCCTGTACGCCGCGCAACGTCTGGAAAACGGCTTCCGTACACCAGTAGCAGCCACCGCCAAAGCCGATTTGTTGTAAGTGTGTCGAGGGTTCCATCACCATCCCCTGATAAATGATCCGTTACTCTTGCTGTGATGCTGCCCGGTTTCTCGCCATGCTGGGGGTTATGCCCATGACCTGTTTGAATGTTTTGCGAAAGGCTGTTTCACTTTGGTAACCAATCAGTTCGGCTATATCCGCTATCGGCTTCCTTGTCGTCAGTAATTCGCTATAGGCAAGTTGCATTCGCCAATAGGTGACGTATTGCATCGGGGGTTCCCCCAGGATTTGCGTAAACAGGCTGGAAAAGGCCGAGCGGGACAAATGGGCGGCGTCGGCCAGCTTTTCGACCGACCAGCCATGCCCCGGCATGGTGTGGAATGCCTGCAAGGCGTAGCTGATGCGTTTATCCGCCAGTGCTGCCAGCAAGCCTTTGTCGGCCAGCTCACCGGTATTGAGATAATGACGGATGACCTGAATGAACAACAGCTCCGTCAGCCTGTCGATGATCACTTCCTTTCCCGGTGTTTGTGAGTCTATCTCACTTCGGATCATGTCGGACAGCTGCTCAAGCCTAAACCCGATCCCCGCTTGCTCGCACTTTACCAGCATCCATTTGGGCAGGGAGTTGATCACCGGGTTGGCCGTAGGCATGTCAAACATGAAATAGCCGCACACCAGCGCTGTTTTTTTGTTCCCGTCTTCAGGGCATTCCTGCCCGATAGTATCCACATCCAGAATGTGACTATCGCTTATCGCATGTTGGGCATCAAACGGGAAAACAAGGAAATCGCCCGCTTCCAGTTTTATCGGTGACTCAAGTTCGGGCATGTGCAGCCAGCAGTTTCCCCCCGACACCAGATGAAAGGTACTGCGCCCAGTGCCGGATGAATCAACAGCCCACCTCCCGCAATAGGTTGAGTGGAAGAAAACGTGGCTCTTGAAATGCAGCAGTTGCAGGATGTGACTGAGGACATCTGTATTACGGGAAGGATTTGTCAGTAATTTACTCATCTTTCCTTGCTTTTATCGCTGGACGATCAGACATGAATTGGAGTGTATCGGGCATGGATCATCTGTACCAGCCATTATAAGCTGGATGGAAAGAAGGAGGATACATGATAAATAAAATAGCATTACGTGAAACCATGCTGAGCCTGGAACTGGACAAACTGCACACGGTGGAAGCGAATTATCAGGAATTTCTGCAACAGGCTCGGGTAGATAACACTGACGGTTACGATGATGACGAGCTTTCCCATGCGCTGGAGAGCAGTGACATGGCTGCGTTGCTTGATCAGTCTATCCATGAATATCAGGAAAAGATTGATCGCCTGAAGGCCATCGATTTTTCGCCCAGAACGCAGGTGGAGCCGGGCGCGGTCGTCAAATTCAAGAACCGTCACTTCGTTATTTCGGTTGCCACCAACCAGTTTGAATGTACCGGCGAAAGCTATATGGGAATTTCGGCGGATGCACCGGTTTATGCTGCATTACAAGGTCTGGAAGCTGGCGATACGTTCGATCTCAACGGTAAGGAAGTCAAAATCCAGGCTGTTTACTGACCCTTCCCGTATTAAAACGGTTTGCATCTAAAATCGTTTATTGTGCGTATAACATCCCAGTGAATCGTTAAGAAGTGATTGCCGACAAAGCAGCCTGACTGATGTACAACTTTACCGATGTGACTGTAAACCCAAGGAGTTGAGGAAATGCTTAACTGGAATGATGTAATCCGTTTTGCCAATGACGGTAACCCTGCCCCTGACCGTGAGGTCAGGAAAACGGATGCAGAATGGCAGGAACAACTGACCGAAGACCAGTATTACGTGACCCGTAAAAAGGGTACGGAACGCCCATTCAGTTCGGAAATGTGCAGCCTGTTTGCGCCGGGTGAGTACAGCTGCGTCTGTTGCGGCACCTTGCTGTTTGACTCCGGCGAAAAGTTCGAGTCCGGCACGGGCTGGCCTTCCTTTACCCAGCCGGTCACACCCAATGCGATTGCCTACCATGCGGATAATACCCACGGAATGCGACGTGTTGAAACGACCTGCAATACCTGCGAAGCACACCTTGGGCATGTGTTCCCGGATGGCCCGGCTCCCAGTGGTTTGCGCTACTGCATGAATGCGATTGCCTTGAAAAAACAGGAGAAGGAGTGACATGAACGAGAATAACGTGATGCTGGAAACGGCAACCTTTGGCGGCGGCTGCTTCTGGTGTACCGAAGCGATGTTCCGCGAACTGGCGGGTGTGCATTCCGTGGAAAGCGGTTACAGCGGCGGGCGGGTCGATGACCCGAATTACCGGCAGGTATGCAGCGGCACAACCGGTCATGCCGAGGTCATTCAGGTGAAATATGATTCTGCCATCATTAGCTTCCGCGATTTGCTGGAAATTCACATGGAAACCCATGACCCGACCACGCTGAACCAGCAGGGTGCGGACAAGGGAACCCAGTACCGTAGTGTGATTTTTGCGCATGACGCGATACAGCGGCAGATTGCGGAGCAGGCGCTGAAAGATCTGCAAACCGGATTCTCCCGCCCCATCGTGACCGAGATTGCAGACTTTGAGACGTTCTATAAGGCGGAAGGCTACCATCAGGACTATTACAGCCAGAACAGTAGTGCTGGTTACTGTCAGGTCGTTATTAGCCCGAAATTGCGCAAGTTCCGCGAAAAGTTCCGCAAAAAGCTAGCGGTGCAAGCCGCCTGATACTAACCAGCCCAATGGGTGGGGCCGACAGACCCCATCCTGCCTTTAGGATGGATCAATGAGTGTTGAAGTACCTCCGCGCCGGGTTGAGCGGGATGAATTGTTACTGGATTATCAGCGCACCCGCCAGGCTAGTGAGGCCATCTGTTTTCCGCTAAGTCCGGATGACTACCAGATACAAAGCATTGTCGAAACCAGCCCCCCCAAGTGGCATATGGGTCATGTTACCTGGTTTTTTGAAACCTTTTTGTTGCAGGCGTTTGTGCCGGATTACCGGCCTTTTCACCCGCAGTTCAATTACGTGTTCAACTCGTATTACCAGACGGTAGGGTCGATGCACCCACGCGCCCGGCGTGGCTTGCTTTCCCGCCCCACCATCGAGGAAGTGTATGCCTACCGCGCCGCCATCGACGCGCGGATGCTGGAACTGATTGCCAGCGTACCGGAAAGCCAGTGGCCAGCGGTGGCCGAGCGCGTCACGCTGGGGCTGAACCATGAGCAGCAGCATCAGGAATTGCTGTACATGGACATCAAGCACAATCTGTCGGTGAACCCGCTAAAGCCCGCCTACACCGCACAGGCGCTACCGCTGGTTGATAAGGCCACCCCACTGGGCTGGCTGGAGCGTGCCGAAGATTTACAGGAAACCGGCTTCGCAGGTGACGGTTTTGCCTTCGACAACGAACGCCCGCAGCATAAAAGCTGGCTGGAAGCCCACCGTCTGGCGGATCGTCTGAGTGCCAATGCCGAATACCTCGCGTTTATCAAAGATGGCGGCTATCAGCGCCCGGAACTGTGGCTGGCGGATGGCTGGGCGTATATCAACCAGCATGGCTGGCAAGCTCCGCTGTACTGGGAACAGCGGGATGGCGAATGGTACGAGTTCACCCTGCATGGCCTGATGCCGCTGAACCCGGCAGCGCCGGTTGCGCACACCAGTTATTACGAGGCGGATGCGTTTGCCCGCTGGTCAGGCAAGCGCCTACCGCTGGAAACAAAGCTGGAGAGTCGCCTGCTGGAACTGGAGCCGGAGGGTCAGTTTACCGACAGCGGTATTTTCCACCCGCAACCGGGTAGCGGGCAATGGTTCGGCACCCTGTGGGAATGGACGGCCTCGCCCTATACCGCTTACCCGCGTTTCAAGACGCTGGAAGGCAGCATGGGCGAATACAACGGCAAATTCATGAACAACCAGTGGGTGTTGCGTGGCGGGGCTTGTGTCACCCCGCGTGAGCACATTCGCCCCACTTACCGCAATTTCTTTTATCCACACGACCGCTGGCAGTTCAGCGGCATCCGTTTGGCGGAGTATCTATGACAACAGCAACAAACCCCAAAGTCAGTTTCCATGATTACCAGCCTGAGCTGGAAAGCTTTCGTGCGGCGGTTTTGCTCGGTCTGGCGCGTGAACACAAGCAGATTCCACCCAAGTTTTTCTACGATGAGCGTGGTTCCCAGTTGTTTGAAGACATTCTGGAGCAGGCGGAATACTACATCCCCACTGTTGAAAAGCGGCTGTATCAGGAACATGCCGCAGACATGGCGCAACTGATCGGGCGGGATGCGGTGCTGATCGAGCCGGGCAGCGGCAGTTGCGAAAAGGTGCAGTTGTTGCTGGAGACGATACGCCCGGCGGCTTATGTGCCGATGGATATTTCAGGTGATTTTCTGCGCAAGGCCAGTTGCGACCTGGGTGCGGCATTTCCGTGGTTGCATGTGTATGCGGCGTGTCTGGACTTCACCCATGAGTTGCGTTTGCCTGCTGCCGTACCAGAAGGGCGCAGGGTCGTCTTCATCCCCGGCTCCAGTCTGGGCAACTTTGACCTGCCGGAAGCGCAGCATTTCCTGTTCCAGATTCGCCAGTTGGTGGGCAAGGGCGGTGGCCTGTTGATCGGTGTGGATCGTAAGAAAGACAAGGCCGTGCTGGAGCGCGCCTATAACGATGCAGCCGGGGTGACGGCAGATTTCAACCTGAACCTGCTGGTGCGCATTAATCAGGAGTTGGAGGGAAACTTCGACCTTGAGGCATTCCGGCACGAGGCTTTTTACAATGAGCAACTGGGGCGGATCGAGATGCACCTGATCAGCCGCAAGGCACAAACTGTCAGCATTGACGGTGAAGTGTTCCGGTTTGCGGAGGGTGAAAGCATTCATACGGAAAATTCCTACAAATACCACCCACAGGAATTTGGGACCTTGGCGCAAGCGGCTGGTTTCCAGTCACGCCAGATGTGGACGGATGCCGGGCAATTGTTCGGAATTTACTATCTGGATGGCATTTGAATCACTGGGTCAAAGGAGAAACATGGAAACCCTGTCGCTACGCCCCTACGCAAGTAAAAGGCTAAAACGGTGTTATCCGCCAAACCGCTCGGTACGGATCTGAGTGGCTTCCAGCCCCGCATCCAGCATGGCCGTTGTAGCGGTTTCCACGAAGCCGTTACTGCCGCAGACATAACACTGGATTTCCGCAGGCATTCCCAGCCCCTGAATGGCCTGTTGCACCATTGCGGCATTGAGTCTGCCCGGATGATCCTGTGGGCGCGGCGGCTGGGTTGCCCGTGACAGGGCAAGGTGCAGGCGAAAACCGTTATCTTGAGCTTCCCAGTCCAGTAGTTGCTGGTACAGGATAATGTCAGGCAGGGTACGTGCGCCGTACAGCAGGCACATGGGGGCGCTTACGCCGCTTTCCATGCGGGCGCGGGCGATAGCCAGCAGCGGTACGACGCCGGAGCCACCACCGACCAACAATACCGGGCGGGTTTCATCCGCTTTCCAGATGAAATGGCCACCGACCGGGCCAAGTACTTCCAGCTCATCACCAACGGCTGCATCTTCGTGGAAATAGGGGGAAACCTCGCCTTCGTCCAGCTTTTCAATAGCCAGTTCATACCGACCGTTACGAGTCGCCGCCAGCAAGGAATAGCTGCGTTGCGCCTGATAACCATCTTCGGCAGTCAGGCGCACATCGACATGCTGCCCCGGCAGGCTGGGATGCCAGTGTTCCGGCTCCAGTTCCACCCGGAGGATACGGGCGGAGAGGGGGGCCAGTGCCGCAATCTTCGCGGGTATCCAGTCCAGCCGGGAGGGTTCAGTCGCCACTGTAGCGTTCCTCCTTGAACGGGTCGCCGCGCATGTGATAACCACGCAGTTCCCAGAAGCCTGCCGTATCCTTTTCGGTGAATTGCAGGGCGTTCACCCACTTGGCCGATTTCCAGAAATACAGGTGAGGAACCAGCAGGCGTACCGGCCCACCGTGCTCGGCGAGAATCGGCTGGTCATCGTAGTGAGTAGCCACCATCGCCTTGCCCTTGGTGAGGTCAGCCACCGGCACATTGGTTGAGTAGCCATCCACCGAATGGGCGAGGATGAAACGGGTCGGCAGCGCTTGCAAATCCAGACCTGCCGCAGTCAACAGGTCGTCGACCGTCACGCCACTCCAGACCGTATCGAATTTCGACCAGGTGGTGACGCAGTGGATGTCGGTGGTAATGCGGGTTTGCGGGAGGTTGTTAAACTCCTCCCACGTCCACGAGGCTACCGCTTTGGGGCCGACCTTGATCTTGAAACGCCATTCTTCCAGATTGACGCGGGCGGTCGGGCCTGCGGTCAATACTGGAAAACCGGTAGTTAATGACTGGCCGGGAGGCAAGCGTCCATCGCTGGACTTACGGCGTCTACGGCTGCCAAATCCTCGGGTGGGCATGTACTTCTCCTTTTGTTACTTCCTGCCCGGATTCTACAGAATATAGCGTGGGCAGCCTCTGTCAGTGGATAGCGGTGTCAGACCTAGCGCCTGGCCTGGTATTGCTGGTGGTACTGTTCGGCGTAATAGAATGACGGGGCGGGTAAAACTTCCGTGATTACCTCCTCATCATCTTTCAGGTTCAGACCCTGACGATAGCGCTGCAATGATGCTTGCGCCAGTTGTGCCTGTTCCTCTGTGGTGGTGAAGATGACCGAGCGGTACTGACTGGTGATTTTGGCACCACGGCCTTTCGTGCCGGGGCGATGGCCATCCCAGAATACCTTCAGCAGCTTTTCGTAGGAAACGATTTTCGGGTCGTAAACAACCAGTACGACTTCGGCGTGCCCGGTCCGGCCTCCGCAGACATCATGATAGGTGAGGTGCTCCAGTTCTCCGCCTGCATAGCCGGTTGCGGTGGTGTAGACGCCCGCAATTTCCCAGAAGCGGCGTTCGACCCCCCAGAAACAGCCCCGTCCGAAAATGGCGGTTTCCAGCCCATCCGGAAACGGGGGGAGCAGGCGCGTGCCCTTGACCACATGGCCTTCGGTCAGGATCATGGGTTTGCGTGGTGGTGAAGTAGCGTGTTTCATGGTTCTCCCGTGTGTTGCATTACGTTACGATGTTAATACCATACGAAAATAGTCTGATATTGGATGCAAGAAGGGTGGGGCAGCAGTTATGGGAGGATTCCGATGACTTGAGTGGATGATCTGAAGGTTAATTTTCGTTTGAAGAAAGTTAGCCGGTTTTCCCGAGTACCATGTTTAACTGACTCCATGCAGGCGAGCTTGCATCACTTGTTCCAGCCACTGCATGAAAACACGTACACGTTGAGGAAACCACTGAAGCACAGTTTGACCAGCTGATGAATGTGCATGTCAAGGGAGTATTTTTTCTGAAGGGCGCGGATGGAAGAGTGATAACAAAACATATGCCTATAATCATATTGATACCATTGAAATACCCCCTTAAAATGATAATTCATGTTGTATTCTTGTATAGGTAACGATGGATAAGGCCCAATCATGCAACGTCATCAGCTCCGCTTCCTTGAAAACTGGTTACAGAGAAAAAACAGAAAGCCGCTGATTATCAGAGGCGCTCGCCAAGTCGGAAAATCAACTCTGGTTGAACTGTTTGCCAAACAGGGTGGGCGCAACCTGCATAACGTCAATCTGGAGCGATTCCCGGAACTTGCTGACGTATTCGCCAGCAAGAATCCGGAGCAGATCATGGCGCAGATCGAATTTCTACCCGGTATGCCCTTGGTCAATGAAGAGCCATTGTTATTTCTGGATGAGATTCAGGCAGTGCCACAGGCCATTCCAGCCTTACGCTATTTTTATGAGGATATGCCGGAGCTTCCCGTCGTCAGTGCGGGGTCATTGCTGGAATTTGCCCTGAGTGAGCATCAGTTTTCCATGCCGGTAGGACGTGTCCAGTACCTGCACATGGGGCCGATGCGCTTTAGTGAATTTCTGTTGGCAATTGGGGAGGCTAAACTAGCTGAATTCATTCTGAATTATCAATACGGCGACCCTGTTGCTGACATCGCCCACAAACGCCTGCTGGAGCTGTTGCGCAGTTACTATTTTGTCGGTGGTATGCCTGAGGCAGTTGCGGTATTTGCCGATACCGGGAGTTACCGCGAAGTCAGTGGTGTACATAACTCCATCATTGATACCTATCGGGAAGATTTCCCCAAGTATGCCGGTTCGCGGAATCTGGTTCGCATGTTGAACGTCTTCAATTTCGCCGCCAGAAATGTGGGTGTGAAAGTTAAGTACTCCAATATCTCGGCGCAGGATCAGAGTGCAACCCTCAAAAAAGACCTGGAATTACTGGCAATGGCGCGGGTTATCAGCAAGGTCGTGCACAGCCATTGCTCTGGTTTGCCGTTACAGGCTGATATTGAAGAGAAAGTTTTCAAATTGCTGTTTCTGGATGTGGGCTTGATGAACGCTATCAGCGGCCTGAACTGGCGGGTGCTTTCCCAACTGGACGAAATGAAACTGATCAATGGAGGAGCTATTGCCGAGCAGTTTATCGGTCAGCACCTGCAAGGCATTCTGGCTGATACACCGAATCGGGAACTGACCTACTGGCTGCGGGAAGGGCGTACAGCCAATGCAGAAGTGGACTTTGTGATTGCCTTGCAAGGGCAGATTCTGCCGGTAGAAATCAAGGCAGGCGCTACCGGTAGCATGAAATCCCTGCATCAGTTCATGGGAGAAAAGGGGCAAGCCTTGGCGATCCGTTTTGATGCCAACTTACCGGACGATTTTGAAATCAATACCACCATCCGTAAGGGCGATACTATCAAGGGTGTGAATTACCGGCTGTTATCCCTGCCGGTGTATCTGGTGGAAAGGCTTGATGAGATTGTGGCATCCTGTCTGGAAAAGCCAGCTAATCCCGGCCAGACCACTCATCCCAGCTGCTGAAGCAGCTGGTTTTCGGCCAGCCAGACACAACCCTCAAACACCATTTGCCTGCCTGAAACCTGCCGTTGTCCATCATCCTTCAACACCCGTCCAATCGCTGATAACCCGTGGCGTTGCTAACCGGAATCTTGCCAGATGGGAGTGATTGACGGGTCGGTGTGCCAGATAATTGCGGCGTACAGGGATTCCCAAGAGTCGATCAAACTGATGGCAAAATGGGCACGAATCCGCTCCCAGAGCCGGACTTTGGCGCGATAAGAGCGGCGGGCCTCCTGAAAATAGCGGCAACAGAGTTCCTGTACCTGATCAATCAGGAAGGTCAGCATCATCAGGGTCGCGAAAACGGTCGACAGGTGTTTTTTGCCGTGACCGTAGTTGTGTTCCAGGTGATAGTAGCGCGATGGTCTTTCATCGCGCAAATTCAAATGATCACATCAAATGCCCGTAGCTCATGTCCAATAGCGATGCGGTAAACAAAAAAGTCGTTACGATCAACAGTGAAAACGCGGTTTGTTCCCAAGAGTTGTGCTGCGACAACCAGCGATGCATCCGCCAAATCCATGGGGCGGTCGATGTACTTTTCCATCAAGCTCAGTGCTGTTCTGACAGCATCATCGTCCATGAACCAAATGCTTTTTCAGCAGTAATTCACGGATGCCTTGTTTTGCCCGGTTCGATGGCGCTTTGGCGTAGCCGCCTTGTCCCAAATCCAGTGATTGGTAGATAGCGAAAGCGTCAGGAGTGGTTTCCTGCGCTGGCTTGGGGACAGTGCGGTATCTGGTAACGATAAATTCAACAAAATGCAGGATTTCCCGCTGGGTGCTTTCCGGCAGGTTGCGAGTCTGATTCACAATTTGGTCAAACGTTTGCATGGTGCTTAATCTGCAAGTTGTTAATGTTCAACAGTATACGCCGGAATCAGAGAAGGGCAACCTGCAGATGATGCTACTTACGGCGCTGTTTAGGCTTCCCTGCCGGTTTAGGTTTATTGCCTGTATTTGCTCGTGGTTTTGGCGGTAAGCCTGTATGTTGAGTCAATATCTTGTCACCCTGCGGTTTACCTGATTTGGGTTTGTCCGTTGCGACTTTCGCAGTCGCGGGCTTGCCAGCGGGGACAGCTTGTTTCCCCGTCCTTTTCTGATGCTCCCGCCCCTTATTCTTCCGCCGATGCGCCTCATACACCAGCTCCTCCTCCCCCTTCTGGTAATGCGGAATCAACTGGTTCGGCCCATCGCCAATCAGCTCCTGCCTGCCCATGTCCGCAATGGCTTTCCGCAGCAGCGGCCAGTTCTTCGGGTCGTGCCAACGCAGGAATGCCTTGTGCAGCTTGCGCTGTTCCGGCGACTTGGCGGTGTGCACCTTTTCACTTTTGTACGTGACCTGATGCAGCGGGTTTTTCTCGGTGTGGTACATGGTGGTGGCGGAGGCCATCGGCGATGGGTAGAACGCCTGCACCTGGTCGGCGCGGAAGCCGTTTTTCTTCAGCCACAACGCGAGGTTGAGCATGTCTTCATCCGAAGTTCCCGGATGCGCGGCGATGAAATACGGGATCAGGTACTGTTCCTTGCCCGCCTCCCTGGTGTATTTCTCGAACAGGCGCTTGAATTCGTCATACGCGCCGATGCCCGGTTTCATCATCTTGGAAAGGGGCGCGTCTTCGGTGTGTTCCGGGGCGATCTTGAGGTAGCCGCCGACGTGGTGCGTCACCAGTTCCTTGACGTATTCGGGGTCGCGCACCGCGAGGTCGTAGCGCAGGCCGGAACCGATCAGCACTTTCTTGATGCCGGGCAATTCACGGGCGGCGCAGTACAGCCGCTTAAGCGCGGCGTGGTCGGTATTGAGGTTCTGGCAGATGCCGGGGTAAACGCAACTGGGCTTGCGGCAGGAGGCTTCCACTATCGGGTCTTTGCAGGCCAGCCGGTACATGTTGGCGGTCGGCCCGCCGAGGTCGGAAACCACGCCGGTAAAGCCCGGCATCTTGTCGCGCATTTCCTCGATCTCGTGCAGGATGGATTCCTGCGAACGGTTCTGGATGATGCGCCGTGTGTCACTCGCCGATCAAGGCCAATGCTTGATCCAGTGTGGAGTCTTTCAGATACATGCCGTGCCGTTTCAGTTCCTGCATTATTGGGCGTGCGGCGCTGATTAACCCTTGCTGTTTTGCCCTCAGTACAATCCCCAAGGTTCCCAGTAAGGGAATTTCATGGGTTTCGGCGCATTTTCGCGCCAACCCGTCGTCAATCACGACGTTGATGTTGGGCTTGTGCAAGGCGTAGCTCAATACACTGGTTTCGCCGATGCCCAAATCCCAAGCCAGAATCAGTGGATGAGGCGTAACCTCTATGCTGCTTAACCAGCCAGCTTTGGCTAGAGCCTGTGCGGTAATATCCTGTTTGCCACGCCGTTGAATTTCCATGATGACAGGTTGGGGTACAAGGATTTCATCTGCCGTTGTTTTGAGTAAATCCAAGTAGCCCGCTTTGGAGAGGAAGATCAGTGGGGAACTGTTGATGATGGCCTGCTGCGTCACAGTGCCAGTTCCCGCTTCAGGCTTTCCATGTCCACGGAAAATACTTCGATTTTTTCATCAGCAAGGGCTTGCAGGAAATCAATACGATCCATTTCTGCGATCATGCTGGCCTTTTCCTGTGAGATTTTGCCCTGCCTGTACCACTGTATCGCTGAGGTCACGCGCATTTGCCTGACAAATTCCTGGGGCGTAAATTTCAGCGAAGAAAACACTTCTTCCGGTAGGTTGATGGCAACGGTTGTCATGGTATGGCCTCATGATGGTTCATGACCGAGTATATCCTATCTCGTTGGATGCAGGGGAGATGGAAACCACGTCGGTAAAGCCGACCAGTATTTTCCTCTTTACAATAATTAAAAGTATAATTTATTATTGACATTAGTAAATGTAAATGTAAACTATAGATTCCTTGTCTAAACATTACAACTCACGAGGTTTCTAGATGAAAAAACTACTTAAGTTGGTTGTAACATCAACCATAACTTTTTTTCTTATTAGCATCCCCTTGTTCGCCGCTGCCGACGGTGACAGCAAAGATATTGCACAGATGACTCAAAGGGCCGATCTTGTATTTTAGGGAAAAGTTACCTCCATTGATTACAAATCCGACCGTTTTGATTCCGATTTAGGTTTATCGACAAAATGAAACTGCTTTTAATACTCACCTTGTTTTTCGGTTTGCTTGGTTGTTCGACAACAGCGAACGTGCCTACAAAACCCAACGCTTATGGAAAAATGCTCGCTTTGGAGTACGTTTTTGATCAAATGGAAGACAGGCAAGCTGCCTACGATTTAAAAAAATCGTTAGGTTTGACAGCGCTCAGTAGTATGTTTGATTACGAGCGTGTGTATGACAAGATTTATGGAATCTCAACGGTAGAGGAAAAAGTGAGGTTAGATTACGTGGCTTCAGACTTGGCTCAACGGGCTAAATCACAAAGGTCTATTTCCTCGGGTGGGAGTTGTCATTCTGTTCGGTCATATACTCGCAAAGACGGTACTTATGTTCGCGGCTATACTCGCTGCCGGTAAGCTTTGATGTTGCTTGCCGTGCTTTTTTGGGGTGTCTGTTACGCCGGAACTGGAGAGGACAAATTCCGCAGATTCACAGGTATCAAGTCCGTCTTTGATGCAAGAAATAAAAAAAGCCCTGCTAATATGTGCAGGGCTTTTCCAGAATTGGCGCGGGCGGTTATCTGATCCTAGCTTCATGGGTATAAGCAGTTGTAACATTTGCCTGTGTCGTCGAAACCCGCATAACCGGACTGCACCATACAAACATTGTAATCAAATTCGCTATATCCATATTATTTACCCCAAAAACTTGTGAAACAGCTATAAAAAAACCAATAACCGTCATAATATTTGCGGCAGGAGACAGCGACAAACCGATGTCAACTAACTTATAGAAACCATTAGCTAATAGACCAAAGGTACTTAGTGTAGTAACACTATTAAATAATAGTACAAAAAAATAATTAATATGTCAATTATTTCGGTCTCTTTGGTGCTTGAGTTCTTCTGGGTTTTGGTGGCAATCCCGTATGTTGAGTCAGCATTTTTTCTCCGGCTTGTTGCTTGCCCACAGGTTTACCGGAGGCATTGTGGGCAGGTTTCCCCGTCCGCTTCTCATGTTCCCGTCCCTTATTCTTCCTTCGATGCGCCTCATACACCAGTTCCTCCTCCCCCTTCTGGTAATGCGGGATCAACTGGTTCGGCCCATCGCCAATCAGTTCTTGTCTTCCCATATCCGCCATCGCCTTCCGCAGCAACGGCCAGTTCTTCGGGTCGTGCCAGCGCAGGAATGCCTTGTGCAGCTTGCGCTGTTCCGGCGACTTGGCGGTGTGCACCTTTTCGCTTTTGTACGTGACCTGATGCAGCGGGTTCTTGTCGGTGTGGTACATGGTGGTGGCCGAGGCCATCGGCGAGGGGTAGAACGCCTGTACCTGGTCGGCGCGGAAGCCGTTTTTCTTCAGCCACAGCGCGAGGTTGAGCATGTCTTCATCACTGGTTCCCGGATGCGCGGCGATGAAATAGGGGATCAGGTACTGTTCCTTGCCCGCCTCCTTGGTGTATTTCTCGAACAGGCGCTTGAACTCGTCATATGCGCCGATGCCCGGTTTCATCATCTTGGAAAGCGGCGCGTCCTCGGTGTGTTCCGGGGCGATCTTGAGGTAGCCGCCGACGTGGTGCGTCACCAGTTCCTTGACGTATTCGGGGTCGCGTACCGCGAGGTCGTAGCGCAGGCCGGAACCGATCAGCACTTTCTTGACGCCGGGCAATTCACGGGCGGCGCGGTACAGTGATTTCAGCGCGGCATGGTCGGTGTTGAGGTTCTGGCAGATGCCGGGGTAGACGCAACTGGGCTTGCGGCAGGAAGCCTCCACCTGCGGGTCTTTGCAGGCCAGCCGGTACATATTGGCGGTCGGCCCGCCGAGGTCGGAAACCACGCCGGTAAAGCCCGGCACCTTGTCGCGCATTTCCTCAATTTCGTGCAGGATCGATTCCTGGGAACGGTTCTGGATGATGCGCCCTTCGTGCTCGGTGATGGAGCAGAAAGTGCAGCCGCCGAAGCAGCCGCGCATGATGTTGACCGAGAAACGGATCATCTCATAGGCGGGGATGCGCTCATTGTTGTAGGACGGGTGCGGCAAGCGGGCGTAGGGCAGGCCGAACACGTAATCCATTTCCGGGGTGGACAGCGGGAACGGCGGCGGGTTGATCCAGATGTCCTGCGAGCCATGTTTCTGCACCAGGGCGCGGGCGTTGCCGGGGTTGGTTTCCAGATGCAGCACGCGGTTGGCGTGGGCGTACAGCACCTTGTCCTTGCTGACTTTTTCGAAGGACGGCAGGCGGATCACGGTGCGGTTGCGGTCAAGCCGGGCGCGCGGGTGGAAGGTCAGTTTGTGTTCACCGGGGCGCTTGATGCGCGGGTCTTCGTATTCCAGCCACTGCTGGTTGCGCTTTTCGACCTCGCATTCAGTAAGCGTTCAGTCCTATGCAGCCATTACCGCTTTCCCAGCCAGGACGGATGTTGTAATCGGCTGCCCGGTCAGCCCCTGCCAGCAGGTATCCCGCAAAATCCGCAATGCTGACAAACCCTGCCGCTTGCAGGTTTCCACCACGGTCAGGATATGAGCCCGGAAGCGGTCGCCGCGTGCAGACTGGGTGGCAAAGCTGGTTTTGCGCCAGATCACATAAGGCCGGATAGCCCGCTCGGCTTCATTGTTGGTCAGGGGCAAACCGGGATGCCTGATGAAGGTAAACAGACACCCAATATCCTTTAACAGCTTTTCGCACTGGTTGCGGGATTTCTTCCGGCATACTTCCATGCCGCGTTGTAAATGGCCGACCAATTGTTCCCGAACTTTACAGCATCGTCGTCGGAAATGGCTTTCAGCCAGTCCTTGCTGGCGGCGGTGGTCAATCCGTATCAACAGTTGCAGTGATTTGACGATTTTCTTGCCCATATGGCCGTCAATACCGCGCCGTTGCACCATTTTCTTAAAATTCCGGATTAAATGCGGGATGCAGAACTGGCGGCGTTCGGCAGGGACAGTTTTATAAGCGCCATGCCGATCACTGACCAGGATTACCTGAAAATCTTCGCCCAGCAGATTGTCAGCCGCCAGTTTGCCGCGTGAATAGTGGGTCTGGAAGTAAGCCGCCTGGGGTGCTGCCAGTACCCACATCCAGCGTTGTTCCTGTTTGTGCCAGTGGGTAGTTTCATCGGCATGTACCCAGGGAAGTTTGCGCAGGTAATCACGCACTTCCTGCGCCAGCGGCCACAGCCAGGGGGTGATCCGGCCTTGCATGTTGCTGACGCTGCCTAAGCTGACCCGCAGTTCATGGAAGATTTGCAGGTATTCCCTGATCTGGCGGTCACTGAGGTGGAACTGGCCATTCAGCAAGGCCACACAGGCATGTAGGCGCGGGCCAAACGAGCTGCCGGATACGCTATCGGGCAATTGGGCATATTGCGGTGTACCGCAACGGCAGCAACAACCGTGATGCAGACAGTGTTCCGTAATCAGCGGACGGACTTCCGGCAAGTCGATGATCTGATGACGCAGGGGCCCTTTGCCGCTGGGCATCACTTCACCACCACACAGGCAGCTACCCGGATACCACTGGTGAAAACGGTCAACTGCACTTTCAGGATGCAGGGCACGGTGATGGCCTTTATGCCCCGGTTGCCCACCTTGTTTGCGGCCACTACCATTCTTTTGCTTTGCACGCTGTTTACGGTCACTCGGGCTGTCACTGGAAGGCGGTTTTGATGAATTCCGGGAGTTGCTGGAACGCCGGTCTCCCAAGGCATCAAGTTGCTCCTGCTGGGCTTCCACCATATCCAACAGCAGGTCGATAACCTGTTTTGCCTGAGCCAGATCCTTCGGTTCTCCCAGCAGTTGTTTGAGCTTGTCTTTCAGCATCTTTTTAGATCAACAAATTTTGGGCAGCTTTGCAAGGGGCTGAACGCTTACCGCATTCATCCATGTCCGTGGTGTTGAGGTAGGGGTTGATGATGCGGTCGATCTTGCCCGGCTGGTCGACGCGGGTGGAGTCGATTTCCAGCCAGCCTTCGGATTCCGGCGGCGTGTCGCGGCGGATGAAGGCGGTGCCGCGCACGTCGGTAATGTTTTCCACCGTTTCGCCGCGTGACAGGCGCTGGGCGACTTCGATCACGGCGCGTTCGGCGTTGCCGTACAGCAGCAGGTCGGCGGAGGCGTCCATCAGGATCGAGCGGCGCACCTTTTCCTGCCAGTAGTCGAAATGGGCGATGCGGCGCAACGAGGCTTCGATGCCGCCGAGGATGATGGGGACGTGCGGGTAGGCTTCCTTGCAGCGCTGCGAATACACCAGCGAGGCGCGGTCGGGGAGTTGATGATAATGAAAAAATTACTGATAATTGAGCAGGTCAAGTACCCATGCCAGCAATTCCCGATCAAAAATGGATTAGGCGATTGATTTATAAAGAAAATCATATTCGTTTCGCACAGATGCAAGCGATGGAAATTCTTTAAAAATCATAGTGTTAATCCATGACCGGGAATCGCTGTACCCATGCATAAGTTTTTCGGAAGAATTTTTCGAGTAAAATCAGATTTTTACGCTTTCAAAGCTCCGATAAACTTATGCCTAAGTACTTATTGTCCGTAAGCGTTCACGCCATTTGTAGCGGTTTGCGGGTACAGACCTGCCCCAAGGGGAAGCGCACGGCGACCGGCTTATGAGCCAAGCCTTGGGAGCACACATAGCGCATCAGGGTTGCCATATCCATCCCCAATTGCCGGGCAGTCCCCAACACGGTCAGCACGGTTGGCCGGAACCTGTCCCCTTGTGCCGACTGGCTGGCAAAACTGGTCTTACGCCATTGCACGTAGGGGCGGATCACCCGTTCAGCGCGGTTATTGGTGAGGGGAATGCGTGTATCCTTGAGGAAAGTCCAGCACATGGCCTCATCTTTACGGAGATGTTTGCATTGGTTGCGGGTGCGTTTGCAGTTATCCAATGCTTCGCCCAGGCTGAGGGTGGCCTGGAAGCTGCGGCGCAGGCGCAGTATCCGCCGCCGGTAGCGTGCCGCCCCTTCGGGGTGCTGTTGCCAGCGGTGATGGGTGCGGACGGTGGCGCAGGCAATCAGCAGCAGGCGTTTGCCAACCATTCCCCCTCCGCCACAACGCCCGGCCATCTTGCGGAAGTGCCGGATCAGGTGTGCCCAGCACAGTTGCCGCCGTTCGGGCGGGACATTGCCGTAACCGCTGAAGTGGTCTGTCACCAGATAACCGGTAAAACTGCCCAACAAGGCATCGGCGGCAGCCTTGCCGCGTGAGTAATGGGTCATGAAGTACGTGACGGTGTTGTCCGCCAATGCCCATAACCAGTAGGTGTTCGTGCCACGGTAATGGCGGGTTTCATCGGCATGGCAGACCGCCTGCCCACGCACATGCTCACCGACCTGACGGTACAGCGGCCCCATCCACGGGATGGATTTGCCTTGCGCTTTGCTGATCGCCCCGGTGCTGAAGCGCACCTGCCAGACTTCCCACAACAGGAGCTGGGTTTGGCGCATCGACAGGCGAAACTGTCCGGCCAGCACCACAATCCAGGCAATCACACCCGCACCCATTTGCCCGCTGGGGACCCAGTCCGGCCACTGGCTGTGGTGTTGGTTGCCGCAGGATTGGCAGACACCGTGGTAAAACTGGTGCTCCGTCACCTCGGGTGGCGGCGGAGGGGCGATGTCCGTGACCTGATGGCGGTAAGGGTTTTCCCAGTCAACCGCCACTGCCCCACCACAGGCGCAGGTGCTTTCCGGGAAATACTGTTCAGTGCGGGTCACTTGTTCGGGGGGATATAACGCCCGTTCGTGGCGTGGATGGCCGGGTTGCCCGCCATGCGGGCGGCCACTCCCCTTGCGTTTTGGACGGGCTGCCCGTTGTTCCGGGCTGTCTGAGGACGGCGGTTTGGAGCTGTTGCGGGAACTGCTGCCCAGTTTGGCCACCAGTTCTTCGAGCTGTTTTTGCAGCGTTTCGACTTGCTGTTCCAACACCACTACCCGTGCCGCTTGCTTCTCCAACCCGGCTATCCGTTCCTGTTGGCGCACGATCAGCTGATGTGCTTCATCAAGGGTGGTCGGCAGTGGGTGGGCTAGGGCTGGCAAGGGGATAATGGCTCGTTATTGGGATGGGGTGAATTTACTATAAAATCGCTGCAATGCCTATCAGAGGGCGTGAACGCTTACTTATTGTCCTTGGTAAGTAAAGGCATAGAAGCAAAGCAGGGAGAGTAAGTTTAATTGTGTCGGTTACCTTTAATTAAGAGCGTAAATTTGATGAAACGTAACTTGTTAATTCTAATATTTTTAGCTTTTTCACCTACAAAATTACTCATGGCAGATAACGTATCACCTACGCTTGAAGCAAGTGATAGCTTCCCTCTTGGTTCTTGGGATAATCCGGTGAAATGTAATTCTCCTAGTGGTGAACGTGAATACCTTTCAAGGCTGCGTTGCTCATCTGGCGATATGGTCGATTTTGAAAGATTAGGAAACTCCGGTGAAGGGGTATTTGGAAATATTGTTGATGATTATGAGTTGAGATGTATTAACTCAAAAAAGACTGTTCATGTATATATGGATATGTATCATGATTATCGAGAGAGTCAACCTATAGATGGATTTAGTATAATTTCTGATGAGTGGGGTAAAGAGATTTCTTCTGCTTTAGACTTATTAGAATCAAAAAAATATAATGAAGCACTTCATGTATCTGAAAAGGCTGTGGAAGAACTACCCCCTGATAATATTATTGACGATAGAAAATATGTTACATATTATTTAATTGGAATGATTCATATGAATGAAAGAATCTTTCATAAAGCACAGGTTGCCTTTTTAAAGTCAGTAACTTTGCAAGAAAGCTTTCCATCTAAGAAAGATGAACGGTTTTATGAGAAAGTAATAATATTTTATTCGCTTGCCCTAGCATATGATAATAAAAGCAAAGAAGCATTATCTATCTTGGAAAGAAAAATAAACCCATGTTCTTCTAAAAAAGAATCTCTTTGTAATGCTCTAAAAAGTGAAAAAAAATTAATTCCTTCTCTGGAAAGTCTTATTAATGAATATTGAATGAGGAGTTCATTCTAAAAAATAACGTTTCTTCTCCTCATTGCTAAGACTGCGGGGAAAGATTTTTTTTGCCATTGATATTAATTCGCTTTGATTTAATAAGATATTCCAAATTGCCAACTCTTCATTAGAAATTATTAGAATTTTATTGTAATCTAAAGCATAAGTGAAATATGAGTTCCATGCTGTATTTACCGGTATTTCGGCAATTGTTTTTCTCAATTGTATATTATATATAATAACTTTATCTTGGGAGGAGAGAAATAGATATTTGCCATCCAGATTAAAATTGACTCCGCTCAATATATTGGTTTTATCTTTGTATTCAAATAACAGCTTCCCATCTATGGCATTCCAATATCGCATTGCACCATCAACATATAAAATCGCAATAGACAGGCTGTCAGGGCTAAGTTTTACAGTTAAAGGCTCAGATTCATAACTCAGTGCAATATTTTTGCCATTCGCAATATGAAATATACTTACTTTTTTGGAAGGGGCGCTATTTATATTACGAAAGTATTTTTCATAATGATTTTGCCAAGAAGCGTAAGTTTTTTTGTCTTCGCTAAGTCTGAAATTATCGAATTCCTTATCATGACTTAAGCGAGTCAGAATTTTATTCCTGTTTATATCGATAATATAAGATTCTCCAGTAGAAATTAAAACAAAGTAATCTCCGTTCGTGGTAAAGTCTATTTTCTTTATATTATCAAAAATATGTTGATAGGTTAATTTTGGATCCCCATTTGAAAAATCATATATTGACAATATATTTTCATTGAAATATGCGAATAGCTCCTTTCTGCGGTTAAAAACAGCATTCGAAAAGGTTATTGAGCTAAGTGGTTTAAAGCCGCTTATGGTTTTCTTGTTCCCAGAAAGTAAATCAATGTAAAATAGTTTGTCATCTTTTTTTATTGGTATCCATGAGTTGGTGTCATTTTCTATATTTCTTGTAATTTTTGGAGCTTCTATATTTTCTATTAATTTTGTAAATGAGCCTGAATATGTATTTAAGACGCTTATAAAGCTAGAGTGGTTGAAAAATATTTTTTTATGAAGGGGAAAATACCCCATCATATTCTCTTCATCAGGAACAAGCTCTTCATTAGGAGTGGCAATTTCTTTTAATTTATTCTTTAGACTCCATATGTAAATATATTTATCTGATGATGCAGTAATTAATCTCATATGGTCTGAAAACATAGCAACATCGAAGACACCTTCCTCGTGTGCTTTGAAAAATTCCCGTAAAACTGACTTATTTCCGAGGTTTCTCCATAAACAAACAACACCATCCTTCGATGCGGTAATAATGTATTTGGCATCTTCAGTAAATTTTGAAATCATAATTGGTGATTTATGTTTCTGTAGAACAGCTAATTGGCTACCAAACTTTTCATGGCCTAAGCGATAGTCTGTAGCGCCAACGTACCATAGTCTTGCAGTATTATCTGCTGAACTAGATAGTAATAGATCAGAATCACTATAATGAGAGCCATATGAAGATTTTATTTTTGGCTCAAACTCCAAGTTATAAACACTGTCTGTATGTCGATCCAGTATGGTTATTAACTTGCCTGTCAATGCGTCCCATAATTTAATTTCTCCATCTGCTGATGCGGTTGCAACTATATCTCCTTCTGGTTTAAACTTTGCATCAAAGACATAGCTTTTATGTCCAAATTTAAACAACTCTTTACCTTTTTCCACATCCCACATCCTAGCAGTTTTATCGCGAGAAGCACTTAATAACTTTTTGTCGTCGGGGGAGAAAAATACCTTTGTAACAATTGAATCATGTCCTGCAAATGATTTGAGTTCTTTTCCAGAGTGAATATCCCATATCTTAATGGTTTTATCTTTTGAAGCTGTTGCAAGTAAAGTTTCAGTAGAATTAAAATCTGCAAAATAAACTGCATCTCTGTGACCATCGAATTGTACTATTACTTTTTTTTTCTTTGTGTCCCATAGTTTAACTTCTCCATTATTATACGTGGCTAGTATAAAGTCATTTTTAGTATGAGCTATAAAAACCACATTACTAAGTTTACTTACCAACTCACCTTCATTTTTAAATGATTCTGTGTTATATAATTGTATATTGGTACCTGCTGCAACAGCTAATTGTTTTTCATTATGAGATAAAGAAATAACAAAGACGGGTTTTTCAATTTCTATGATATTTTTATCCAGATGCTTAATGACACCTTGTCGTAATTGATGTTCAGCCTCAATGACATATGGTCTTTCTATGCCGCCATTTTGAGGTAAGGCGTTTAGTGCAAGCAGTGCACCAATATCAACAGCGCCTTTTTCCAATTCTTGCTTAGCTAGGTCTGCTAAAAACAAAGATTGTGTTTTTAGAGCTTTGTTTTTTTGATCATTAGATATCAATTCACTTTTTTTGGCTTTAGCTAAAGCATTTTCTGATATGGAATAAAAATATAGCGCCCCCAGAAAGCCGATGCTTGCGAATATTCCAATTAATATAGCTATTTGAAATCTTTGTTTGCCTTTCTTTTCTTCCTTTTTCTTTAAATTAGAACTGGATTCGATGTATAAAATTTCTTTTTCTCCTAAAAATCGTTTAAAAGAAAGTAAGTTTTCTTCAGCTTCTAGCAGTGCCTTTCCTCTTAATAATCCGCCTATATCTTTATTATTTTTTTCCCACTCTCTTATTGCCTGCCGCAAATAATTCTGCCAATATCTGAAATGCCTATTTTTGTCAATCCAGTTTTTCAGTAAACCCCAATAATCAATCAAAGTCTCATGAATAATTTCAACTTGTTCAGAATCACCGCTTCCTCCTGTCACTACAAGTCTTTTATCTGCTAAGATGGTTACTAAATCCCACATTTTTTTATTAAAATAAGCCTTGTAGGCTACTTGCTTGGTATCCCGAGCATCTTCGTTAGGCTGAACTAATTGTATGAAAATATATTCAATTTGTTGTTTCTGATCGCTAGAAAATTCGTTATATACATTATTAGCATATTGAGTCAGTGCTTCTTTAACTCCACCTACGGCATTATATCTTTCATGTGTGATTTTATTATAGCTTATACCCTCCCAAAGCAGCGAAAGAGTAAATTCCAGGAGTGGCAAATAACCATGATCAGAGCCTACATCATGGAGAATTCGATCAACTAAGCCAGTTTCAAAACTAATATTGCATTTATGTGCTGGTAGCTCGATTGCTGACTGTAATTCATCTACAGTCATTTGACCTAAAATCTCACATGGAAAGTCATTAAGTACACGCCCTATTTTATTATATGCAATTGCCGCTCCCATAAAATCACTTCGCATAGCGCATAAAATGCTAATATTGCTATCAATGTCTATCAGTTCATTATTATCATTATATGATAAGTGTGATAAACATAAATCAATGAATGTCTTCTGAGAAGAGTCAATAGTATTGAGAGTATAGAGCTCTTCAAATTGGTCGATTATTAATAGCAGTCTGGTTTTATGACAAGTCTTAAGAATTATTTTCGCAAGATAACTAATGTTAATATCTTTTGAACGAATAACTTCCAAAAGATGAGATGCTTTTTCAAGCTGATCAACGGGATCTTTATATATATATGGAAGAATTAGTGATAATAGTTCTTTAAATGGATCTGACCGTGGTCGCATGACTAATACCAACCATTCTTCAGCATTCTTAATAAAAGGAATGGCTCAATATGCGTTTCAGGGTCTTATCCCAACAGCAGCGAAAGCAAGGACTGTAAGGCAGCTTGCCCCCGTTTCCTGATGTTGTGAAGAGACTCGAAGAATGCAAGGTAACACGGTAGCTTTTCTTGTGAGATCCCCCGATGAGGTCGTAACCATGAGCGTAACAGTGACCAAAAACCTTCCATCGTATTGACGTGGACTTCATGGAAACCGTCACCATCTTCGTCACGGGCATATTCGCCTGCGCCATGGTTGACGGTTTTGTGGGCATAGCCCCATTCTTCCAATCGGCTGTAAATGTTGTACTCATCGGTGTAGACCAGCGTGCCTGCTGCCACCGTTTCCACAATCAACGGCTTGATCGTCGTCTGTTTCACATTCGCCAGCATACGGATCACGACCTCCCCGGAACGCTGGATCATGCCGAAAATGGGTGGTTTGTCCTTTTCCAGTGTCCCACGCCCCGGCGCACCTTTCAGGGCGCGGCGGCGACCTTCACGCCCAGCATCCGCGACGGCTTCGGGGTTTCCCTTGTGTCCAGCCTTGACATAAACCTCATCAAATTCAACATTCCCAAACAGGTTTACTGGCGTTTTTTTTCTCGACACCACGCCGTAACTGTTCCGTCATCGCCTGAACATCATCCTTGTTCAACCCCAATTCGCGGGCGATTTGTTGGTTGGACAGGTTCAACGACATCAGGTACAGGCACAACACCCACACCTTCAGCGGCTGGTGGTGGCCTTCAAACACCGTTCCCGTCAGGTCATCAAAACGCTTTTGGCAATCCTTACACTGGTAACGCTGGCGTTCCTGCTGGGTGTCATCCTTGCCTCGACGGATAGTGTCCTGTGAACCGCAGTGCGGACAAATCACCCCATTAGGCCAACGCACGGAACGGACTTGCTCGAAACAGGCGGCATCACTGGTCAGGCTGGAAATACTGATGAGCGAGGTCATAAAGCCTCTCCTTGGCTATCGGAAATGACTAACTTTACCGCTATCCATCACGTTTGCAATGCCGGGGAAAACAAGACCCTGAAACGCATATTGAGCCAAAGGAATAATGCCTGCATTCAGAATTGATGATTTACCAGTCCCTGATGCTCCAATCATTAAGATAAATTGGCGATTGGAAATAACCGAAAATAGTTTTTTAATGAAATGTTCTCTGCCAAAAAATAAATTAGCATCTTCCTCTCGAAAATATGAAAGACCTTTATATGGGTTTGCAGGTCGACCAATTTTAGGTAACAATGGCCATGCTAAAGAAATGAGGGATGAAGGAATAACATAAGCAATACGTTCATTTTCTCGAGTATTTATACTAACAACAATGCCGACTACTGCCCTTTCTTGTTTATCCCAAACAGGAGTTCCGCTGAAACCTCTTGATATGCAACGCCGACCAACCTCGTGGTTTAGCTGTATAAGACCTGAAGAGACTAAGCCTTGAAGGCTACCATTAATCCAATCTCCTTCAGGTATTTCTCGGGGGAAGCCACAGATTTTAACCATTCGATCATCTAAATGATTATCCTCCAAGAAAACAACGGGTGCTGGGCAAGAACCTTCGGGTAAATGTGTGTCGTCTAATAGTTCTAGTACAGCAATATCTCTAACAATATTATTACTGATATTGGTTTTTACGGGAAACCATGATATGACTTTGGCAGAAAACTTTAAATTTTTCTGTAATAGTGGAAAATCTAAAAAAACTATCTCAGATGGTATATCGTTAGATAGATAATTATAACCAATTGAGTCAGCTACAACGTGTGCGCATGTAACAATATGCGTAGGTGTAATAAGAAAACCACCTCCAATTACACTTGATGTATTCTTGTGAAGTATGCGTACCAAGGAGTTTTTCATGCCTTAATTCTTATCTCCCTTCCATTTTAATAAGACCTTGAAGTTAGCCTCAATGCCACTAGATGCTATTAATGCGCCGACTTTGCCATCAAGTTTTATGCCGAATTCTAAGTTAACTTCGTCAGGATTATTTATATCTTGGAGAGAGGTTAGGGTCTCATCTATTAATGATTTTATTTTCCCAAGTGACTTTGAAAACTCAATTTGAATCTTTGAAAAATCATTTTGAGAATTGCTTACTAATTCCGAATGGTTATTTGTGTCTTCAATTTCAATATATACCAGCTCTCCATCACTTAATTCAAAGCCAATAACTCTCTTATTATTCATGATTATACCTCGTTAATCAATAAGTTAATGAAAGATCAATTGTCAATTCAAAAATTCAGCTTAATCCAGCCGAATTTTGAATTGATATGGATGCATATTACAAAAAATTAAGTGGTTAATTATTGCATTTTTACACCAATTAACCAATGGTGAACAGTATACAGCGGAACTGGAAAAGGGTAAATCTTGCAAACGAGACTACGTGCGGCGCTGTTTGGGCTTACCCGCTGGCTTTGGTTTGTTGCTTGCTTCCGTGCGCGGTTTAGGTGGCAGTCCAGTATGCTGAGTCAGCATTTTTTTACCTGCCTGTTGTTTATTTGCAGGTTTGCCGGACGTAGCTTTTGTAGCTGGTTTGGCTGAGGCGTTGTGGGCAGGCTTCCCCATCCTCTTCTGGTGCTCCCCACCCTTATTCTTCCGCCGATGCGCCTCATAAACGAGGTCTTCCTCGCCCTTCTGATAATGCGGGATCAACTGGTTCGGCCCATCGCCAATCAGCTCCTGCCGCCCCATATCCGCGATGGCTTTGCGTAGCAGTGGCCAGTTCTTCGGGTCGTGCCAGCGCAGGAATGCCTTGTGCAACTTGCGCTGTTCCGGCGACTTGGCGGTTTGCACCTTTTCGCTTTTGTACGTGACCTGATGCAGCGGGTTCTTTTCGGTGTGGTACATGGTGGTGGCCGAGGCCATCGGCGAAGGGTAGAACGCCTGTACCTGGTCGGCGCGGAAGCCGTTTTTCTTCAGCCACAGCGCGAGGTTGAGCATGTCTTCATCCGATGTGCCGGGATGCGCGGCGATGAAATAGGGGATCAGGTACTGTTCCTTGCCTGCCTCCTTCGTGTATTTCTCGAACAGGCGCTTGAATTCGTCATACGCGCCGATGCCCGGTTTCATCATCTTGGAAAGCGGCGCGTCCTCGGTGTGTTCCGGGGCGATCTTGAGGTAGCCGCCGACGTGGTGGGTGACCAGTTCCTTGACGTATTCGGGGTCGCGCACCGCGAGGTCGTAGCGCAGGCCGGAACCGATCAGCACTTTCTTGACACCCGGTAGGTTACGGGCGGCGCGGTACAGTGATTTCAGCGCGGCGTGGTCGGTGTTGAGGTTCTGGCAGATGCCGGGGTAGACGCAACTCGGCTTGCGGCAGGAGGCTTCCACTTTCGGGTCTTTACAGGCCAGCCGGTACATGTTGGCGGTCGGCCCGCCGAGGTCGGAAACCACGCCGGTAAAGCCCGGCACCTTGTCGCGCATTTCCTCGATTTCGTGCAGGATCGATTCCTGCGAACGGTTCTGGATGATGCGCCCTTCGTGCTCGGTGATGGAGCAGAAAGTGCAGCCGCCAAAGCAGCCGCGCATGATGTTCACCGAGAAGCGGATCATTTCATAGGCGGGAATGCGTTCGCCCTTGTAAGCCGGATGCGGCAGGCGGGCGTAGGGCAGGCCGAACACGTAATCCATTTCCGGGGTGGAGAGCGGGAACGGCGGCGGGTTGATCCAGATGTCCTGCGAGCCGTGTTTCTGCACCAGGGCGCGGGCGTTGCCGGGATTGGTTTCCAGATGCAGCACGCGGTTGGCGTGGGCGTACAGCACCTTGTCCTTGCTGACTTTCTCGAAGGAAGGCAGGCGGATCACGGTGCGATTGCGGTCAAGTCGTGCGCGTGGGTGGAAGTGTAATTTTTGCTCACCGGGGCGCTTGATGCGCGGGTCTTCGTATTCCAGCCATTGCTGGTTGCGCTTTTCGACCTCGCATTCATCCATGTCCGTGGTGTTGAGGTACGGGTTGATGATGCGGTCAATCTTGCCCGGCTGGTCGACGCGGGTGGAGTCGATTTCCAGCCAGCCTTCTGACTCTGGCGGCGTGTCACGGCGGATGAAGGCGGTGCCGCGCACGTCGGTGATGCTGTCCACCGTTTCGCCGCGTGACAGGCGGTGGGCAATTTCAATCACGGCGCGTTCGGCATTGCCGTACAGCAACAGGTCGGCGCTGGCATCCATCAGGATCGAGCGGCGCACTTTTTCCTGCCAGTAATCGAAATGGGCGATGCGGCGCAAGGAGGCTTCGATGCCGCCGAGGATGATGGGGACGTGCGGGTAGGCTTCCTTGCAGCGCTGCGAATACACCAGCGAGGCGCGGTCAGGGCGTTTGCCCGCCATGCCGCCGGGGGTGTAGGCGTCGTCGGAGCGCGTTTTGCGGTCGGCGGTGTAGCGGTTGATCATGGAATCCATGTTGCCCGCCGCCACGCCGAAGAACAGGTTGGGTTCGCCCAGTGCCATGAAAGCGTCTTTCGACTGCCAGTCCGGTTGGGCGATGATGCCGACGCGGAAGCCTTGTGCCTCCAGCACTCGCCCGATCACCGCCATGCCGAACGAGGGGTGGTCGACGTAGGCGTCGCCGGTGACGATGATGATGTCGCAGGAATCCCAGCCGAGCGCGTCCATTTCCGCACGCGACATGGGGAGATACTCAGACGTGCCATAACATTCTGCCCAGTAATGTGGGTAATCGTAGAGGGCAGCGGGCGCGTTGGGGGCAGTGTTCAGCGGCATCGGGCGGTTTCATTACGGGTGAAAGCGGCTATTCTAGCGCAACCGCTGGCCAGTGTGTGATTTCTCCCAAGTCGCTTATGGGAAGGGTTACGCAGAAACGGCAGGAATCTAGTGGCGGACATACTACCCTGAACAGTCACTCATACCCTGACATTTCCAGATAGCCATACCCCAGCGGTCTGCCGCTCTCCGCATCCACCACTTTCACCGCCCCCTCCCAGTAAGTGATTCCCACCCGCATCAACTGATCATCCACCAACGCCTCCACCCGCCAGCGCCACTGCTGCTTCGGCAGGGATATTTCCCACGCCACCGGATAACACGCGCCGCTTTCCGCCTGCCAGTAACGTAGCGGCTTCAGTTCCACATCCTGCGCCACCAGCGTTTGCGCCTGCCCATCCGGCTGCACCCACTTGCCCGCGCTGTGCGGGTCAGCTTCCCCCGACTGCTTGCGCAACCGGTAAAACATTAAATCATGCCCATCCTGCAATTGCAGTGAAAACCAGTCCCACCCGGTCTGGTCAGCTGACAAGGCGCTGGTGCTCCACTCCCGATCCAGCCACGACTCGCCGGTTACGGTGAAATGCTCATCCCCTCGCCAAATATCGCCCAGCGTCTGCAAACGGGTCACGGAGTAATACCAGGAAGCATTGCCCGGCTCGTTGCTTTTCTGGCTCAGGCCATGGTCACCCTGCAACACCGGCGGCTTTGCCAGCCCCAGTTGCAGGTTGAGGGAGAAATCCTTCGCTTTTACACCAATGGCCCAAGGGAAATCACCCGTGCCATCACCCACAATCTGCCAATCTTCCAGCCACACCCGGAACGGGTTACTGGCTTGCCCTGCCAACCCGACAGCACCACGCGCAAAGCGCTGGTCATGCCAATGCTCCCCTGCTTCCACATCCGTCAGCGCCACATGCGCCATCCACACCTGATGGGTCGCCCACACCGACGGGCTATCTGGCGGATGCGGCGTCAACGCAATGCGGAATAACGTCACCTGATAGCCAAAATGCCGCCCACTTTCCGTTTGCAGGTTGCCGGTCACATACCACCATTCATTGCGGAAATCCGGGTGCGCGGCATGATCTTGCGGGAAATGGAATTCGCGTGAGCCAACAGCACGGGCAAACCCCGCATCGGCCACCCCGCCCAGGGCAGAATTCAGATCGAAAACATTGTCGGATTCCGGCGCTTTGCCACAACCCGCCAATAGCCATAGCAAACACCACAGAACCCAAAGAGGGCGTTGCCACCACCTAACGCCCATCCAGCCCCTCCCGCACCGACACCCGCCCAATCCTGCGTACCGGGTAAACGCTCGCCAGCAACGCCGCCGCCAACGCCAGTAACACCGCCTGCACGCCGGTCAGCGGGAAGAAATGCGTCTGCATCGTCCAGCCAAACGAACGCTGGTTGATAATGTCGATCAGCACCACCGACATCAGCCCACCCAACGGCAACGCCAGCAATCCCGCCAGCACCCCAATCAATGCCGCCTGCCCCGTCACCAACCACTGCAACTGTTTGGGCGTGAAACCGGTCGCACGCAACACCGCATATTCCCTACCCTTTTCCAGAAACAGCGCCATCAACGCGCTGAACACCCCCACAAACGCCACGATAATCACCAGCAACCGCAGCACATTGGTAATCGCAAAGGTACGGTCAAACACCTGTAAGGAGTTTTCCCGAATGTCGCGGTTGGAACGCACCACCAACCCCTGCCCCGGCTGCGGCAACTCCCCCGCCCAAGCTTGCAGCTTGCGCTTGAGCACGGCCTCGTCCGCACCCTCCGCCAGTTTCATGCCGATGGAAGAAACGCTACGATCTTGCCAGTAACGCCAGTACAGGCTACGCGGCAATACCACCATGCCCTGCGTGGCGCTGTAATCGCGGAACACGCCCAGCACCGGCAAGGCCACTTCCCCCGCCACATCGGTTGGCATCCGCACCGTATCCCCTACCCGCTTGCCGTTGTGGTAGGCAAACGGTTCGGAAACCAGCACGCCCTTCCCAGCCAGAAACTGCTGCCAGGCCGCGTCGCCACCACTGAGGAAATCGAAACCACGCCCGCTATGCCGCCCCGCCTGCATCACCAGCACCGGAATTTCCACCCCATCCACCGGCAAGCGGGTGGTGCGCCCGGTACTGACGGATTGCACCTCCGGCAATGCCTGAATCCGCCCCAGCCATTCCGGGCGCAGTGTGCCGCTGACACGTGCCGCATCCTCCGTCACCGCCGACACATACAGGTCGCTGGAAAGCGTCATTCCTAACCAGTCCGCCACGCTGGCGCGGAACGAACCGATCATGATGCCCACGCCCACCGTTGCTGATACCGCCACGCTCAGCGCAATGATGGCCAGTGCGGTGCGGCTAAGACTGGCCTCAACGCTACGGATCGCCATCCGCGACAGCAGGAATGCCCGCAAACCTGGAACCTGCTGCAAGCCCCGCAAACCCAACCGCAACACCAGCGGCACGCACAAGCTGTAACCCACAATCAGCACAAACAGCCCCACAAACCCCAGCAACAAACTCTTGCCAGAAACACCAATCAAGCCCCAGCTCACCAGCATCAGCGCCACGCCCGCCACTACCAACCCTACGCCCATCCGCCGCCCGCCTTGTTCCAACGTAGACTGGCGGGCAACCTGCACCGGCGACACCCGTGCCGCCTCCAATGCTGGAGCCAACGTCGCCACCAGCACCGCCAGCAAGGTAATGCCTACGCCTTTCAGCAACAGCCCCGGCGTCAGCAACAAATCGGTCGCCCGCACATTCACGTACAAATCACGGATGGTTTGCGTCACCAGCACCAGCAAGCCCTGCCCCAGCAACACGCCCAGCAGTACGCCGAGGATGCTGCCAGCCGCCCCCAGCACCAGCGCTTCCAGCAGCAAATGGCGGAACAGCTGCCCGCCCGTTATCCCCACCATGCGCCCAATGGCAAAACTCCGCCGCCGTTGCAGCACCGAAAACGTCATGGTGTTGTAGACCAGGAACGCCCCCACCAGCACCGCCAGCAGGCTCATCGCCGTCAGGTTGGTCTGGAAGGCTTGCGTCATCTGGGTGAAAGCCTGCTGGCGGTTGGCGAAGGAGTCGAGTTTGAGGGAGGGGGGCAGGCGGGTCTGGAGTTTTGCTGCTTCGGCTTCGGTCAGCTTGAGCTGGATACTGGTGAGGCCGGGGGAATCACCTTGCGCCGTAGCAATATCCGCCACCCACACCTCATCGCCAACCTGCACCATTGCCCCCGGCTCCGTCAGCAAGCGCCGCACATCCTCGCTGGAAATGTCCGCCTGTGCCCCCCGCTGCAACGGCGCTGCAAATGGGTCAATCCCCAGCACAGTCTGTTGCAAGCCATCCCGCACCCATGTGGTTTCCACCAGCGGCGCGGAATCCCGATAGCCCCATTCCACCCGCAACTGCCGGTAGAAATCGTCAGGGATAGTGCCACGCACGGCCGTAATTTCATGTGTCATCTCGCCGGACAACACCTGCACCGACTGGCGGAAAGAATCCTGCGCCGTCTGGTTGGCCAGATCCACCGCGATAATCACCGCCGTGCCCAGTGCAATGCTCAGCAGCGTCAGCCACAACTGCCACGGATGCCGGGTGAAGAAACGCCAACTGGAACGCGCAAGCAACATGGCGCTCACCTTACAGGCTGCACACGCCGCCCTCGTACACGTCCATCACCGACTTGAGCTCGTGGTAGACGTAATCGCGCTCGCCCTTGCTGTAGGTTTGCAGACACTCGGGGATTTCATCCTTTTCCAGCATGTACAGCAGCTTGTTGACCTGCACGCAGCCACGCGCGGCCAGCTCCTCCACCTTGTCATCCAATTTGGTGTAATCGAGATCCTCAGCAGGCACGATGGCTTGCGGGAAATGGTCGCCGCCAAACCAAAACTCCAGCCCTTTCGCCAGGAACTCGTCGTAGTTGAGGTAATGCGTGCCATCACAGGAAAAATTCAGGCCGACCTTGCCATTGACAATATTCAGTGAACCATAGCGCAGGTAAATGGTTTCATCCGCAAACCGCAATGCCTTGAACTGTTTGAGGATTTTGCCCACATCCGCGCGCGGCACGATGGAACGCTCGAAATAGGCGCGACGCGGGTATGCCATGCAAATGTTCGGGTTGATCAGCTCATCCATGGTCAGGATGCGGTACACATACGGGTCATCCACATGCCAGATGGTCGAGCGGCTACTGGAAAAGTGTATCTGTATGTGGTGCACGCCCTGATCCAGCATCAGTGCCTCATGCACCGACAGCACGGTATCGATGTGCCTATCCATCAGGCTTTCCACCCGCTCCTGCAAGAACAGCCCGCCCCGGATAGCCGGGTCGCCCTTGATCTGCCGCCACTGGCTAGGTTCCTCGTAAATCACTTCGGAATGCGGCAATTCCCGCAAGTCATAGTCCACACCGAGGAAGCCCACCCGCTGTTTACCGGGGTCGCAAATCGTCTGGATGGCGGTCAGCGACGGGCGTTTCTTATTGCGGCTGATATAGGCTTCCGACAGGCTGAAATAGCAGTTGTCCTTGTGCATTTCCGACATGTAGGGCCGGTCGGAACGGTCACGCCCACGCGCTTCCTCATCCGGCCCGAAACGGTTGATGGTGGAACTGATCTGTACGCCGTTTGCATCCAGCACGTAGACGTATTTGCACAACTCCAGTTTGGGAAAGATTTGCTCCAGATGTGCATCCAGCGCATCCGGGTCGCGCATCAGGGCAGGCAACTCGCCAGCAAACTGGATGAGGGTATTGCCCAGCATGTCTTTGAGGCGGGCGCGCTGGGCGTTGATGGTGTGTTTCAGTGTGTTGGACATGAATGGTTTCCTTTGTATTACCAGGCCAGTGCTTGATCACCGACCTGCAAGCTGCCGTTATGCAATAGTACGATGCGCCCGGCGCGCTCCGCCACCTTACGGCTATGCGTCACTACCAGTAGGGTTTGTTGTGCCTGTTCCGCCAGCCCGAACAGCAAATCCAGCACCCGTGCGCCGGTTTGCGCATCCAGGTTGCCGGTTGGTTCATCCGCCAGCACCAGCGCAGGCTGATGGATCAGGGCGCGGGCAATGGCAACGCGCTGCTGTTCGCCGCCGGAAAGCTGGTCGGGGAACGCTGAACCGCGTGCCGGTAACTGCACCGCCTCCAGCCAGTGTTGCAAACGTTGCTGCTGTTCCTGCCGCCCAATCCCCAGCAACTCCAGCGGCAACAGGATGTTTTCCGCCACTGTCAAGGTCGGGATCAGGTTGAACTGCTGGTAGATGAAACCGATATGCTGACGGCGGAACAGGGTCAGTTGCGGCTCCTGCCATTGCGCCAGATTACGTCCGGCGATGCGGATTTCCCCGCTGTCAGGCCGGTCGATGCCACCCAGCAGGTTAAGCAGGGTAGACTTGCCGGAACCGCTGCTGCCGACCAGCGCCACCCGTTCGCCCGCCTGCAACCCCAGGCTCACATCCTGTAGCACCGGATGCCGCCGCCCCGCTTCCGGATAGGAATAGTGCAAATGTTCAGCCTGTAACACAATCAATCCCCATCAATCGAAAAGGCAGATGTAACATGGAAGCCTAACCGGGGTAAAATACCTCTCAACCATCTCAGGAATGGGCAGGGTGCAGCTTTCTGTTATCCTCAGGCAAACCATAATGAAGAGAAGCTAATACTCATGAGCGGAAAACTGAAACTATTGATTGGCGGGCTGCTGCTGGGTGTCTTGGTCACGTTCGCCCTGATCGGCGTCAAAAGCACTTTCACCGCCAGCCAGCCGGAACCAACAGCCACGGCCACACCCACCGAGCAGGATTGGGCAAAACCATCCATCATGCCCAATGCCAACATGCCATCGCCGGATTCCTTCAAGGATGACAGCCTTTTCACCCGCCCGCTGAACGACAAACCCGAGGAAGAAGACACCAGCAAGGTGGAGCTGGTCGGCGAGCCTGACGCAACGGATACCGACACGCCAAAACGGCCGGACACAGACACAACCCAACAAGCGGAAACCGGCTTGCCTGCTGAGGAAATTAGCGACTCACCTGATATAGCCTCAACCAATGACACCCCCCAAACTAGCAAGGAAGATGACAGCGTACAACTGGTGAATGAACCCGAACCTGACGCCCCGCCGCTCGAAAAACCCGCCACCGCCACCACCGGCAAACTGGAAATCATCGCCCAGACCGAAAGCGGCAAATCCGTCAAGGCCAATGTTTACATCCAGAAAACCAATGGCAGCAACATCGACAAAGCTACCTACACCTCCAAAGCCAACTTCAACCTGCCCCCCGGCACTTACAAGGTAACGGTGCGGGCGGAAGGTTACGGCAGCCTCAGCCGCAATATCAAAGTGCCTGCCAATGCGGTGGTGAATGAAATTTTCCCACTGCCGAAAATCGCCGCCGCCCCACCTGCTACCCCTGCACCCACGCCGGTTTCGCAAGCCCCTGAGCCTACCCGCCCTGCCGCTGCTGACGGCAAACTGCGCATCGCCGCGCTGTCAGCGGATGACGGCAGCCCGCTGACGGTCAATTTCACCATTGCGCGGCTGGATGGCAGCATCGTTGACCGCGTGAGCAATGTCGCCATGACGGAACTCACCCTGCCTGCGCAGGAATTCGTGGTCAGTTTCGATTACAAGGGGTTTCAGGGCTATAAATCGCTGACGGTGAAACCTGGGCAGCTGATTACGCACACCTTCAACATCCGTGGTGTCAGCGGCAACCCAGCACCTACGATGGGGCAAATGCAGCCCACCACACCGCCGCTGCCCGTGCCTGCGCAACAACAGCCACAAAGCATGGAAGAAATGCTGATCCAGCGCATCCAGCAGGAGCTGGAACGGCAGATGCGTTAACCAACAAGGAAACAAGCTAATGTGCGGAATCTGCGGTGAACTACGTCTCGACGGCCAACTCCCCGAACTGCGTTACCTCAACGCCATGATGGCGAAGCTGGAAAAGCGCGGCCCCGACCACGCGGGCAGCTTTTCCGACGGTGCGCTGGCATTCGGCCACCGCCGCCTTGCCATCATCGACTTGTCGTACAAGTCCAGCCAGCCAATGGTGGATGCGGAATCCGGACTCGCGCTGGTATTCAACGGCACGATCTACAACCACCCGGAATTGCGGGCGGAACTGAAAGCGCGTGGCCACCATTTCTTCTCCGAAGGCGACACCGAGGTCATTCTCAAAGCCTACGCAGAATGGGGGGAAGACGCGCCCAAACACCTGCTGGGCATGTTCGCCTTCGCGGTGTGGGACATGAAAAAGCACACGCTGTTCCTCGCCCGCGACCGCATGGGCATCAAGCCGCTGTACTACGCTGCCGATGGCAAGAGCTTCCGTTTCGCTTCCAACACGCAGGCGCTGCTGACCACGCCCGGCATTGATACGTCACTTGACCCGCTGGCCATCCACAACCTGTTTTCGCTGCACGCAGTCGTACCTGCACCGCGCACGGTGCTGAATGGCGTCCGCAAGCTGCAACCAGCGCATTCCCTGACCATCCACGCCGATGGCAGGCAGGAGCTAAAACGCTACTGGAATCTGGTTGCGCGCCGCCCAAGCGAACCGCGTTCCGAACAGGAATGGATCGAAGGCATCCACGACGCGCTGAAAACCGCCGTGCGCCGCCGTAACAACATTGCTGACGTGCCAGTAGGCGTGCTGCTCTCCGGCGGGCTGGATTCCAGCCTGCTGGTGGCGCTGCTGGATGAAATCGGCATTCAGGACATCCGCACCTTCACCATCGGTTTCGACGACCAGCCGGAGGAAAAAGGCAGCGAGTACGAATACTCCGACGCGGTGGTGGAACGTTTCCGCCCGACCCACCATAAGTTCCACATCCCCAACGAACAGACTTTGCTGCGTCTGCCGGAAGCTGTGGCCAATATGGCAGAACCCATGTTCGGGCAGGATGCAATCGGTTTCTACCTGCTGTCGGAACAGGTTTCCCAGCATGTGAAGGTGGTGCAATCCGGGCAAGGGGCGGATGAAGTGTTCGGCGGCTATTTCTGGTATCCGCAGGCGCAAGCCGACACCAACCCCGACATGCTGCAACGCCTTGCCCCGTACTATTTCGACCGTGATCACAGCGAAATGGCCGACATGCTGCAACCGGCTTTCCAGACCCGCGACTACACCAGCGAACGGGTGCGCGAACTGCTGGAATCGCCGGATGCAGAAGAAACGCTGGATGCTGTGCTACGTGCTGACGTGACCACTTTCATCGTTGACGATCCAGTCAAGCGCGTGGACAACATGACCATGGCCTGGGGCTTGGAAGCGAGGGTGCCATTCCTCGACCACGAATTAGTGGAACTGGCCGCGCAAATGCCGCCGGAACTCAAGCTACGTGATGGTGGCAAATATGTGCTGAAAAAGATTGCGCGCGGACGGGTTCCCGATAGCGTGATCGACCGCCCGAAAGGCTATTTCCCCGTGCCTGCGCTCAAGTTTGTGCGCGGCGAATTCCTCGACATGATGCGCGATTTGCTGGATGCACAAGCGTGCCGCGAACGCGGGCTATTCCAGCGCAACTACATCGACAAAGTACTGGCCTCGCCGGAAAGCCATCTGACGCGCATCCAAGGCAGCAAGCTGTGGCACATGGCGCTGCTGGAAATGTGGTTGCAGCAGCACAGCCTGTAAACCCGCACAAAGCAGCTTGAGGGGGAGTTTCATTCTGTAGCCGTAGTTTTGTCTGAGCGCAGCGAGTTGACGCAGGCGGAAGAATGGAACTCCCCCTCAAGCTGCGCGCCCCCCCCCCCCCAATAAGCAGATAATTTCCCCCCCTATTTGCCAGCCACACATAAGCAGCCTATCTTCAACAGGAAAGCAACTGACAGGACAATAACAACCCCATGGACACTAGCAAACTTTACGCGGAACTGATTACCAACATCGGCGAAGACGTACAGCGTGACGGCCTGCAAAAAACACCGGAACGGGCCGCCAAAGCCTTCAGCTTCCTCACCCAGGGGTATCAGCAATCGCTGGAAGACATCGTTAACGGAGCCATTTTCGACTCCGACAACGACGAAATGGTGATCGTCAAGGACATCGAACTCTACTCCCTGTGCGAACACCACCTGTTGCCATTCGTAGGCAAGGCGCACGTCGCCTACCTGCCACAAGGCAAAGTGATTGGCCTGTCGAAGATTGCGCGCATTAGCGACATGTTCGCCCGCCGCCTGCAAATCCAGGAAAACCTGACCAAGCAGATTGCCGAAGCCATCCAGCAAGTAACGGGTGCTGCTGGCGTAGGCGTGGTGATCGAGGCGCAGCACTTCTGCATGATGATGCGCGGCGTACAGAAACAACATTCGTGGACAGTATCCTCCATGATGCTGGGCGAATTCCGCGATAACCCGCGTACCCGGCAGGAATTCCTGCACCTGATACGTTCCGGCTAACACTGGCAATGAGTTGGTGTTATGACCGACTAGCGGAAAAAATTGGTGATTTGCGCAAAAAAGTATTACTGTCACCTGGCTAGAGCAGTGGATGCTCGTTTCGGTACGCAAACAACCTGTAGTGATAAAAAATATGCAGCCTATTGATACCCAAGCCCTATGCACCTATTCCAAGCAGTTCTCCGGACTGGATGACGGCAAAATTGCAACCCTGCACCAAATCTACCCCGCTGTCAGCGACCGTTTGCAGGAAGTGACAGACATTTTTTATGCTCGCTTACATGACATCCCCAAAACCGCCAACTTTCTGGAAGGCCGCATCGAAGGTTTGAAAAAAACCCACGTCAACTGGTTGCATGAACTGTTCACCAGCGATTTTGGCGAGGCCTACACCCAAAAGCTCTACCATGTCGGCGATGTGCACGTGAAAGTGAAACTGCCTGTCGAATTCATGGCGGGCGCAATGGTCATCATCCAGTCAGAAATGATCCGCATCTTTGGTGAATTGTATTCCCACGACCCGGACATGCTGGTCAAAGCCTCCCAGGCTCTGAATGCCGCCACCGGTTTTTCCCTACTGGTCATGCAGGAATCTTACCAATCCTCCACCTTGGCGGCTGAGCTGGAAAACTTCCTCAAGATCACCGGCATGAGCCGGGTGCTGTTCGACAATCTGGCCAAGGCTTACCGCAAGCCTTAAAGTTCCACCCCAATGGTCACGCCCGTGCGCGGGAACCAAGAGTAAGGGGAGCCGAAACCGTCATAGCCGTTACGCTCGTTGTTGCGCTGCACTTGGCGTGACTGGCAAATGCGGAAACCGTCTTCCCAGCCGAGCTTGTACTCGGCGTTGCTGATCTTGCCCAGATCCTTGGCGTAGGCAAACGCCCGGTTGCCGCCTGCTGACAGGCCGCTTTGGCATCCGTCACGATAACCGGCGGCGAAGATAGGCGATTTGCCGCTGACCCCGGCCATTTCACGGTTAAGCTGTTCCTCCGGTGGGACGCTGGCGCATCCTGCCAGCAACAAGGCAGCAGCGGCACAAACAGACAGGTAATGGTGATTCATCAGCAATTCCTCGTGCAGGCGCACCGTCTACAATTTTTCATTATCATATTAAACGCGCATCCCTGGTCATTTCCAGCAAATCCAGAATGGAATCCGCGTGCATCTTTTCCATCATGCGGGCGCGGTGGTACTCGACAGTTTTCAGGCTGATTCCCAGTTTTTCGGCAATCTGCTTGCTAGGAGTCTTGTCGATAACCAGAGTGAAAACCTGATGTTCGCGCTCGGTCAGGTTGGCCAGACGTGCCTGGATCGTCATCAGTTGCAGGCGTTTTTGCTGGTTGATTTTATCCTGCGCCAGTGCCGCGTTGATGGCATCCAACAGCAACTGGTCATCCAGCGGCTTTTCCAGAAAATGCGCTGCACCGTTCTGCATGGCACGCACCGCCAGCGGCACATCCCCATGCCCAGTAATGAAAATCATCGGCAGGGAAAAAGCTTGCTGGATCAGGCGCTGTTGCAGTTGCAAGCCACTCATGCCCGGCATCCGCACATCCACCACCGCGCAACCGATCATGTGCACCGTATAGGTTTGCAGGAACTGCTCGGCAGAAGCAAACGTCTGCACGTTCATCTGTACCGACTCCAGCAGGAAGCGCATGGCGTTGCGCACCGCCGGGTCATCATCAATCACGAAAACGGTTGGCTCGAAATTCATTTGGCCGCTTTCCGTTGCACAGCCGGCAGGGTGAAACTGAAGGTAGTCCCGCGCTTCAGGTTGCTGCTGGCCTCCAGTTTGCCGCCATGGGCTTCAATGATGGAATGGCTGACCGACAAGCCCATGCCCATCCCATTGGTTTTGGTGGTGTAAAACGGTTTGAAAACCTTGTTGGGGTCGGCATCCGTCAACCCCGTACCTTTGTCGATCACCTGTACCTGGATGGTTTCCTTATCCAGCTGATGGCTGCGGATGCGTACATAAGGCAGGGCATCCGGGTCGGATTCGGAAGCATCCACTGCATTCTTGACCAAGTTGATCAGCACCTGTTCGATCTGGATCGGGTTGCAATGCACGGCTGGCAGATTTTCATCCAGCTCTAGCACCAGATCGACCCGACGGAACTGGGCGGTGGTTTGCAGCAGGTTTACGGTATCATGCACGATCTGGTTGAGGTTATTGTCGGCCATTTCATGCGGGCGGTCTTTGCGGGTGAAATTCTGGGTGTGGCGCAGGATTTCCCCGGCGCGGCGGATTTGTTCCCCCGCCAGATCCATCACGTCGCTGAGGCTTTGGGGGTCGCATTCCCCGCGCGCCATGCGGTGGCGGCAGCCCTGGATGTAACTGGCAATGGCCGACAGCGGCTGGTTGAGTTCGTGAGCCAAGCCGGAAGCCATTTCCCCCAGCGTGTTGAGGCGCATGATGTGGGCAAGCTCCTGCTGGCGCTCCTGGGCGAATGCCTGCGAACGGATGCGCACGGTCTGGTCGCTGATCACCGAGACGATCATTTGCTCGCCTTTACGGTCTGCCATCACGGTGGAATTGAGTTCCAGGAAGCGGTGGTTGCCTTTGAAGGTAATGATCTCGACGCTTTCCTCGCGGAAGTTGCTGCCCTTGTTGACCATCGCCAAACAATTTTCCAGCATGGGTTTGGATTCCGGCGTGGCGAAATCATTCATCCGTTTGCCGACAATCTCTTCCTTGCTCGCAGCTTCCATGATCCTCACGGCGGCAGGGTTAACCTCGACAATGGTTCCGTCCAGCTTGCAAATATTGACCCAGGTAGGTTGCATTTCAAAAATGGCGGCCAGCTTGCCGCGCTCCTCGTCCAGTTGCTTCTGGATACGGCTGCGTTCGCTGATTTCGTGGGAAAGCTGCTCGTTGGTTTCCTGCAATTGCAGGTTGGCCTGTTTCAGCCCACGGTTGGCGGCTTCCACCTCGCTGCTCTTGACGCTCAGTTCCTGATTGACCGTGCGCAACTCCTCGTTAGTGGATTGCAGCTCTTCGTTGGAGGTCTGCAATTCCTCGGTGGTGGTGAACAGCTCCTCGTTGGTCGACTGGGCTTCCTCGAAGGTGGATTGCAGCTCTTCGTTGGAAGTTTCCAATTCCTCAATGGTGGTCTGGAGGCTTTCGCGGGTATCGCGCAGCTCGTCTTCCATCTCGCGGATGCGGGCGATAGCGGCTTCATCCAGGTCAAAAGCGTCAATAGGTGGGGTGGAAGGCTCCTGCACCATAGTCTCGAAAATAACCAGGATCAGCGCATACTCGGTGGTGTCGGTATTGAGGAAATTGCGCAGGCGCAAGCGCACGCTTTGCTGCTTGCCATCCACTCCCATCAGGATCGGGCGGCTAACGGTCGCCTCGTCGGTAGCATCCTTGGCGCGGTATAGCAGGCCGCGCATATCCTGACGCAGTTTTTCATGGATCAGGTCGATGATATTGGCACCCATTTGCCCATCCGGAAAGCTCAGGAACGGAGTCAGGTTGCCTTGCAAATATACCACCTCATGACGGTCGTTCAGCAATAGACAGCGCGGGTTGTAGGCTTTAGCAAGCAGTTTGTCGAGGGCGTCTTTCAGGCTGAGCCGTTTCTTGGGCTGGCCACTGGTGGGGCGCATGGTGGCGGAAGCCAAATTGCGGTTGTGCAACAACAGTGGCAGGCGACCCTTGACCTCATCCCGCTGGCGGTAGATGCGCGCCTTGCGGTCAACGGTGGCGAACATGTTTTCGCTTTCACCCACCGTTTCCGACTTACCTAGGAATAGCAGGCCACCCGGCTTGAGCGCATAGTGGAAGGTGTCCAGTATGTTCTTTTGCAGGTTCTGGTTGAAATAAATCAGCACATTGCGGCAACTGACCAGATTCAGGTTGGAAAACGGTGGGTCGCACACCAAGTTGTGCTTGGCGAACACCACCATGCTGCGAATTTGCGATACCAGTTGGAAGGAACCATCCTTTTGTGAGAAATATTTATCTACCAGATGGGGGGGAATGTCATCCAGCGCAGTCTTGGGATAAATCCCCTGACGGGCGATGGAAAGCACCCCCTCATACAGGTCAGTACCAAAAATCTGGATTTTGTACGCGGCCATGCGGCTGCCCAGAAATTCCGCCAGCATAATGGCGATGCTGTAAGCTTCCTCGCCAGTGGCGCAGCCTGCTACCCAGATGCGGATTTCGCCGGAATCCTTCGACTGGAGCAGCCCCGGCAGGCAGTTGCGCAAGCTCTGGAAGGCGTCTGGGTCGCGGAAAAAGCTGGTGACGGAAATCAGGATGTCATTGTGCAGCTCGTACAGCTCTTCCGGGCGCTGATGCAACAGTTCCACGTATTCGTGCAATTCCTTGCACTTGTGGACGGTCATGCGCCGTTCCAGCCGCCGTAGCAAGGTGGCGCGTTTGTAGTCGCGGAAATCGCTGTTGGTCTGGCGTAACAGCAACAGCAGGATTTCAGCGATTTCATCCTCACCATCGGCGGTGGCCTGTTGCGCCAATTGCAGCATATTGCCGGGCTGGTCGATGAAATCCTGGATTTTGCGGGCAATGGCGTCCGGTGGCAGGATCAGGTCGACCTGCCCGGTGCCGATGGCGGCATGCGGCATATTGCTGAATTTGGCGGTGGATTCCTGTTGGGCAATGGTGATGCCACCTTCCGCCTTGATGGCGCGGATGCCGTGCGCCCCGTCAGTGCCAGTGCCGGAGAGGATGATACCAATGCTGCGTTCACCGTGGTTTTCAGACAGGGTGAAGAAGAAACGGTCGATGGAAGGCTTGGGGCCTATGCCCACGGCTTTTTCCAGGTGGATGCGGCCATGGGAATACATGGCATCCATGGCTGGGGGGACGATGTAGAATTTACCGCCTTGTAGTTCCTGGTTCTGCTCGACCTCTTCTACTGACATGGTGGTTTCACGGGCGAGGATGGAAGCCAGCATACTACTGTGCTTGGGGTCGAGATGCTGTGCCAGTACGTACACCACTTTGGGGTGGCAGGGCAGGTCAGGAACCAGGGTGCGCAAGGCTTCCAAGCCACCAGCGGATGCGCCGATCCCGACGATAATCAGCTCCTGCTGAGGTTCCTGCGGTTGCTGGGCTGGCGTTTTTTTCATAATCCATTTATCCGTTTGATGTTACTGGCAATCCCATGGATTTACCCCTCACGGAATTATAGGTACAAACCTCGCCCGGCGCAGCTGTGGCGTTGTCAGTTTCTGGACAATGCGGATTAGGGTTGACACTTATTTTTTGACCAGAATATCAGCAAAACAGGAAAACCCGCCGAAGCGGGTTTTCCTGTTACTTGTGCCAACCCTGGGTTATTGCAAGCTGGAGAAGCCGTTCCGGCCACCGAAGTAGACCCATTCAACCAAGTCATCATGCGCCTCTTTGGCGCTGGCGCGGATGTTGCCATCATTGTGCAACAGGGAAACCACATAGGTCTGGCCATTGGCGGCGGTCAGGTAACCCGCCAGCGCCCGCACGTTACGCAAGGTGCCGGTTTTGAACTTACCGCGCCCGGCCAGGTTTTTCAGGCGGCCTTTCACTGTGCCATCCTGCCCCAACACAGCCATGGAGCGCATCAGGTCATCGCGGTAGGGGCTGTTGTAAGCGTCGACCAGCATTTCACCCATTTCACGGGCGGAAATGCGCTCCACCCGGCTGAGGCCGGAGCCGTTTTCAATCTTCAGGCTGGAAAAACGCAAACCACGGCTTTCCAGGAACTGGCCGACTGCCGCCGCGCCCTTTTGCGTCGTGCCAGGTGCGCCGAACTGTTTTGCCCCCATGCTCAACAGCAACTGGCGCGCCTTGACGTTGTTACTTTCCTTGTTGATTTCGACCATCACGTCACGCAACGGCGGGGAGTAATGGGTATGCACCAGTTGCGCACCCTGAGGAGCAGCGCGCACCTGCAAGCCGCCCCCCAGACGCCCGCCCATTTCGCCTACCCAGAGTTTCCAGAAGCCGCCAAACAGGTTGGCGTTCAGGTCATTGCTGTTGCGCGGGGCAATCGGGCAGATACGCTGGATCTGCCCCGCCTGGTTGCGGATTTCGTAGCAACTGCCGCGCTCGTTGTAGAGCAGCGCCTCCGGCTGGGCGTTGTACTCGGCATTGTCCTTGCCATCAATGGAGGGCTGGTAAGGCACATTGAAGTAAGTTTTGTCGACGACGAAATTGCCCGCAATGTTACGGATGCCGCGCGCACGTAATGCCTGCAACAACTGGCGGAAATCGCCCTCGCTAAAGTTCGGGTTGCCATAGCCCTTGATGATGACATCACCTTGCAGGGTATCACCCATGACATTGCCAGCGGTGTAAATTTCAGTCGGCCAGCGATAGTCTGCCCCCAGCACGCCGAGAGAAGAATAAGTAGTCACCAGTTTCATGGTTGAAGCCGGGTTGCGGGGCGTATCGGCATACGCTGCCAGCAGTGGCTGACCACCGTTGGCAGGGCGCACATACGCACCCAGGTTTTGTTCCGGCAGGCCGCGTAATTGCAGGCTGGCAGCAATCGCATCAGGCAGACGGCTCAGCTGGCCAGGGCCACGGTAGGTTTTGTCACCACCTGCCGAAGCCAGGCGGGTAGGCTGGGTTTGGGCACTGGACTGCCCACCAGAATGGCTGGCCGGAATGTTTGACCAGGATGGCTGTTGCCGGGATGGGCTGGCCTGGCTGCTTGGGCGCGCCGCTGGTTGCTGCTTTTCATCCCCAAACAGCTCAGTCTGTGGGTGGGTGCTACCCGCACTCGCATAGGCCGTACCCGGTTGTACATTTTGCTGGCTGCAAGCCGCTATCGAGTAAGACAGAAGTAAGACTGAGCCAATCTGCAAAATCCGCATGGTTCGGTTTCCCCGTTGCTAACGTTTCCGTGTAGTAAATGATTCTAGCGTTTCACCCCAGACCCTGGGTGAGTAAAAATCCGCTATTGTAAGCCCGATCAGGTAATAAGTCTTTCACGACTTGCCTAAATAGATACTTAATCACCTACAAAAGTTCTGCACAGTTTGCAAATGCTGCTGACAGAGCGGGCATTTACGCGGGGTTTACAATAGCTGGGAGCGTGCTATCCTTGAGCGCTGATGCAAGTGAGTAGATGGAGACGACAACAATGACAACATCTGAATCAGGCAGTCTGGCGCGTTGCATACAAGGCATCAGCGCCGGTGTCATGGCACTGGCCATAGCTGCAACTTTCAGTCTGCCGACCGCCGTCCTGGCCAAAGAAAAACCTGCCAGCAAAGTGGAAGCCAGTAAAAAATCCAGCCAGAAACTGAGTAAAAAATCCTCCAAATCCAAAGCTTTGGCCAAAAAAGCCAAGACCGTCAAAAAATCTGCCAGGAAAAGCGCGTCCGTCAGCCGGAAAAAATCAACCGCCAAACAGGCTGAAACCCCCACCAACTTTGTCTGGAAACCATCCGCAGAACCCAAACAGGCGTATTATGTGATACCCCATTCCGTTGCGGGCCATGTGGCGGGCAAGAGCCAGAACTCCCCAGACTTCACCCAGACCAGCTCAACCCCCGCCGCCAGACCAGCACTACCAACCCAAGCCGCAGCACCCAAACCGCAAGCCAAAAAAGCCCCCACCACGGGCGACGTACATCAGGTCGGCACGGCATCCTACTACAATGACAAGTTTGATGGCGGCAGAACCGCCAGTGGAGAGCGTTTCGACCAGGATAAAATGACTTGCGCCCATGGCAGCCTGCCCTTCGGTTGCCGGATTCGCGTCACCAATATGCGCAATCAGCAATCGGTGGAAGTGAAAGTCAATGACCGTGGCGGTTTCAGCAAACACGGGCGCGTGATTGACCTGTCCAAAGCGGCGGCGAAGAAAATCGGCATGATGGCCAGCGGCACAGCCAAGGTCATGATCGAAATTCTGGAGTAGCGCCTGCCCTCCCCTCACCTGAAGCCGCCCCCGCCCAGTAACGGCGTGTTGGCTGGCTGGGTGGCCATTCTATTCAGCGCCATCACCCTGCTGACTGTCTATTACGCTGTGCGCCAGAATGCGGAACAGCGCCTGCAACAGGAAACGGCCGTGCTTTCCCAACAGCTTGTCAGCCAGCTTGAGGCCGAGCTGGAACGGCACAAGTACCTGCCCACCCTGCTGGCGGAAAACCCCGAAGCGCAGGCGTTGCTGCAAACAGCTTCCCCATTACCTGACGCGGTTCTGCGCGTCAACCGCATCCTGAAAAAAGCCAACCGCATCGCCAACACTGCCGACACTTACCTGATGCGCCCGGATGGCCTCACCATCGCCGCCAGCAACTGGGATCAGGCATCCACCTTCGTGGGCCGAAATTTTTCCTTCCGCCCCTATTTCCAACAAGCCGTGCAGGGGCATTTGGGGCGCTACTACGCGCTGGGCACGACCTCCGGCGAGCGGGGTTATTACTTTGCCTCCAGTGTCAGGGGAGAAAACGGGCAAATCATCGGCGTCATGGTGGTCAAGATCAGAATCACCATCCAGGAATCCGGCAGGGCATGGCAGGCGGCTCACTTCATGGTCGCCGATCCGGAAGGGGTCGTGTTCATGTCCAGCAACCCAGCGTGGCGACTACATTCCTTGCAGGCATTGTCCGCCGAAGTGCTGGCCAGCCTGAAGCAAAACCACCGTTACGCGGATACCGCCATCACGCCATTGACCCATTTGCGCCTCGACACCACCGCCACGCTTCAGTCAGTCAGCGATGGCCACCACCAATATCTGGTGCAGCGCACCGGTATGGAATCGGCAGGCTGGACACTCTATATCCTCAACGACGCCAGCAGCGTCACCCGTAGCGTGGTGCTGACCCTACTGCTGACCGCTTTCATGCTGGCGCTGACCTTGTTGCTGTTGTACCTGCTGTGGAAAAATCAGCGCCAACGCCGCGAATACGAACAACAAGCCCGCGAACAACTGGAGGCAAAAGTCGAGGAACGTACCCGCGAACTGCGCCTCACCCAGGGAGAGCTGGTGCAGGCAGCAAAAATGGCTGCACTCGGGCAACTTTCCGCCGGTATCAACCATGAGATCAACAACCCGCTGACCGCGATCCGCGCCTATGCGGACAATGCCGCGCAATTCCTCGACATCGGCAAGCCGGATATTGCCCGCAGCAATCTGATGGAAATTGTTGGCCTGACCGAGCGCATGGCCACGATTACCCGCCAACTCAAAACCTTTTCGCGCAAAAGCGCCGGGCAGATTGAAACTTGTGACCTGCACCGTGCGCTGGATTCCGCCCTCGGCATCATCCAGCCCAAACTGGCGCAAACCCGCATTGCGCTGGAACAACAGCGCGCCGACAATACCCGTTACGTGCAAGCCGACCTGGTATGGCTGGAACAAATTCTGGTCAACCTGCTCAGCAACGCCGCCGAAGCGGTACAAGAACAGGCGGAACAATGCATCTGGATTGCCCTACAACAGGCTGACGGGCAAGTCTGCGTCTCGGTACGCGACAACGGCCCTGGCATCAGCGAACAGGCTATGCCGCATGTGTTTGAAGCTTTTTTCACCACCAAAACCATTGGCAAGGGTCTGGGCTTAGGTTTGTCGATTTCCTATCGCCTTGCCCGCGACATGCACGGTAATCTGGGCGTGCGCAATGCGCCGGAGGGTGGTGCAATGTTCACCCTCAGCCTGCAACAAGCCGCTGACGGGAGCCAGCCATGACCACAGCCAACATCATTCTGGTCGATGACGAAAAAGCCGTGCGCGACGCCACCGCGCAGTCGCTGATGCTGGCGGGTTACGAAGTGGATACCTTCGACAGCGCCACAGCGGCCTTGCGCATCATCGCCCCGGAATTTGCGGGCGTGATTATCTCCGACATCCGGATGCCGGTCATGGATGGGCTGGAATTCCTCCAGCAAGTCCTGAAAATCGACCGTGACCTGCCGGTAATCCTGATCAGCGGGCACGCCGACGTGGCGACGGCAGTCTCCGCCATCCGCAAGGGCGGTTATGATTTGCTGGAAAAACCCTTTTCCAACACCCAATTGGTGGAAGTGGTCAAACGTGCCAGCGACAAGCGCCGCCTGACGCTGGAAAACCGCGCCCTCAAGGAAGCGCTGGCCAACCAGACCCGCCCAGGCCCGCGCATTATCGGCCAAACCCCGGCCATCGTTACCCTGCGCAACATGATTACCCGCATCGCCAACGTCAACGCCGACGTGCTGGTCATGGGCGAAACCGGTACCGGCAAGGAACTGGTGGCGCGTTCCCTGCACGAGCAGAGCAAGCGCCGCGACCACAATTACGTGGCGATCAATTGCGCTGCCATCCCGGAAAGCCTGCTCGACAGTGAGCTGTTTGGGCATGAGGCGGGCGCTTTCACCGGCGCAAAAGGCAAACGCATCGGTAAGTTTGAACACGCCAACGGCGGCACGTTGTTCCTGGATGAAATCGAGGGGATGCCGCTCTCCACGCAAGCGCCGTTGCTGCGGGTATTACAGGAGCGCAGCATCGAACGGCTGGGTTCCAACAAGCCCATCGCACTCGACATCCGCGTGATTGCCGCGACCAAGATGGATTTGAAAGAGGCTTCGGAGCGCGAGGAATTCCGCCTCGACCTGTATTACCGCCTCAACGTGGTGACACTGGAAATCCCGCCATTGCGGGCGCGCCGCGAAGACATCCCGCTGCTGTTCCAGCATTTCGTGCTGGTGGCAGCGGCGCGCTGTGAAAGCGAAGTGCCACCACTCAACGACCAAGCGCTGCATGTGCTGATGGGGCACGACTGGCCGGGCAATATCCGCGAGTTGCGCAATATCGCCGAGCGTTACGTGCTGCTGGGCGAAGCTTACGGCTTCGATCTGGCCGCGCTGATGAATGCGGATGAGAAAATCGAAGGGCTGTCGCTGGCCGAACAGGTGGCCTGTTTCGAGAAAACCCTGATCGTGCAATCACTTAACCGCCACCAGGGCAACACCCGCGCGGTGATGGACGCACTCGACCTGCCGCGCAAGACCCTGGCCGACAAGATGAAAAAGTATGGGCTGGAGCGCGAGCAGTTCCGTGAGTAACCCGTGTCCGGTTTCCGTCGCGACCTGCGCATGATAATGCTGTTACGCTGCACGCAGCCTTGCCAGCACGTCTTCAGCCTTGTGGCAAGGGCGTTGTTTTGCAGACGCTTCACCTGCCATGTAGCTGTCGATTTGCTGCATGGCCTGCATCCGGTCATCACAGGTTTCGTGCTGCTGGCGGATGCGTTCCAACGAATCCTGCATCCGCGCAAAGCTGTCGCCGTGGGTGTTGGCATGGCGGGAAAGTTTGCCCGCCACCTGCTGGGCATGGCGGGTGGCTTGCGACATGCGTAATTCCGCGCGGTATTGTTCCAGCTTGAAGGTAGTGCTTTTCAGGGTCTTGAGCAGGCGCTGCTCGTAGTCGTGTAGCTGGTCACAATGGGCTTGCTGGTTTTCAAGCCAGTCTTCCTGCTGGGCGAGTTCATCCGCCAGCTCCAGCGCACCCGCTTCATCTTGGCGCTCCAGGCGGGAACGGATGAGGTCTTCCTTGCTGGCCATTTTCTTGCGGGCTGCATCGAGCTGGCGTTGCAGGCGCAGTTTTTCAGCCATTACTTCGGCAAGGTGCTGCCTGGACTGGCGCAGGCTGTCTTCGCATTCGTGGATTTCTTGGTCGAGGATGCGTAAGGCATTGGCATCCACGGCAGCTTCCAGCACTTCGCGGGTTCCACCACGCAGGGCGGTGGCGAGTTTTCCGATTAAGTACATCATTGTGGCTTACCCCCGCTTATTCGCTGAATTCCTTGAGGATTTTATTAGTCTTGGCCTCATTGATACGGTTGGTTAGGCGCTGGGCTTCGTGCTCATCACGCAGGGTCTTTGAAAGCATAATGGTAGCACTGACCAGAAACAGGGAGTTCAGGGCCAGATAACCTTTAGTTAGCAGGTTGCCTTCCAGGAAAAAGATGAAAGCCGCCATTGCCGCCAGTGAAATACCAAAGGTCAGCTTGACGAAAAACAACCATCCAGCGGTGTTTGGGAGAGTGATATTGTCGTTCATTTGTGTTTACCTCATGGTTAGGGCTTGTGTTGTTTGCTTGAGAGGAAGATTAATGAATGGTTTCACATGGAGCAACGATAAACGAAGAGGTTGAAGCTGAATGGGCTTTTAGTATTGAAATACGCTACCAAAGCCTTCATCAGCTCCAAGGAAACCAACATGGCCTTGTGGCTGCATCGCTGGCAAGGGCTTGAAGAAAAGCAGACTTTACTGGTTTGACGACCTGCCGGTTATCCGGTCACTGGTGCGAATGCTGGTCAGGCCAAGGGGGGATGGTTATTATCTGGCTTGTCTTATCAAACTCATAACAACCAAGCATGACAACCTGGACTACCGAACAAGTTGCGGCACTCGCCCCTGACGCCGCCTCGCTCAAGGCGGGCGAGAAACTCAGCCAGCCACACCAATGGCAAACGCTTGGGCAAGCCGATGGCGTGGTGTGGGGCGAAATCAAGGGCAGCGGCAAAAATCCCTACCAAACGGCTATTGAACTGGTGGAACCTGCCTTCAAATGCTCCTGCCCCAGCCGCAAATTCCCTTGCAAACACGGCATCGGTCTGGCATTGGTGCTTGCCGCCAACTCCGACAAGCTGACTGGCGCGGAACCGCCTTCCTGGCTACAGGAATGGCTGGACAAACGCGGGCAACGCGCCCAGAAAAAGGCCGAAAAAGCCGCCGCCAGTAATGAGCCTGTTGACGAAGCCACCCTGCAAAAACGCGCTGCCGCCCAACAGAAACGCAACGCCGCCCGCGAAGATAAAGTCAGTGCCGGTATCGCCGAATTGCAACGCTGGCTGTTCGACCTGATCCGGCAAGGCTTGTCGCAACAGGACGACAAACAATGGCAACGTATGGCTGCCCGTATGGTGGATGCACAAGCCCCCGGCCTTGCCCGTCGTTTGCAAGCCATTGCCAGCCTGCGCTATCAGGGGGGGGCATGGCAGGAAAAGTTGCTGGCCGAGCTGAGCCGCCTGCACTTGCTGCTGGAAGCTTGGCAGCGCCGCGACAGCCTGCCTGCCGCAGTACAGGCCGACGTATTGGCACACATCGGTTTCAACCAGCCCAAGGAAGAAATCCTTGCTCTTGACAGCATTGCCGACCATTGGCAGGTCGTTGGGCAGCGGCAGGAGGATGACGGGCAAATACGCACCCAGCGCACCTGGTTATATGGCATGAATTCGCAACGTTTCGTGTTGCTGCTGGATTTTGCGGTACAACAACAGCCAATGACTTTGCGCCCGCCAGTGGGACAGGCAACGTCAGGGGACATGGTATTTTATCCCTCTGCCACCCCGTTGCGTGCTTTATTGAAGGATGAAGCAGCACAGCAACCGGGCGACACTGTGCTTGCCCCGCTGTTTGCTCCATTGCATCAATGTTTCTCTCGTTATACCGAAGCCCTGATAGCCAACCCCTGGTTAGGCTATTTTCCTTTCGCCATTGCCCGTGTCATCCCTGTGCAGCATGACAAGCAATGGCTACTGGTCGATGTTGCACAGCATTGTGTTCCACTCGACATCAGCGACGAACAGGCATGGGTATTAATAGGCGAAAGCGGTGGGCATCCGCTCAACATATTCGGGGAATGGGATGGTGACAGTCTACGCATCTGCGGCACATTCCAAACCGGTGGGGAGGCATAACATGCAACTGCAACAGACCCTGCTCAAAATCGCCCTGCTGGGAACCGAACGGCAAAGCCAGCCACCGCAAGGCAATGCCGCGTTACAACCTTATCTGGATCAGCTCTACCCTGGCGGGCAAATTCCGGCAGACAGTGGCCGTGAAGCCGCGTTTCTGAGTACAGCGGCATTGGCCTTTCAGTATCAGGCCGCAGGCAGCTTGCCGGTCACATTCACTGGCGAACTGCCTACGCCGGATGACAAACCCGATCTGCCGCTGATTCCTGCTGCTGCCGAAATGCACCTGCGCCGGATGCTGGCGGATAACAACCTGCGCCCGTTGCTGGATGGCTGGTTGGAACAGGTGGCAGGCAAACACTTGCGGGTTCCGGTGAGCTTTATTCCGCCACTGATGGAACAGGCCCGTCAAAGTCGCGCCATTCGCCCGGCCATCAGTGCCGCTATCGGGCAACGCGGGTATTGGCTGGCGACGCAAAACCCCGATTGGCACAACCTGCTGACTCTTGCTCCGGATGCTGCTGAACAGCAGGATTCCTCCGTGTGGGAAGAGGGCAACCCCGCCCAGCGCAGTGAATATTTGCAGCATTTGCGCAGTGAGCAGCCAGCTGCCACCCGCGAATTGCTGCAAGCCGTCTGGAAGCAGGAAGCCGCACAGGTACGGCAGGATTTCCTGCAAACCCTGCGCACCAACCTGAGCGCTGATGATGAAGCCTGGCTGGAAAGCTGCCTCGACGATCGCAGCAAAGGCGTGCGCCAGTTAGCGTCTGAGCTGCTGGGTGCGTTGCCGGATTCCGCTTTCAGCCAGCGTATGCAAAAACGGCTGACTGATTGGTTGGGTGTGCAAGCCAAATCCGGCCTGCTCAACAAGCTGAGTGGCAAGAAAACGCTGCAAATCAACCCACCTGAAAATTGGGATAAAAGCTGGCAACGTGACAGCATTGATGAAAAACCACCCCAAGGCAAAGGTGCCAAAGCCTGGTGGCTGGAGCAGGCGCTATCTTGTATCCCACCTGTGTACTGGACGCAACGCTGGCAACTGCCTCCGTCAGACCTGTTGGAACTGGCAGAAAAAAGCAACTGGAAAAGCGCCTTGCTGAACGGTTGGCAAACTGCCTTGCTACGCTACCCTGACAGCGAATGGGCGAAGGTGTGGCTGACCCGCAGCGACCCGCGCCATTCCCCGCTCTGGCAAACATTAAGTCCTGCCGATGCCGAAAGCACCGCAATCGGCCTGCTCCAGCGCAACGACAGTCTCGAGCTGCTGGATGTGTTGATTCACCTACCACATCTATGGGGGCGGGACTTTTCCCTGCAAGTGCTGAAACAGCTACGGGTACGCACGAACTGCCAGCAGCAATACGTCCACGCTGTATATGGCGCGTGCCGCCATCTCGCTACACACATCGCCCCCGACTGCGTGGAGGACTTCACCCACCTGCTACAGGAACCCTTGCAGGCAGAAGACCACCCGTTCCACCGCATCCTGACTGAAACCCTGTTTACCCTGCGTTTTCGCGCCGACATGCTGGCCGCGCTGGAAACCACCTCACCCAAGGATTAATCATGAGCGACAATAAAATCCAGAACCCAATACAGACGGTGCTGCGCCAACATGCTGAAACCGAATTTGCCCACGAACTCGCCGCCCTGCGCGAACAGGACAGCCATGCCCGCCCGCCCAACTGGGTGCTGTCGCCGTGGGCGGTACGCACCTACCTGCTGGGTGGGAAAATCGACGGCGGTATCGACATCACCCCCAAATACATCGGCAACCCGCGTCTGATCGAAATTGCCATTTCTACGCTGGCAACCGACCGCGCACTGTTGCTGTACGGTCTGCCGGGAACCGCCAAGTCGTGGGTGTCGGAACACCTCGCCGCCGCGATTTCCGGGCGTTCCACCCTGATCGTACAGGGCACGGCGGGTACGGGTGAGGAAGCGATGCGCTACAACTGGAACTACGCGCAACTGATCGCCAAAGGCCCGTCGCAGGATGCGCTGATTGCCAGCCCTGTCATGCACGCCATGCAAAACGGGCTGGTCGCGCGGGTGGAAGAACTGACCCGGATTCCGGCGGACGTACAGGACACACTGATCACTATCCTCTCGGAAAAGACCCTGCCGATCCCCGAACTCAACACTGAGTGTCAGGCGCAAAAAGGTTTTAACCTGATTGCTACTGCCAACAACCGCGACAAGGGTGTGAACGAGTTATCCAGTGCATTGAAGCGCCGTTTCAATACCGTCATCCTGCCGCTTCCGGAAACGCTGGAGGAAGAAGCTTCGATTGTTGACCGCCGCGTTGCCAGCCTCGGGCGGGCGCTGGAACTGCCCGCAGAAAAACCGGCATTGGCTGAAATCCGCCGTGTTGTCACCATTTTCCGTGAGCTGCGCGGCGGCCTGACGGAGGATGGCAAAACCAAGCTGAAAGTCCCTTCCGGTACGTTGAGTACCGCTGAAGCCATCTCGGTGATGGGGAGCGGTATGGCACTGGCGGCGCATTTCGGCGATGGCAGCCTGACGGCCCGCGATCTGGCCTCCGGCCTGATCGGGGCGGTGGTCAAAGACCCGGTGCAGGACAGCGTGGTGTGGAAGGAATACCTCGAAACCGTGGTGAAAGAACGCAGCGACTGGAAGGATTTGTACCGGGCGTGCAAGGAAGTGTTGTGAGGTAAGCGTTATGCCACATCACGTTTTCGGCATCCGCCACCATGGCCCCGGTTCTGCCCGCAGTCTGGTGCAGGCACTTACCGCTTTGCAGCCGGATTGCATCCTGGTCGAAGGCCCGCCCGAAGCTGACAGCATCCTGCCGCTGGCTGTGCATGAACAGATGCAGCCGCCGGTCGCTCTGCTGATCTATGCGCCGGATGAGCCGCACCGCGCGGTCTATTACCCTTTCGCCGCTTTTTCCCCGGAATGGCAAGCGATTCGTTACGCGCTGAGCCAGCAAGTGCCAGTGCGCTTTATGGATTTGCCGGTCAGCATCAACTTTGCCCGTGACAAGGTGGCTGAAGAAGCTACTGCCACAGCAGAACCTGTTGAGCCACAAAATCCGGAAAACGAAGAGCGGGATGAAACACTTATCATCCGCCGCGATCCGCTGGTCTTGCTGGCAGAGGCCGCAGGTTACGCCGACAGCGAGCGCTGGTGGGAGCACATGGTTGAGGAGCGGCAGGATTCCAGCGAACTGTTCCAGGCCATCCTCGAAGCCATGATTGCCCTGCGTAACGAAGTGGATGAGCATTGCCCCCGTGACGCTGCCGAACACGAGCGCGAACAGTTGCGGGAAGCGCATATGCGCAAGTGCATCCGTCAAGCGCAGAAGGACGGTTTCCAGAATATTGCGGTGGTATGCGGTGCATGGCACGCGCCCGCGCTGCAAACCCTGCCCACAGCTAAAGTCGACAACGACTTGCTAAAAGGTTTGCCCAAACTCAAAACCACTGCAACCTGGGTTCCGTGGACACATGAACGCCTCAGCAATGCCAGCGGTTATGGCGCAGGTGTTGATGCGCCCGGCTGGTACGCGCATATTTGGGGGAGCGGGGAAGAGGGGGTATGCCATACTCCCCTACAGACGCGGTGGTTGACGCGGGTGGCGCATACTTTCCGCCAACAGGGTCTGGATATTTCTTCCGCCCACGTTATCGAAGCGGTGCGGCTGGCCGAAACCCTCGCCGCTATGCGTGGCCGCCCTTTACCTGGTCTGGCCGAACTCAACGAATCGGTACAAAGCGTCATGCTGTTCGGTGATGCCGCCCCAATGCAACTATTGCACCGCAAGCTGCTGATTGGCGAATCGCTGGGCAATGTGCCGGACGAAACCCCGCAAACCCCGCTGCAACAGGATTGGGCGCGTGAGCAGAAACGCCTGCGCTTCAACCCTTCCGCCAGTGATGCCGATCTGGTGCTGGATTTGCGTAAGGAAAATGATCTGGAGCGCAGTTACCTGCTGCGTCGCCTTAATATCCTCGACATTCCGTGGGGCAAGGGCGGCGACACGGCACGCGGCAAAGGCACCTTTAAGGAAAGCTGGCGTATCCTGTGGCAACCGGAGTTTGCCATCCGCCTGATCGAAGCCGGTCTCTGGGGTAATACGCTGGCAGTTGCCGCCACTAACCGGCTGGTCAAACAGGCACAGGATACTACTTCGCTGGAACAGCTTGCCAGCATGACACACGCTTCCCTCTACGCCAATTTGCCAAAGGCGGTCGATGCATTGATGCAGCGTCTGCAAACTGAAGCAGCGGTTAGCAGCGACATCCTGCACCTGATGCAGGCGATGCCGGAACTGGCGCGTTTGCTACGTTACGGCGATGTACGCCAGACTTCGCTGGAACAGGTCAGCCATGTAGTGTCCGGCATGATTACGCGCATCTGCATCGGTTTGCCGAATGCCTGTAGTGCGCTGAATGAGGAAGTCGCCGAGGGCATGTTCAAGCGCATTCAGGCGGTGCAGGAAGCGGTCAATCTGCTGGCGGAAGACGATTTCAATGGCCAGTGGGCGCAAACGCTACAAACCCTGCTCGACCAGCAGGGGCTACATGCGTTATTGGCGGGGCGTTGCTGCCGTTTGCTGCTGCAAGCGGGGCTGCTGGATGAAGGCGAAAGCGCGCGTCGTTTCGGGTTGGCTCTTTCCACTGCCAGCGAGCCTGCCGAGGCCGCCAGTTGGGTAGATGGTTTCCTGCGCGACAGTGGTCAGTTACTGATCTATGACGAAACGCTGTGGAAGCTGATTGATCAGTGGGTGAGTCGTTTGACGGGTGACACATTCCAGCAGTTGTTGCCGGTGTTACGGCGCACGTTTGCGACTTTCAGCGCACCTGAGCGGCGGCAAATGGGGGAGCGGGTCAAACAGGGGCAGGCAGCCTTGCCCGCAGTGGCAGCGGTCAGCGACATTGATGAAATACGGGCGGCAACGGCGCTGCCATTGGTAGCGATGATGCTGGGATTGGAGGTGGCGGATGCAGCCTGAAGAACGACAAAAGCGCTGGCGTTTGATCCTCGGTGGTGGCGAAGCCGATGGCATCGGTTGTTCCCTGGATGGCATGGAACAGGGTATCGACAACTGCCTCGCCGCTGTGTATGGCGATGGTGAAAACGTTGGCGGGCGGCGCGGTGGTTTGGGTGCTTCCGCCCCTAACGTTACCCGCTGGCTGGGCGACATCCGCCAGTATTTCCCGTCCTCCGTGGTGCGTGTGATCCAGCAGGATGCGATTGAACGGCTGGGCCTGCGTCAGTTGCTGCTGGAGCCGGAAGTGCTGGAAGCCGTCGAAGCCGATATTCATCTAGTCGCCACGCTGATTTCCCTGAAAAACGTGATTCCCGCCAAGACCAAGGATACCGCCCGGCAGGTGGTCAACAAGGTGGTGGAAGAATTGCTGCGCCGTCTGCACCAGCCGATGCAACAGGCAGTCAAGGGGGCGCTCAACCGTGCGGTGCGCAACAACCGCCCGCGTTTGCAGGAAATCGACTGGAACCGCACCATCCGCGCCAATATTAAAAATTACCTGCCCGAATACAACACCATCGTGCCGGACAAGCTGATTGGCTATGGGCGCAAGCGTTCCGCGTTGAAAGAGGTGGTGTTATGTATTGACCAGAGTGGCTCAATGGCTCCGTCGGTAGTGTATTCCAGCATTTTTGCAGCGGTGATGGCATCGATTCCGGCGTTGAGCACCAAGATGGTGGTGTTCGATACGTCTATCGTCGATCTGACGGAAGAGCTGCACGACGACCCGGTGGATTTGCTGTTCGGCTTGCAGCTGGGCGGCGGCACCGACATCAATCGTGCGCTCGGCTACTGTCAGGGGCTGATTTCGCGCCCGGATGACACGGTTTTCATCCTGATAAGTGATTTGTACGAAGGCGGCAATGCCAACGAAATGCTGAAACGCACGGCGCAACTGGTCGCTTCCGGTGTACAGATGATTGCATTGCTGGCGTTGAGTGATGAAGGTGCACCGTTCTACGATCACGACATGGCGGCGAAATATGCCACGCTGGGCGTGCCGACGTTTGCCTGTACACCCGACCAGTTCCCGGAACTGATGGCGAATGCGCTGATGAAGCAGGATTTGGGGCAGTGGGCGGCGAAACAGGGGATTGTGGTGCAGCAGGGCGTTTGCTGATCTGCTAGCATGATGGGTTTCCCGGTACGAGCAAGGCCATTATATGGATGTTTATCATGGCGCATGGATTCCAGCCTTTGAGGCTGGCTTTGACAACCATGGGCAGTTTGTCTTCTGGATTGAGACCGACAAAAAGACGCGCAGCCGCACCCCCGACCGGCATCGCGCAACAGCGGCGGAACTCAATGATTTCCTGTCCGCCGGTTTGTCTTTCGGCAAGCCGCTGATCGCCAGCCTGCGCGCCCAGCCCGCCTCGTTCTACCTTGCTTTGCCCACGCTGGAGGATCAGCCCTTGCCCAGCCCGGAAATGGCGCGCCTTACCGGCGATTACCTGCCGGATGACTATGCGTGGCGGGTCTGGATGATCAACGGCATAGCCATCGGGCGACCTTTGTTGTTCTTGCGGGAATTACAGTTTGTGGCCAGTTTTGGCCAGCCGGATTTCCGTCTGGGCAGTGACCTGTTGTTCTGGATGCAATACGCCCAGCAACTGCGCAATCTGGTGCGTCAGCATCAGTTCATGCCGGTGATGAAATGCCATCAACCCAGCGGCAAGCGTTCCAAGCTGAGCGTTTATAGCGGCTGGTCGCCCGCTTCCAGCCTGTATGAGCAGGGTTTGCAGGCGTTTGCCGCCGCCATGCCGGGTGTTTGCACCACGGTGGTGGGGTGGAAACCGCCCTCCATGCAGGTTGACCAGCCGGAATGCCTGGATAGTGTGGCGCTGCTCAGGCATTTTTCCGAGCAGCAACTGGAGCAGCTGGTAGCTGATGCCAACGCCACCAATCAGGTGCTCAAGCAACTGGATGGCAGTTGGCTGGTGGATGCCTTGGGCTATAACGCTGCCGGTTTCCACAAAAGCCCATTGAGTGACAGCGGTTTGACGTTGGAAGACTGGAAACAATGGTCAAGTTGGCAACGGGAAATCGTTGGTCAGGCACAAGACAGCGGTTTCGTATTGGGTCTGCGTCTGCAACCGGCCAATGAGCGCCGGGATACCGATTGGCAACTGCATTTCTTTGTCGAGTCCAGCCAGGATCCCTCCCTGAAAATGGATTTGTCCGAATGGTGGGCATCGTCCAGCGTCAAACAAAAACAGCAGCAGAAATATTTTGGCCAGCAGTTTGAGCGGCATTTGCTGGTGAGTCTGGGTCATGCAGCGCGCATGTGCCCCTTGCTGTGGCAGGGCATGGAGTCGCCCGAGCCCACCGGCGTGACGCTGGATTTGCCGACCGCCTATGAATTCCTGAAAAACGATGCGCCGGTGCTGGAATCCGCGGGGTTCCGCATCGTTCTGCCCGGCTGGTGGACGCCGCAAGGCCGCAAGCGGGCGCGCATCCGCGTCAAGGCTTCCGGCAAGTCCGCGCCCGCGCAGGAAAAGGATAGCGGAACCGGCTATTTTTCTATGCCCTCACTGGTGCAATACCGCTATGAATTGTCGGTCGGCGGCGAACCGGTGAGCGAACGGGAATGGCAGGAACTGGTCAATGCCAAGACGCCGCTGGTGCAGTTCCGGGGTGAATGGATGGAGCTGGACAGCCAGCAGATGAACCAGTTGCTGGAACTGTGGCGGCAGCAGGAGCAAGGCGGCGAGACGGTTTCCGTCACCGAACTGCTCAGGCAGGTGGCTGAGGCGGACGAGAATGCCACCGAGTTTGTGTTCGACGAAGTGCTGAGCGACATGCTGGCGCGCCTGCAACAGCGGGAAACCCTTGAGCCTATGGATAATCCGCAGGGCTTGCAGGGGCAGTTGCGCACCTACCAGAAGCAGGGGCTGGCCTGGCTGGCCGCGCAGGAATCCCTGGGGCTGAACCCCTGTCTGGCGGATGACATGGGTCTGGGGAAAACCATCCAGGTGATTGCGCTGCTGCTGCACGAACGTGAGCGGCTGACCCCGGAACAGCAGGCCGCATTGCCACCGACCCTGCTGATCGCGCCAACCTCGGTGCTGGGCAACTGGCAAAAGGAAATCGAAAAGTTTGCCCCGTCACTCGGTTGCATGGTGCATCATGGCGGCAACCGCGCCAAGGAAGCCAAGACGTTCCGCGCGGCGATTGCCTCCAGTGCCATCGTCATCACCTCGTTCACGATCGCCCGTCAGGATAACCCGCTGCTCAAGCAGCAGCCGTGGCGGCGCGTGGTAGTGGATGAGGCGCAGAACATCAAGAACCCCAAATCGGCGCAGGCCAAGGCCATTTGCGCGTTGAAAGCGCCTTACCGCATCGCCATGACCGGTACGCCGATTGAAAACCGCCTGATGGACATGTGGTCGTTGTTCCACTTCCTCAATCCAGGCTATCTGGGCACCGCCACCCAGTTCAAGCGCGCCTATGAAACGCCGGTGCAGCGTGATGGCGATGTGCGCCTTTCCAGACAATTGCAGCGGCTGGTGCAGCCGTTCATCCTGCGCCGCCTGAAAACCGACAAGTCGATCATCAGCGACCTGCCCGCCAAGCTTGAGCAAAAGGTTTACTGCAACCTGACCAAGGAGCAGGCGTCGCTGTATCAGGCGGTGGTGGATGACGTGCAGAAGCAGTTGGAAGACGCCGAAGGCATCCAGCGCAAGGGGCTGATCCTGTCCACGCTGATGAAGCTGAAGCAGATTTGCAACCACCCCGCGCAGTTTTTGCAGGATGGCAGCGCCTTCACCGAAGCGCGTTCGCACAAGCTGGCGCGGGTCAACGAGATGATCGGCGAGGCGCTGGAAGAATCCGACAGCTTGCTGCTGTTTACCCAGTTCACCGAGGTCGGCGAGCAACTCGAAGCCCTGTTGCGTGCGCAACACCACTGCCCGGTCTACTACCTGCACGGTGGCACCAGCCGCAAGCACCGTGAGCAAATGATCGAGGCGTTCCAGAACCCCGACACACCTGCGGGCATTTTCATCCTGTCGCTGAAAGCGGGCGGGGTGGGCATCACCCTGACCCAAGCGAACCATGTGTTCCATTTCGACCGCTGGTGGAACCCGGCGGTGGAAAACCAGGCGACCGACCGCGCTTACCGTATCGGCCAAGAAAAAACCGTGTTCGCCCACAAGATGGTGACGCTGGGTACGCTGGAAGAACGCATCGACAAGATGCTCGAAGACAAGCAGGCGCTGGCCGACAGCATCGTGGGCGCGGACGAAAGCTGGCTGACCGAAATGGACAACGCCGCTTTCCAGCAACTCATCCAACTCAACCGCAGCACGATCCTGGAGGCTTGAACATGGCAAAACTGACACGCACCTGGTGGGGAGAAAAGTTCCTGAATGTGCTGGAAATCAGCATGGATAGCGGGCGGCTGGGGCGCGGCAGGGCGTATGCCGGGCCGAACCGGCTGCTGGAATTTGCCGTCCGTGGGGCGGTGGTTACGGCCACGGTGCGCGGCAATGTCAACCCCTATTTCGGGGTTTACAAGGAACCGCGTTACCAGGTTGAAGTCAAGCTGAAACCCTTTTCCACGCAGGAGTGGGACAAGCTGATCGAAGGCATCAGCCACAACGCCGCCTGCCTGTCGCAGTTGCTCATGCACGAGATGCCGACCACGATTGAAAACGTGTTCGCGGCGCAGAAGCTGCACTTGCTGCCGCAAAAGCGGGGCGACCTGATTAGCCAGTGTTCCTGCCCGGATTACGCCTCCCCGTGCAAGCATGTCGCGGGCGTTTATTACAAGGTGGCGTCGCTGCTGGATCGCGACCCGTTTCTGCTGTTCCAGTTGCGCGGCATGGATGCTGCCCGGCTCCAGGAAAAGCTGGCGGAATCGCCGCTGGGGAAAGCCTTGCTGGATCAGTGGGGCGAGGGCGAGCAGGCGGTGGAATACCTCTACCATCGTTACCCGGAACCGGAGGTGAAACCGTTGGTCGCCACCGACCTGAAAGCCTTTTGGCAGGGGCAGGCTGCCTTGCCGCTGGTCGAGCATTTTTCCGGGCAGGCTGCGACTCCGGCTGTGCTGCTCAAGAAGGGTGGGGATTATCCGCTGTTCTGGCAGCGGGATAATTCCTTTCTTGAGGTGATGGAGAAGGTTTACGCACGGGTTGTGGATAAGAATAAGGCGGCGTTGTGAGTAACCTATCCGCCATAACCAAGGATATTTGATTCAGTCATTGGAAGATATGAGCAATAAATTTACCATCGACGCGGAGAATGGTGACAAACAAGCACCGCTTACATCAAATACAATCAATCCTGCTGTAACTGAAAAAACCGCTCCAGTTGCTCCAGCGTAAACCTGTTGCGCAACTTGGTGACGGTATTCTGGTTGGCGTACATGCCCTTTTGCCAGAATGCCTGCTCCTGGGGAACTGTCTTGTACCACTTCACCCTGACAAAGCCTGCCCGTGTTTCCGGATCATCTGCTTGCTTGCACATGTAGTGACCACGCAAGCCTGCCTCACAGACCGGGGTAGGAGCACCGTTGATTTCCAACATAAATTCCGTAATGGGTTTGACCGTATCCAGCACTTCGCCTACCCCCACGTAGCCGCGTCCGGGTATGCAGGCAAACACCCTGTCGCCCGATTTGAGCTGCTCCAGCGTGCGGGTATACCAGCGCCCGCCGTTGGCCGTCACAAAACCATGCTGACGCGCATCTTCCCACACCAGATTACCATCGCCGTTATCGCCATAAGCAACGTAATAATCCAGCCCATTCCAGACGCCATCCTGTTTTGAGGGAGAGGCAACCTTCTCGCTTTGCACCTCTGCATTTTGCGGATCAAGCAGCCAGGTGCGTGTCAGGTATTCATTCTCACCATCCCGGAAATAGCGGAAAAATAGCGCGTTGATGGGTACGCCGTAGTTGTCTGACAGGTAGTTGATAATCCGTTCACTGGCGCTATCCAGCTCGGCAGCCACCAGAACCAGCTGATGCCGCCGGTTGACCTGTTCAGGCGGGCCTGGGCTATTGAAGAACTCGACAAAACCCTGCTCAAATTCCTTGCTGGGGTGGTTGTCTGCATAAATGCCAGTGACCTGATCGTAACTTAGCCCTTGCACCCATGAAGCATAATCCAGCAACTGCGCCACAGCCTCGCGGGGTGTTTTGTGGCGTTTCAGCTCAATCACGCACAGGTTGCCATCCCCATCCATCGCCAGGATGTCGATGTATTTGCCGTGTGCCGTTGGTATCTGCCGTCCCAGATACAGCCAGTCAGGCGAGAGAATGGCAAGGTTGCTTTCCAGCACGTCTTCCAGCTTTTTCTCGGACTCCAGCGCGGAAAAGCTCAGCTTTTGCGGTTGTCCCTGAATTTTCCAGATACCGACTTCAATGGGCATGAAACCCTCCTCGTTCATGACGTAAAGCCACATCCCATCAACAATATATTGCTTTTCCGGGATTTGCAGCCATAATTAGTAACAGCTCATCTGCCAGGTGTAGAAAGAGTAACGAAGCCGTCCCTCGGGGCGGCTTCAATGTTTTTTGGCGCATTAATTCGTATGCTTCTCAAGCTCCGCTTCAAAAGCCTCAGCAGCATTTGCATACATTGGAAATCGGGTATTCATTAACCCCTGATTGTAATGCTCCAACCAACGGGATAGTCCAAACACTTTCCCACGCTTACCTTCATCAACCCCATCAAGAAAACTAGCCGGATCAGCAACCCAATCTTCAGGTCGCCACAAATTACCTTTTCTTTGCGGATTTTTACTGGTTTTTTTCTGATCCTGAAGGTTATCAAGTTCTGATAAAAACCTCTCCCCACGATCAAAGGCACTGATGTCATCTTTTGTCTGGAAGCCCCAGGCATCGCCTAATGTTGCACATGCTATTGCGACACAAGCTGCCAAGTCAGCTCTTGCCTTCCAATACTGGTGCGTCCATTGGTGACTGCACAAGTGATAGCGCACGATCTGCTTGTCACCAAGCTCCCCGATTAATTCTTGAATGTAAAAGAAAGCATTGTAATCCGTCAGTTTTGGGTTATTAGATACAACAAAATGAGCCGACAAGTGATGTTGATCGCCATGTAATTTCAGCTCTAAAAGGAATCGCTGAAACCTCTCTGGAGCTTGATAAAAATGGTGCTGGTAAATCGGGTAGATTATGTCGTCTGTACACTCTAGCCATTCCAAGCGTATCGCAAATAAATCGCTGGCATCCTGCAACATTTCATGGGTCAATTTGGGCAATAGTTTCTCAGGTGACGATACATCATCAAGCATTAAACCGTGACCAAAAAAGCGCGGAATTTGGTTGCGATTGACTCCATGTTTTTCAAACAGTATAAGAAAACGGTTTTCCACTGAATCAATTTTTGTTTCTGATACTTTGGTATGAAGAAGCTTTTTAAGCCCCAAAATACGTCCACCCAGCGCAAGAACTGACTCTATGTTACTGATGTAAGCCAAGATGGTTTCAAACATATAATTTCTACACTGTTATCTCAGCCAGCGCATCCGCCAGATGCAACTGCGTTGTCTGCGCATCACCGATCCGTGCCTTGAGCTGGTCGCATAACGTCATCAGCTCATCGACCTTCGCCACAATCCGCTGCTGCTCGGCCAAGGGAGGAACAGGAATTTGCAGAGAGGAAACTTGGCTTTGGTTTATTGATGCCTGCCCAATCGCCTCTTTAGCAAAGACAGATATTGTTTCTCTTGCCACCGAAGACTGCATAAGCAGATTGAGATAGCTTGAACAGGATAACCCTGTTACGGGCTTGGCTCTCATATTCATACTCTCGAAAACCAACGGCTCACAATAGTTGGGAATAATGGCTGTCTTACCCACAAGTTCCTTACTATTTACCCGATTAATGAGCAAATCTCCTTCCTCTAACTTGAATTGAGCTACTTCATCATTTGACAATTCAACACGACGAATATCATGAAAATCTATTTTTCCATTTTGTATGTTATACATTCGAAGAGATGGAACACCTTGGTCAGTATAAAACTTCGCCGGTTTATACAATCCATTCGAGAACGAAATAAAAAGAGAGCCAAATCGACACCACTCCCACCCCGGCGGCAATTCAAACGGCTTTTCATCCTCTGCAATCGGCGGCAGCGGTTTTTCCTTCTTGAGCTTGCCTGCTTTCACCAGTCGCGCTTTTTCGGCGGCGATTTTTGCCAGCAGCACGCTGGCGGGTTCGTCCGTCGGGTCTTGCGGAACCAGCTTGCCCATGACGGCCAGTTGCAGGATGGTTTGCTTGAGCTGGTCAATGCTGTGTTCTGTGGTGAAGAGGGTATCGAAATGGGCGGCGATGCGTTGCCACGGAAGACCCTCACCCCCCAGCCCCCTCTCCCGCTGAGCGGGCGAGGGGGAGCAAGAGGTGTCCGCCTCTTCTTTTCTTAGCCCCTCGCCCGCTTGGCGGGAGAGGGGTTGGGGTGAGGGTGTCTTCGTCAACTCAGCCAGCAGATTTTCAACCAGCCGCTGGTGATCGTTGATGCTGGATTCCTGCGCCTGTTCGAGCGCATCGCAGAGGAACATCAGTTCATTGACTTTGGCGACAATGCGGTGTTGTTCAGCTTCAGGTGGCAAAATAAAATAATGTGTTGAAAACTCATCGAATTTGATGCTTTCTACGGTTGTACCTGTCTTGCTGAGATTTTGCAGAATATATTGCTCAAATCCCTGCATCATCAGCAACAGATAGCTAACAATAGATTTATCAAACAGATTCAAAACCTTCAAATCTTGATTAACAGTCGATTCTACTTTTGTAATGGCTACAGGAAAGGTTCGCCGTAATATTCCACTTCTTACAACAAAAAGCAGTGAATCAGGCTCAACCACAGACAGGCCATCATCTATTGCCAAAAGTGTTACGTGATCTTCTGAATCATAAATCGTAGCAAGCTTCATGTCCTTTGGAGTAATCCACGGTATGTTGCCATCCCAATATTCTGACTTCATTTTGCTCGGTGTCTTTCCTCCTGAAAAAACACCAAGCTGAGATAACGTGACCCACTCCCACCCCTCCGGCAATTCAAACGGCTTTTCGTCATCGGCAATCGGTGGCAATGCCGCCTGCTTCTTGAGCTTGCCAGCCTTGATCAGGCGGGCTTTTTCGGTGGCGATTTTTTCCAGCAGCACGCTGGCGGGTTCGTCCGTCGGGTCTTGCGGCACAAGCTGCCCGCGCACGGCGAGTTCGAGGATCAGTTCGCGCAGTTTTTTGATGCCGTAGAGGTTGAGCTTGTTGCTGCTGCCGCGTCCGGCAGTGGAGCGGGTTTCAATGGCGGATGCCCAGATGTCGAGGTAAGCGTTCACGCCATTTGTAGCGGTTTGCGGGTACAGACCTGCCCCAAGGGGAAGCGCACGGCGACCGGCTTATGAGCCAAGCCTTGGGAGCACACATAGCGCATCAGGGTTGCCATATCCATCCCCAATTGCCGGGCAGTCCCCAACACGGTCAGCACGGTTGGCCGGAACCTGTCCCCTTGTGCCGACTGGCTGGCAAAACTGGTCTTACGCCATTGCACGTAGGGGCGGATCACCCGTTCAGCGCGGTTATTGGTGAGGGGAATGCGTGTATCCTTGAGGAAAGTCCAGCACATGGCCTCATCTTTACGGAGATGTTTGCATTGGTTGCGGGTGCGTTTGCAGTTATCCAATGCTTCGCCCAGGCTGAGGGTGGCCTGGAAGCTGCGGCGCAGGCGCAGTATCCGCCGCCGGTAGCGTGCCGCCCCTTCGGGGTGCTGTTGCCAGCGGTGATGGGTGCGGACGGTGGCGCAGGCAATCAGCAGCAGGCGTTTGCCAACCATTCCCCCTCCGCCACAACGCCCGGCCATCTTGCGGAAGTGCCGGATCAGGTGTGCCCAGCACAGTTGCCGCCGTTCGGGCGGGACATTGCCGTAACCGCTGAAGTGGTCTGTCACCAGATAACCGGTAAAACTGCCCAACAAGGCATCGGCGGCAGCCTTGCCGCGTGAGTAATGGGTCATGAAGTACGTGACGGTGTTGTCCGCCAATGCCCATAACCAGTAGGTGTTCGTGCCACGGTAATGGCGGGTTTCATCGGCATGGCAGACCGCCTGCCCACGCACATGCTCACCGACCTGACGGTACAGCGGCCCCATCCACGGGATGGATTTGCCTTGCGCTTTGCTGATCGCCCCGGTGCTGAAGCGCACCTGCCAGACTTCCCACAACAGGAGCTGGGTTTGGCGCATCGACAGGCGAAACTGTCCGGCCAGCACCACAATCCAGGCAATCACACCCGCACCCATTTGCCCGCTGGGGACCCAGTCCGGCCACTGGCTGTGGTGTTGGTTGCCGCAGGATTGGCAGACACCGTGGTAAAACTGGTGCTCCGTCACCTCGGGTGGCGGCGGAGGGGCGATGTCCGTGACCTGATGGCGGTAAGGGTTTTCCCAGTCAACCGCCACTGCCCCACCACAGGCGCAGGTGCTTTCCGGGAAATACTGTTCAGTGCGGGTCACTTGTTCGGGGGGATATAACGCCCGTTCGTGGCGTGGATGGCCGGGTTGCCCGCCATGCGGGCGGCCACTCCCCTTGCGTTTTGGACGGGCTGCCCGTTGTTCCGGGCTGTCTGAGGACGGCGGTTTGGAGCTGTTGCGGGAACTGCTGCCCAGTTTGGCCACCAGTTCTTCGAGCTGTTTTTGCAGCGTTTCGACTTGCTGTTCCAACACCACTACCCGTGCCGCTTGCTTCTCCAACCCGGCTATCCGTTCCTGTTGGCGCACGATCAGCTGATGTGCTTCATCAAGGGTGGTCGGCAGTGGGTGGGCTAGGGCTGGCAAGGGGATAATGGCTCGTTATTGGGATGGGGTGAATTTACTATAAAATCGCTGCAATGCCTATCAGAGGGCGTGAACGCTTACGATGTCGAGGTGGTCGAGCAATGCTTGCGGCACAAAGCTTCCTTCTTATTGTTTTAGTGGATTGTGCAGTACCAACCCCTCAATCCAGTCAAAATCACCCGTATTTCTTGTGACCAAAGGCAATCCGTGAATAACCGCAGTAGCGGCAATCAATGCATCGCCCAAGGACATTTTGCGCTGTTGTCTTAAGGCGACTGCTTGATCAATGATGGAGCGTGAAACAGGCAAAATCTCGGTCAAGGCAAAGAGGCCTTCCAGACCCTGCTTTTCAACATCGTTTAAGCGATGATAACCCAAAGTCTCAACCAGACTGACTTCAGACCCGGCAAGCTTTTTCCCCGCAAACCATGTGTGCAACTCAGCGTAATTCGGGTTAATCGCGTAAATAAAAATATTGCTGTCCAGCAGGAACATCAGTCATCCCTTCCAGGCAAAGGTCGATCTTTGCGGATTTCCCGCTGCCATGCGGATGGATCTGGAATACTGGGCATGGTATTCCGGGCTGCTATCTGTTCACACAAGCGTGCGATAGCATCACCGTTGGGTACAGGGGATTGCTGGGCATTACGAGCCATCTTTGCTTTCAGGAACTGCACAAAATCCAGTATCTCTGCCTGAAGCGCCTCCGGCAGTGTCTCCAAATCTTCAAGAATTTGTTGTTGCAGTACGTTCATAAGCATTGCTCCATGAATTTGTATCTTCGGTAGTGTATCTGAGTCAGCTACAACTTGCCGAATTCCAGTGATCAAGCCCGGTTGAGTGCACCCGCCAATATCGCCCTCAACTGATCCCGCAAGCCCTGAATCTCGGCCTGCTGCCGCGCGTAATTCGCCAGCAGTTCGTCGGGGTCGTGGCTTTCCTGCTCGACAACGTGCGGATTCCTGAGGTCAAGGTTGTAGTTGCGGGCAATGATTGCATCAATCCCGACCTTCCACGCCTGTTCCGTCTCGACCCGCGCACTGAAGCCATCCGCCTCTTCGCCCCACCAGTCGATTTCGGCCTGGAATTCGTCGAACTTCATCGGGCGGGTCTTGCTGTAATTCTTCACCCCCGGCGGGTACGGATGCTCATAAAACCATACCTCGCGCGTCGGTTGCCCCTTGGTGAAAAATAGCAGGTTGGTCTTGATGCCGGTGTAGGGGTTGAACACGCCATTCGGCAGCCGCACGATGGTGTGCAGGTTGCAGCTTTCCAGCAGCAGCTTCTTGATCTTGGTTTTCACGCCCTCGCCGAACAGCGTGCCATCCGGCAGCACCACTGCCGCACGCCCGTTCTCTTTCAGCACTTCGATGATCAGTTGCAGGAACAGGTCAGCGGTTTCACGGGTTTGCGTATCTGCCGGGAAATTCTTCTCGATGCCATCCTCTTCAGTGCCGCCAAACGGCGGATTGGTGATGATCACATCCCTCTGTTCGTCTTCGTCCCAGTCCGCCAACGGACGGTTGAGGGTGTTGTCGTGACGGATCTGCACCGGCACTTCGATGCCGTGCAGCAGCATGTTGGTGGTGCACAGCAGGTGCGGCAACTGCTTCTTTTCCACCCCGTGAATCTGTTGCTGCAACGTGGCGTGATCGGTGGAAGTTTTCACCTGCGCACGCAGATGATCGACCGCATTGGCCAGAAACCCGCCCGTACCACAGGCCGGGTCAAGAACGCTTTCCCCCAGACGCGGATTCACCCGGTTAACCATGAACTGCGTGACCGCACGCGGCGTGTAGAATTCACCCGCATTGCCCGCGCTTTGCAGGTCGCGCAGAATCTGTTCGTAAATGTCGCCAAACAGGTGCCGTTCTTCCGAGCGGGTGAAATCAATCTCGTTGAGCTTGTTGATCACCTGCCGCAACAGCGTACCGTTTTTCATGTAGTTGAAAGCGTCGCTGAACGCCTCTTTCACCACAAACCCACGCGGATTGGTGGTGATCGGCGCGGTCAGGTTCTTCAGGTCGGGAAACAGCTCGTCATTGATGAACGACAGCAGCTCCTCGCCGGTCATCCCCTGCGGATCAGCCGCCCAGAAGCGCCACAAATAGGCATCGGGAATCGGTTCGCGGTAAGCCTCACCCTGCTCGAATTCCAGCGCTTCTTCCTGCGCATCGAAAATCTTCAGGAACAGCAGCCACGACAACTGGCCGAGGCGCTGGGCGTCGCCATCCACGCCCGCGTCCTTGCGCATGATGTCCTGGATGGATTTGATGACGGTGGAAATGGACGACATGGGGTTCCTTTGTTCAATTTGAAGACCCTCACCCCCCCAGCCCCCTCTCCCGCTGAGCGGGCGAGGGGGAGCAAGAGGTGTCACGATCTTTTCTTAGTCCCTCATCCGCTCAGCGGGAGGGGTTGGGGTGAGGGTCTTATTCCCGGCCAATAGCACGCTTTATAGTGTTCAGCACATCAGTCATATCTTGTTCAACATGATGATTCCAGAAGCGCAGAATACGGTATCCAGCGGCTTGCATAAACTGGCTGCGCACCTCATCGTAAGCAATCTGTTCCGCATCAGCATGGTGCGTGCCATCCAGCTCGATAACAAGCCGCTCAGAGACACAAATAAAATCAACGATATATTGATCTATCGCATACTGCCGACGGAACTTGTAGCCTGCCAATCGACGGTTACGCAACGCTTCCCAAAGCAAAGCCTCCTCTGCCGTTGATTGCTGGCGTAAACACCGCGCCTTTTCCCTGGGATTCATAAAAACTCTATCAATCTTCTCTTGCTCCCCCTCGCCCGCTCAGCGGGAGAGGGGGCTGGGGGGTGAGGGTCTTCAAGCATAAAGCATCGCCTCCAGTTCTGAAACTGCCTGCTCATACGCCGCCTTACTGCCAAACGCCCCCTTCACAATCTCCATCGGTGCACCCATTCCCGTAAACGGCGGCGCTTTCAGCGTCTGGATGTTCTCGATTTCGACCACGCCCACATCCGCATACTTGTCCAGCAAGGCATTCAACACCGCCTGCGCCGGTTCGGAATAGCGGGTGAAGTAATTGCGCTTTTTGACGTTTTCGGCGCGTTCCCGCCGGGTCAGGGGTGGCTGGTCAAACACCACATGGCAGATCAGGTCGAAGGGGTCGAGGTCGCGCCCGACATCTTCCGCCAACGCCTCCCAGAGGATTCCGGCGTCGGCCAGTTCATCCAGCACGGCCTGTTTGCGGTCGGCGGCCTTCCAGCGTTTGATGAAAGCATCCAGCGAGGCGAATTGCCCTTGCAACGTCTTGCGGGTGTAATCCTTGAACGATCCCGTCACCAGCTTGCCGTCGCTGTCGTAATATAGTCTTTTCATTTTAGTCAGCTACAATAGGACGGATGATCAACTTCCCCATCCTTCATCATGCCGACTTACTACTCTAAGGATCTCCGTGAACGTGTTGTTGCTGCCTATGACAAGAGCAAACATAAATCCCACGTTTGTGGGACGTTTTCCATAGCCCGCAGCACCCTGGACAAATGGTTGGCCCTGAGGGAAGAAACCGGCAGCCTCCAACCCCGGACACATCCCCGCCCTGGGCACAGCCATAAGGTGAAAGACGTTGAAGCTTTTCGGCAATGGGTGGAGAGCGAAACCCCGTTTGAACGCATCGAGGATTTGCTGCCACGCTTTGAAGCGCATTATGGCAAGGCCATTTCTTATCGTGGCCTGCATAAATGGCTGCAACGGATCGGTTGGAGCCATAAAAAAAACGTTCTTTCTACCAGCAAGCCAAACCGCTAGACCGCTGGGTTTTCCTGTGGCTACTTGGGCATCTGGAGAAAAAATACGGTCAGGATCATATCCTGTTTGCGGACGAGGCAGGATTCTACAGTACCGAACGCTATGAGTGGGGCTGGGCAAAAAAAGGGGAGCCTTGTGACATCCCCCGCCCTGGAGGCCGGGGACATAAACGCAACTGGATCAGCGCTATCCGCGCCTCTGATCAAAGCTGGCAAATGCCGTGGGTAGTGACCGGCAACATTAACCGGATGATTGTTGAACAATGGTTGGAAGCCTTGGGAAAATCGTTGCAGCAAGGTCAGGAAAAGCCCAAACCTTATGTGCTTGTCTGGGACAATGCGAGCTTCCATTTAGGCGGTGACCTGGAGGCGATTGCCATGAAATACCAGATTCGTATCATTCAGTTACCCGCTTATTCGCCTGATCTCAACCCCATCGAGCAATGCTGGGCAACCTTGAAACATTATGCGCGTCTGGCCATGGGAAAAGGTAGCACCCTGGACGACGCGATTGATTACGCATTCAACAGACAAAGTGTAGCCGACTAAAATGAAAAGACTATACTGCACGCGCTCGGCAATCTTTTTCACCGTCACACCTGCAACGTGGAATTTGCGTACTTTTGAGTCGCGCTCATCCCACGGGATTGCTCCGCCCGGATTGCCGTAAGCGGCTGGTGGATCGCCTGTTCCGGTAAAACCAGCGTCGTCATTTTCTCGAATGCCATCGTCTGTTTCCGGTGGGTCGGCGAACACATCAGGGTCTTGCTCAATCTGCTGCGGCGTTGTCACCAGCACTTTCTCGGGGATGCCGTCAAAGCGTTCATCGGCAAACAGCTCGGTGGCTTTCTTGAAATCGAGGATGGTAAACCACAACTTGCCGCGCTTTTCGTCAATGCGTGTACCGCGCCCGATGATTTGCTTGAATTTGGTCATGGACTGGATGTGCTGATCCAGCACCACCAGCTTGCAGGTTTTGGCGTCCACGCCGGTGGTCATCAGTTCCGAGGTGGTGGCAATCACCGGATAGGGCTTTTTCGGATTGATGAAATTGTCCAGTTGCGCCTTGCCGATTTCATCATCGCCGGTAATTTTCATCACGTAGCGTTGGTCTTTGGCGACCTGTTCGGGGTTGAGGTTGACCAGGGCGCGGCGCATCCGCTCGGCATGGTCGATGTCGTTGCAGAACACGATGGTTTTGGCCATCGGGTCAGTGCGTTTCAGGTATTCGCTCAGGGTTTGCGCCACCAGCCAGGTGCGTTCGTCGATCACCAGTGAGCGGTCGAAATCTTTCTGGTTGTAGATGCGGTCTTCGATCAGCTCACCGTGTTTGTCGTGCTGACCCTTCTCGGGTCGCCAACCCTGCAAATCGACATCCATATCCACCCGCACCACCTTGTAGGGAGCCAGAAAACCGTCCTCGATCCCTTCTTTCAGCGAATAGGTGTAGATCGGTTCGCCGAAATAGTCGATGTTGGAAATGGTGTCAGTTTCCTTGGGCGTGGCGGTCAGGCCGATCTGGGTAGCACTGCTGAAATATTCCAGAATTTCACGCCAGGCGCTGTCTTCCGCCGCGCTGCCACGGTGGCATTCGTCGATTACGATCAGGTCGAAAAAATCGGGCGAAACCTGTTGGTAGGCTTTCTGCCACTCTTCCGGCCCGGTCAGCGCCTGATATAAGGTGATTTACCTCAAAGACATTACCCAAAAACAGGGCGAATCAGAATGTCCCATTTTGGTAAAGCAGCATTTCTTTCCAGCCTCGCCTCAACAGCCTCCATAGCTTTTTTGCTGAGGGTCACACCCTTCTCATAAACCTTGCGACTGAATTCGACCATGGGGTTGATGCCTTTCCAGGTCATGGTTTTTGCCCATTCCAGCAGGGTTTCGGCATCCTTGAGCTGGGTGCCGTTCCAGTGTTGTTCCAGAATCCCCCAGCAGCGTTCAATCGGGTTGTACTTGCTGTGGTAAGGCGGGTAGTACAGCAGGTGGACTGTCTTACCGGTATGGTTGGCGAATTCCACCATGCGCTTGAGGAATTGCGTCCTGATCCCGCTGCTTTCCGGGCCATTGTCCGCTTTGATCTGGATGCACTGGCAGGCGTCCTTGTCAGCAGAAGGCATCTGTTCCCATACCCGGCACAGGGAATCCACGATGAAGTCACTGGTTTTGCTGGAACTGCCGAAGGTCAGGTAAACCTGCCCACTGTCCTCATCCAGTACGCCAAAAGGGATGTATTTCTCTTTGCAGCCCATCTCATGGTCAGCGGCTTTATTGTCACCCCGTGTTTTCCCGCCCCGTGAGTAGTCACCGATGTTGACGGTCGCCTTGCAGTCCATGCTCAGGCGTTTGACCGCCCCATCGGCAAACTGCCCATCGTTGGCCTGGATATTGGCGAAGATGGCGTCGGTTTCTGGAATTTTTTTTGCGGCTTGGCTTTCTCCACCTTGCGCAGGCGGTAGCCATTCCGGTTGAGTATCCGCGCCATGGTGCTGGGGGCGGGCACTTGTCCACCGCTGAAACCCATGGCCTGTAACTGCCGGATGGCTTCCGCCGCCGTCAGGCGGGTGTAGGCGATGCTGCTGCGGAATGTCGGGTCTTGCTGGCTATGTGCTTCCGCCAGCGCCAGCAAGGCGGCTGCCGCTTCCGGCTGGGTTTCCTCCCAGCGCTTCTGGCCACAATACGCCGCCTGCGCACCCACGCAAACCATGCCGCTGCGCTGTTCCTCCAAACCCAACTGCACCCCCTCCCGACCCCAGCCAAAACACCTTTCAGTCTGGCGGGCGTTGCCTGCACAATATTTCCGGCTCATGTCCGCCTGGAACGCACGGCGGGTGCTGCCAGACATTTTCGAGGCCGCCAGTTTCAGGTCGGCTATCTGGGATTCACTCAGGATCGGGTTAGCTGTTTGGGGTTCGGGGGGCATGGGGATAGGGACTCCGCTTGTCGATAAGACAAGTGTAGCCATTGCGGGGGAATCTTTCAGGGAAATCCCCTAACGCCAGATGGATTTCGTAAGCCGGGTCGACGGTGCGCTTTTCCACCTTGGTCATGGCCTGCCCGAAAGGCTGGAAGTCGTTGCGCTTGGTCTGATCCACCAGCACATTGCGGTCAGCCAGAAACAGGATGCGTTTTTTCCGTTTCGCCTTCCACAACCGCCAGATGATCTGGAACGCGGTGTAGGTCTTGCCAGTGCCGGTCGCCATCACCAGCAGGATGCGTTGCTGGTCGCGAGCAATCGCTTCGATGGTTTTGTTGATCGCCTGTAGCTGGTAATAGCGCGGCGACTTGCCGGAACCATCGTCGTGATAATCCTGCGTGATCACCGGCAATTGCGCATCGGTATAACCTTTCCAGGCGCAGAATTTCTGCCAGAGCTGTTGCGGGGTGGGGAAATCGGCCAGCGCCAGCTCGCTTTCAAGCTGCACCGGGTTGGTTTTGTCGTGGAAAATGAAACCGTCGCCGTTGCTGGCGAATGCGAAGGGCGCATCCAGCAGGTGGGCGTAACCCAGCGCCTGTTGCATCCCCTTGCCGGTTTCGTGCCGGTTGGCCTTGGCTTCGATCACCGCCAGCGGCAGGTTGGGTTTGTGGTAGAGCACGATGTCGGCGGATTTGACCGTGCGTCTTGCGCCAAGCTGGCCGCGCACGATTACCTTGCCGTCACGCAGCTTCACTTCCTGACGGATTTGTAGCATGTCATCCCAACCTGCGTTTCTTACCGCTGGCAGAATGTATTTACTGATGATGTCGGTTTCAGACAGGCGTTGCTTGTCCACGGATTCCCCGGTTCAGGTTGGTTGTTTCCGGCTCAACTCTAGCATAATTATAAGGCGGCGCTGTGAACGGTGGATACACACTCACCTACACCCAGACCCCACGGCAAAATACGGCAACACGGTAAATTCGGAACGCTTTTGCGGTACATCGCCTCCATAAACCAGCGCCAGTTGTTGCACGCGCTCGCCCAAGAACCCCGCCACTTTCTGCGCCGGACGCATGGCGTCACTTTGATCAGGCGCTTGCCGACATTGGCGAACCACGGCAGCAGGCGAAACACGATGTACTTCCAGCAACTTCAATAAAGCGGTGCGCCCGGCCAGTGACTGGGAAATTTCCCGCGACAACTCGAACTGATGGCTGCCGGTGAGTACGAAATGCCCCATCTGTTTCTTTTCATCGACTTCAACCTGTATCCAGGACAACAACTCGGGCACGCGCCGAATCTCGTCAAGCACTGCCCCGTCTGCGAACTGCGCCAGAAATCCTCTTAGATCGGAACGGGCGAAATCCCGTAATACCTATTCATGCAAAATCGAGGTACAACCTCATTATTGTATGAAGGGATTAGGAGCGACAAGCTGTATGAAAGTGGCGGGCAGATAGCCCGCCATGGTGGGCTGAAGAACGACCTGATCGTCGGGCTGGATGGCCGTGACATCAAGTATCTGGGTAAAACCCGTAGTGGCAAGGTGCATGACAAACGGATTGGTGACTATTCCGCATACCTTCAGTAATACCGTGCAAAATTACCCACGGTTGTTTTACATGTCCCCAGAATCAATATAATTTCAAACATAAACAAATACTTATTTGCATGGCATAGATTATGCTCCACAACAGGCGGAAACAGCGCAACCCGCTGTCAACTGATAAAAAACTGAAAAGGAGACTATCCGATGAATACCACATTCACCCGCAAGCCAGCTGCCGTTATTCTGAGTATTATCCTGCTGGCTTCCACCACTGCCATGGCTGTTACTTCCGCAGAAGCCGCCCAGCCACCCAATTCCGTCGTTGAAGCTGTCACCACACCCGGCTGGGACAGCCCCAACATGCAAAGGATCGCAGCCCATTCCGGCAACGAAATCGTCCACCATCTGACCGCCGCCCACGAAGCCATTCAAAAAGGCGACAGCGGCAAGGCATTGGGCGAGGTCGAAGCCGCCAATCGCCTGAATGATTCGGTCATGCAATCCATGCCCTACACCGATGTTCAGGAGGATGTCTTCAATGCCAAGGGCAAACTGGCGATGCAGGAAAATGGCCGCTTCTATGACGACCTTTTACCCATCTACGCCGAGCTGGATGACATGGAAGTCTACGCCCCGCAAGTAGCGCAAAAAGCGCGCGGCAAGGTCAAGGAAGCCGAAACCATGGCCCGCAAGGGGCAGAACGCTGAAGCCACCACCAAGCTGAAAGAGGTGATGGACGACATTTCCGCCACCGCCATCTTCCTGCCGGTCGGCTACGTCCACGGCCAACTGGAAGCCGCGCAGAATGCCCTGAGTGAACAGCACCGCGATGTAGCCACCGCGAAAACCGCCATCGACAACTCCCTGAAGAGCCTGACAGCGTTTACCGAAGGCGTGGTTGTGGAACCGGCATCCTGAAAACCTTCATCCTCGCTCCTGTATTTTACCCCGCCTGCCAAAGGCGGGGGATTTTCAACGTCCATCAGTGTGGGGTAAGCCCATGCCGGTTCCACCAACAGGTTTCTAAACCCTCCAGACAGCGACTGACAAACCGTCATCAGCTTGGTGCTTTATAACCTGAATTACCTGATGATGCCTGTTATGATGCCCCACTAAAAATTTATAAAGGGGCTACCGATGTTTGAATCCTTTTTCCCACGCCCAAAACTGTTTGCGCTGACGTTTGCAGCCTGGGCGCTATTCTGTGTGGTGACCTGGTTCGTTGCAGGTGAAAGCTTGCACAGCTGGCTGAGTCTGGAAACCTTGTTCGGCAGTGACGGTGGGGATTTCTGGTTTTACCAGTACATGCTGGGCTGTTACACCCTGTTCGTGGGCGCGTGGATGTATCTCTCCCCACACCGTTGGGGACGCTGGTCGATTATTGGTTCGGCCATTATCGTGTTCATTACCTGGTTTCAGGTGCATCTGGATGTGCTGATCAACGACTGGTTTGGCACCTTCTACGACTCGATCCAGAAGGCGCTGGAAAAGCCACACAGCATTACCGCCGAAGATTATTACCTGCAACTGCTGACGTTCGGCAAGATTGCGATGGTGGCGGTAACCGTTTCAGTGTTCACCCGCTTTTTCGTCAGCCATTGGGTGTTCCGCTGGCGTACTGCCATCAACGATTACTACATGTCGATGTGGAGCCGGGTGAGGCATATCGAAGGCGCATCACAGCGGGTGCAGGAAGACGCCATGCGTTTTTCTAGCATCATGGAAGGGTTGGGCGTGAGCCTGATTGATTCGGTGATGACCCTGATTGCGTTCCTGCCTATCTTGTGGGGGCTGTCGGTGCATGTGAAGGAATTGCCCGTCATTGGCGAAGTTTCACAAGCGCTGGTGTTTGTCGCCCTGATCTGGTCGGTGTTTGGCACTTCGCTGCTGGCGTTGGCGGGTATCCGCCTGCCGGGTCTGGAATTCCGTAACCAGCGGGTGGAAGCCGCCTACCGCAAGGAGCTGGTGTATGGCGAGGATTACCATGACCGCGCTTCACCGCCGGTGGTCAAGGATTTGTTCAACGACGTTCGCGTCAACTATTTCCGCTTGTATTTCAACTATCTGTACTTCAATGTGGTGCGTTATGCCTATCTACAGGCAGGCGTGCTGGTGCCTTATGTTGCGCTTGCGCCGACTATCGTGGCCGGTGGTTTTACCTTGGGTGTCATGCAGCAGATTATCCGTGCCTTCGGGCGGGTGGAAAGCTCGTTCCAGTATCTGGTGAATTCGTGGACGACTATCGTGGAGCTGATGTCGATTTATAAGCGCTTGAAAGCATTTGAATTGGCGATTGCTGATTTACCGTTGCCACCGATTGAGGAACAGCTGGCGGAGCAAGCAATCTGAACCCGCTTTCCCTGCTTTCAAGAAAGCAGGGGGCGGCCTGCATCAAAAAACCTCATCGGCGGCACCCTTAAAATCCGTCGGCTCTGGCAAGCCTTTCTTGCGGGCTTTTTCCTGGGCCTTCTGGTGATTCATGTCGGCTGGGATGAATTGAACCTGTTTACCCAGTTTTTGCGCGGCAGTGAGTTCGTCGCGGGCGACTTCACCGCCGCCGATGCCAACCATGAGGTCACTGCTTTCGACTATGGCTGAGGAAGTGGGCGACAAGTTTTTGCCCTCCTCCACATAACCACCCCAACTTGGGTCATCCACATAAAAAACGTAATCAACGCAATCTGATAGCGCTGCATCGTATGCTTTTGCCTGGGTCGAAACGATACCCGTCGTGGTAAAGCCTTTATCCTTGGCCAACAGGTAGATTGCGCCTATACCCTCAGGCGTTGCGCCGATATTGACGATGGTGGCGGATGCATCCAGTTTGTCGAGAACAGATTCAGCTTCCTTGAGCATAGAACGCTTGTCTTCATATTCAGCGCCGGAGTAACCAACAAACGTCACCACTTTCTTGCTTTTATTGGCAAAGAAACGTTTAACATCCTGTGGGTTGGCATCATTCACCTCGGTTTTCAGGTCACAGTCGGCAAAAACCGGAAAATTAACACCAATTGCCCCCAGCAATGTCATTAAACTGACTTGCAGGGTTGCTTGGGGTGATTTGCATTTCATTTTTCGCTGCCTTGCTGGAGTTTTTCCAGTTCCTCCATGGAAACATCCTCGCCTAGTAAAATTATTCTATTGCCATTAATCGGGTCGGTGGTGCTGTCCAGAAAAAGTAACGCATCCCCACGGTAAAACCAAAGTGGCCTGAATTTTTTTGGGAGTTTAATCAGCCCTAGGTAAAAGGCCACGAAGCGGAATCTGACGGCATAGGGGATTTCCCTGAAAGATTCCCCCGCAATGGCTACACTTGTCTTATCGACAAGCGGAGTCCCTATCCCCATGCCCCCCGAACCCCAAACAGCTAACCCGATCCTGAGTGAATCCCAGATAGCCGACCTGAAACTGGCGGCCTCGAAAATGTCTGGCAGCACCCGCCGTGCGTTCCAGGCGGACATGAGCCGGAAATATTGTGCAGGCAACGCCCGCCAGACTGAAAGGTGTTTTGGCTGGGGTCGGGAGGGGGTGCAGTTGGGTTTGGAGGAACAGCGCAGCGGCATGGTTTGCGTGGGTGCGCAGGCGGCGTATTGTGGCCAGAAGCGCTGGGAGGAAACCCAGCCGGAAGCGGCAGCCGCCTTGCTGGCGCTGGCGGAAGCACATAGCCAGCAAGACCCGACATTCCGCAGCAGCATCGCCTACACCCGCCTGACGGCGGCGGAAGCCATCCGGCAGTTACAGGCCATGGGTTTCAGCGGTGGACAAGTGCCCGCCCCCAGCACCATGGCGCGGATACTCAACCGGAATGGCTACCGCCTGCGCAAGGTGGAGAAAGCCAAGCCGCAAAAAAAATTCCAGAAACCGACGCCATCTTCGCCAATATCCAGGCCAACGATGGGCAGTTTGCCGATGGGCGGTCAAACGCCTGAGCATGGACTGCAAGGCGACCGTCAACATCGGTGACTACTCACGGGGCGGGAAAACACGGGGTGACAATAAAGCCGCTGACCATGAGATGGGCTGCAAAGAGAAATACATCCCTTTTGGCGTACTGGATGAGGACAGTGGGCAGGTTTACCTGACCTTCGGCAGTTCCAGCAAAACCAGTGACTTCATCGTGGATTCCCTGTGCCGGGTATGGGAACAGATGCCTTCTGCTGACAAGGACGCCTGCCAGTGCATCCAGATCAAAGCGGACAATGGCCCGGAAAGCAGCGGGATCAGGACGCAATTCCTCAAGCGCATGGTGGAATTCGCCAACCATACCGGTAAGACAGTCCACCTGCTGTACTACCCGCCTTACCACAGCAAGTACAACCCGATTGAACGCTGCTGGGGGATTCTGGAACAACACTGGAACGGCACCCAGCTCAAGGATGCCGAAACCCTGCTGGAATGGGCAAAAACCATGACCTGGAAAGGCATCAACCCCATGGTCGAATTCAGTCGCAAGGTTTATGAGAAGGGTGTGACCCTCAGCAAAAAAGCTATGGAGGCTGTTGAGGCGAGGCTGGAAAGAAATGCTGCTTTACCAAAATGGGACATTCTGATTCGCCCTGTTTTTGGGTAATGTCTTTGAGGTAAATCACCATAGTTGGTAGCGTTCACAGGATTGATGCCACAGCATTAACCTACCATTTTTACTCGAAATAATGGTTTAAGCATGAAAAACAACAGGGTAAATGGGGAAAATCACCCATTTTTAACCCGTTCTTCGCCAGACATTGGGGAATACTCCTCAAAACTACCGATCCATGAAAAAAATCTTTTTTATATCATAAAGATAAGACTATGGCATAGCTATTGCAGCAGGGTCTTCTACAAGACGTAACTTATCCGGAGAACAATCCATGAACAGTAATACACCCCAACCCTTGGCCAACAAACTGCTCGCCGTCAGCCTGGCAGTATTACTGGGCGTAACCTATTCCCCCTACGCCGCTGCGGAACAAGCGGCAACGGCCACCGAAACCGCTGAACACATCAATTTCCCCGGTTGGGAAAACCCGTTCATGGGGCATATCGCCTACTACTCCGGCCAGTTGCTGGTTCAGCACCTGCAAGCTGCCCAACAAGCGCTGGCCAATGGGAAGGTGAAGGAGGCCAAAAAAGCTCTGGATGCCGCCAAGGCACTGGCCGCCGGTCTCCGCGAAATGATGCCGTTCACCGTGGTGGTGGATCAGATCAAGGATACCAAGGGTGATCTGCTGGCTTCCGATAGCGCCATCATGGTGGGCGACCTGGTTCCCATCTACAAAAGCCTGGAACAAATGGCATTGTATGCGCCACAACTGGCAAAAAGCAGCAGCGACAAACTGAAAGAAGTGGAAGCCAAAGCCCGCACCGGTGACAAGCAGGCAGCCCTTAACAAGCTGGATGAAACCGCCAAGGCGATTACCGATACCACCGTCTACATGCCGGTGCTGTATGTATCAGCCCAGATAGACGGTGCGCGCCAATCCCTGAAAACCGACAAGCCGGACATCAAGACAGTACAAGCTGATATCAGTCACGCGCTGGATAGCCTGACAACGACCGGGGCGGGCGCAATTTTTGCCAAAGCCAAACCTGACAACCTGTAAGCACCGAACCCGTTTTCTGGTTGCCAGACCTCCCACTCGCGTCTGGCAGCCAGTGTTTTCAGCTGCCTGATTTAGCCCGCCTGAATATCCGACGTCACCACCAAATAGGATTTGATCACGGTTTGATCCTGGCCTGCCTGCGGCGTTTCCACCGTCAGCTCCAGCAGGAAATGCTGTTTGCCGCTGTGGGTTTCCTGCTGCCAGCACACCGCGCCTGCCTGCTGCTGCGGCTGGCCGAACTGCTCACTGTAATATTGCAGCACTTTTTCCTGTGGATCACGGGTCAGGAAAGTATTGCGCGCGTACACCCGGCGTTGCCCTTCAGCGATGCTGCTGCCATGGCGCGTGCAAATGTGGCTGGCCTGTGGATACTGCGCCGCACTGGACATTTGGCGGCGCTGGCCATCGGCAGGATTATTACTGTTCATTCGGTTGTCCCCTTACTCTCGTATTGTATATTTACCACGTTATATTCGGTTTTGACCGGAAAATCCGTGATCCATTTCACAATCGGTGCGAAAAAATTGCCACTCGGTCTTTTCCTCCGGCTTGGCAATTGCTTACACCAATGAATAAGCAAGTTGCATACCAAATTAGCCTGTCACCTTTTGTCGACTTTTTTTGAGCCAGAGGGGTTAAAACTGCACAATCAGGCGCATTCATTCAGCAATCGTCAACGAAAATAATCATGAGCCTTGCAATCGTTTTTAGCCGCACCAACAGCGGGCTGGATGCACCACTGGTAAGCGTTGAAGTGCACTTGGCCAATGGCCTGCCCAGTTTTTCCATCGTCGGCCTGCCGGAAACGGCGGTGAAAGAAAGCCGCGACCGGGTACGCGCCGCCCTGACCAATTCCGGTTTCAGCTTTCCGGTACGGCGGATCACGGTTAACCTCGCCCCAGCGGACATTCCCAAGGATGGCGGACGTTTCGACCTGCCGATTGCCATCGGGATGCTGGCGGCGAGTAACCAGCTTCCCACCGAACGTTTGCAGGAATACGAATTCATCGGAGAGCTGTCACTCGGCGGGCAACTGCGCCCGGTGCGTGGCGTGCTGCCCACCGCTTTCGCCGCCCTGCAAGCCGGGCGCGCCCTGATCGTGCCACAGGAAAATGCCGCCGAAGCCAGCCTGATCCAAGGGCTGAAAGTTTACCCCGCCAGTACCATTAGCGAAGTGGTAGATCATTTGCACGGCGACGAGCCGCTGGTGCGCTGGGAACAGGAAATCGAAACAGCGGAAACTACCTACCCTTTCGACCTCAGTGATGTGAAGGGGCAATTCATGGCGCGGCGCGCGCTGGAAATTGCGGCAGCAGGGGGTCACAACCTGTTGATGGTCGGGCCACCTGGTACTGGTAAGACCATGCTGGCCAACCGCCTCGCCACCATCCTGCCACCGCTTTCCGAAGAAGAAGCGTTGGAATCCGCCGCGATTGCCTCCATCAGCCATCACGGTTTCGACGCCAGCCGCTGGGGGCAACGGCCAGTGCGCGAGCCGCACCATACCTCGTCCGGCGTGGCGCTAGTGGGCGGCGGTTCACAAGTCAGGCCGGGGGAAATTTCCCTCGCACATCACGGCGTGTTGTTTCTTGACGAATTGACAGAATTTGACAGGAGCGTGCTCGACGTATTGCGCGAGCCACTGGAAACCGGGCGCATCACCCTCTCCCGCGCCGCGCGGCAGGCAACCTACCCCGCCAACTTCCAGTTGGTGGCCGCCATGAACCCGTGCCCACAAGGCCGCGCCTGTGATTTGCGCGACAACTGCGAATGTACACCGGAACGCCAGCGCAAGCACCGCAGCCGCATTTCCGCCCCGTTTCTCGACCGCATTGACCTGCAAATCGAAGTGCCGAGGGTCAGGCACGAAGACCTGCAATCGCTCAAAGGCGGTGAAAGCAGCGCGGAAGTGCGCCAGCGGGTGGAAGCTGCCCGTTACCGCCAGCAGCAGCGTCAGGGCAAGATCAACAATGCCCTCAACGGGCGCGACATCGACAAACATTGCCTGCTGACCGACAAGGATCAGGCGTTGCTGAATAATGCAATGGAGCGTTTCAAACTGTCAGCGCGAGCCTACCACCGCATCCTCAAAGTGGCGCGCACCATTGCCGATCTGGCAGAAAGCGGGGAAATCCGCACCGCGCACCTGACCGAGGCGTTGAGTTACCGGGCGCTGGATCGGTTGGCGGCGATATAGGAATTTAGTTGAGGATATACCAGAATAATTTCTACAGGCGAATTCGTATCATAAGTGCATAACCCGTTAATCGAGACGGGATGCGGCTTTCTTCATCAGGTCAGAGGCAAGATGTGGTAAAAAGCATCCCGAAAAACCACTGACGGGCAAGAATGCTGGGAAATATCAACAAGAGAATATGATTTGGATGACACAAGCAAAAAAAAAGCCCCGCCTGCAATTGTCGCTGCAAGCGGGGCTTGGTTTGGGCGCCTGGCGTTGACCTACTCTCACATGGGGAGGCCCCACACTACCATCGGCGATGCACCGTTTCACTTCTGAGTTCGGGATGGGATCAGGTGGTTCCAGTGCTCTATGGACACCAGGCAAACTGGCTGGGTATCGGTGGAGCTTTGTTAGTGTAAAGGCATTTACCCCCACTGTGGCCTCCACCACCCAATTCGGAAAAGCATTCAAGCAAGTGTCTTACGTTGCCAACTTCTGCTGGCTACGGCTTTGTTACTGACTCTACTACAGACCCCAAAGCAGACCGCTCCGGGTTATAGGATCAAGCCTCACGGGCAATTAGTACTGGTTAGCTCCATACATTGCTGCACTTCCACACCCAGCCTATCAACGTCGTAGTCTACAACAACCCTTCAGGGGCATCATGTGCCCAGGGAGATCTCATCTTGGGAGGGGCTTCCCGCTTAGATGCTTTCAGCGGTTATCCCGTCCGAACATAGCTACCCTGCAATGCCACTGGCGTGACAACAGGAACACCAGAGGTTCGTCCATCCCGGTCCTCTCGTACTAAGGACAGCTTCCCTCAAATCTCCAACGCCCACGGCAGATAGGGACCGAACTGTCTCACGACGTTCTGAACCCAGCTCGCGTACCACTTTAAATGGCGAACAGCCATACCCTTGGGACCTGCTTCAGCCCCAGGATGTGATGAGCCGACATCGAGGTGCCAAACTCCCCCGTCGATATGGACTCTTGGGAGGAATCAGCCTGTTATCCCCGGAGTACCTTTTATCCGTTGAGCGATGGCCCTTCCATTCAGAGCCACCGGATCACTAAGACCTAGTTTCCTACCTGCTCGACTTGTCCGTCTCGCAGTCAAGCGTGCTTATGCCTTTACACTATCCTCACGATTTCCGACCGTGATTAGCACACCTTCGCGCTCCTCCGTTACTCTTTGGGAGGAGACCGCCCCAGTCAAACTGCCCACCATGCACTGTCCCTGGCACTGTTATGCCGAGGTTAGAACATCAAAATTGCCAGGGTGGTATTTCAAGGATGGCTCCACAAGGACTGGCGTCCCTGGTTCATAGCCTCCCACCTATCCTACACAAGCAAGTTCAATGTTCAGTGCAAAGCTGCAGTAAAGGTTCACGGGGTCTTTCCGTCTAGCCGCGGGTACACTGCATCTTCACAGCGATTTCAATTTCACTGAGTCTCGGATGGAGACAGTGCCGCCATCGTTACGCCATTCGTGCAGGTCGGAACTTACCCGACAAGGAATTTCGCTACCTTAGGACCGTTATAGTTACGGCCGCCGTTTACCGGGGCTTCGATCAAGAGCTTCGCCTCGCAGCTAACCCCATCAATTAACCTTCCGGCACCGGGCAGGCGTCACACCCTATACGTCCACTTTCGTGTTTGCAGAGTGCTGTGTTTTTGATAAACAGTCGCAGCGGCCTGGTCTCTGCGGCCACCTCGCGGTGGCGTACCTTCTCCCGAAGTTACGGTACCATTTTGCCTAGTTCCTTCATCCGAGTTCTCTCAAGCGCCTTGGAATTCTCATCCAGCCCACGTGTGTCCGTTTGGAGTACGGTTAACGCATACCTGAAGCTTAGAGGCTTTTCCTGGAAGCAGGGCATCAACCACTTCGTCACCGTAGTGAC